>JAYEFQ010000081.1:0-15171 GCA_034658655.1 Bacteroidota bacterium
TTGGGTTTATCATTGTACATAAAACTGTATCTGGAAATAGCATTAACAAGAATTGAAAACTTATTATTCACATTGTAAGCAAACGCTATTTTTAATCGAATAGGAATACCATATATATCCTTTTGCAGCGGATAAATACAATCATAAATATAATCTTTAAGATGAATTTGTTCAAGACCAGTACCAGCATATAATGTGATATGATATTCATTTATTTTCAGTATATCAGCAGAAAAATTAAATGTTGACGTAAACACTATCCCCCTATTATATTTAGGGTCATCAAACATTCTACCATAACTTTGGCTAAATGATAAACCTAAATTGTTTGAAAATGTATGATAAATGGAAATATTTATGTTTTCATATCCATTATAAAATAAAAAATAACGGTAAGGTGAATATAATTTGCCACCACTAATTTCAATTCCACTCAGCAATTTATTTGCTGAATTATTTGAATTTTTATTTTGAGCAGATAAGTTAAATGAAATTATTAGCAGGCAAAAACATATTATTATTTTTTTCATGATTACATAATTTTAAAATGGGTTTTCATGTTCTAAGTTAATAAGCATAAAAAGGTTGAGTAGTATCAAAAAAATGCAAATAAATTTGTGTACAATTGTCTTTTTTTATTTCAAATGAATTTTCCCAGTATCCAATTTTATGGTCTTGCTTGCAAGCAAATTCTGCCCTATAATTATATCTCCCCATAGGTTTTTCAATAGTTATGGAATCAGAATGATCAATTAAAATACCAACACAATCATTATTAACAGTAATAATAATATATGGGGCAATACAATTTGTTATATCTGGATAGCCGTAAAAAACAACTTTCCCTTTTTCATTTATTTTATCACAATGGGTGAAAATGAATATTAAAATAAATCCCAAAAATAATTTTACTATGTTTCGTTTCATTGTTTGATTATTTTTTTAGTAACTATGTTATTATTTTTGCCATAAATTATTTTAAGTAAATAAATTCCATCAGGTTGTGATTTTAAGTCAATAACAAATTTTGGGGATTTTAAGTTTTTGTTTAAAAGTAAAACCCCATTATAAGAATAAACTTCAACCTTAGTTATATTATGTGTCTCATTATAAATGTATAGTATTCCATTGGTTGGATTTGGATATACAGATATTGATTGTGTTTTGTCATCATTTTCTATTAATTGGATGTTTTTAAATTTATTACTGTTAATATTATTTTTACTATATAAATCCAAAAAATTCCCTTCAATTTTAAAAACAGGGAAATCAAATGGTTCTTCAATGAATGCTCTAAATTTTGATCCTGAAATTGTCCTAAACCCAGGCTTTAATATTATAGCATTTCCAGCTTTAAAATTAACATTAGCTCCACTATTAATTTTATAATTACTACCAGAACCTGCTGCTATTATATTATTATAAGCAAATAAATTAATTTGTTCGCCATCAGTTACAGTTTCATTTTTTTGATATGAATCTACTTCAAAACCAAATAAATTTAATTGCTCACCTAAATATATAGGTTGTGAATAATATTGCGGATCTTCACTATGGTTTGGACCTGGGTATGCCCAATTATCGTTATCATGCGCATATTCAAAAGCTTCTGACATTGATACAAATCCATCATTATTACTATCGGCATTAACTGTTATTCCGTTAGGATATTCACCTAAAACAGCGGCTGTCCAATGATATACAAATTCATCATATTGAAAATCATGAGTTGCCCTGGATTGTTGATCCGTTTTACAAGCAGATACAATTATTCTTCCATCTTTACCTATGTTTTCGAATTTATCAACAAAACCTCCACTATAACACTGTCCCATAATAATACTTATTTTTTTTGCATTAATATCATTAATCAACTCTTCAAATTCCCAATCATTTATTTCTTCTTCATTCCATAGACAAAGTGTGGAATATTCATTATTATGCACAGATCCATGATCAATTGTATAAACAAAAAGAAAATCATTTGGAGTAACAAATGCACTAAGCATATCAAAAACATTTATTACATTTGATTTTGTTGCAGAATGAGTAATATCATCTTCACCATCTCCATCTAAATCTAACGGTGAACTATCATATCCCCCTTCAATTAAATCTCGATCATCTGCAGGATTGGTTCCATCTGATATTAAAACAAATATTTTATCTTGTTCAAACCCATATATATGTTTTAAAGTAGAATATATCGCTGCACAATCATTCCAGTACCTTTCCTTATTATATGATTTATTAACACCTCCACTGATTATTACAGCATACTTGTTACCATAATCTGAATCTTCGCCATCTATTGTTGTTTTACTTTTCGTTTTAAAAATACTATCTTGTAAAAAATTAGAAAAATCATATTTATAGCCACTAGGTATATTCATATCAGATAATAAGGTAAAATATTTTAAGTTTTTAGGTGGATATTTAGAATTAAATATAACATAGTCATTATTATTAGACAGATTCATAAAAATATATCTACAAGAATGAGTCCAATTTGCGAGAGGCGCATCATCAACAAAAAATAATATTGACTTTTCGAATGGTGAATTTATTTTTTCTTGCCATAAAAAAACTGTATCTGTATTTTTGATTTTTTTTGAATATCGATACACAATATAATCACCACCTTCTTCTCCGCTTATTATGTTTTCTATAAGGTAGTTATATTCTTCATTTTGAGCCATTACAACAGAAGAAAACAACAACAAAATCGCTATGGTTTTAATTATTTTCATAGTTTATTCCTCCTCTAATTTTTCAATTCTTGTTTTCAAGTTTTCTATGGTTTTTTGTTGCTCGATGGTATATATGGTCAATTCTTCAATTTTTTTAAGCAATTTTATGTTCATTTCACCTAATTTCATCCCCTCTTTTTTAAACTCTTCCGCTGTCGGGATTTCAGGCAGATGTTTGTGTTCACTGATGTAATTATCTAAATCAGACAAGCTAATTGGATTATAGGTGTCTTCAAACACATAATCAGGATAAGAGCTGGTTTCAGCGTTTAAGACAACAATGTTTTCTTCAGATAATATTTTACCTTTTACCGTGAGTCTTTCACGGGGATTGCTAAGGCCTATCCCAACATTTCCATCAGGTGCAATTCTGATTCCATTGCCATTTGTACCTTGCGGGGCAATAACCAATCCGCTTTCATTTTCATTATTAATCCCATTTCTGAAAAATATTCCAACATCTTCCTCTTCAACAAGCGGCGAGTTCCAACCTTCACTTCCTAATTTTGGAACAAAAAATAAACTTTGATTTTCATCATCTCCTATAATTACCGTTCTTTCATTTTCTCTTCCACTGTTTTCAACTATCAATACTCCATCAATTTCATTGTCCGGGTCTGGACTTTTTATTACCACCTTCCCGTCCGGTGTTATCCGCATCTTTTCTGTTGATTCATCGTTTTGCGTGTTGGTGAAAAATTTAATGCCCATGCCGCAATGTGAGTATCCATTAAACAATGACCATGAATTACCTTCACATGGCATTGGGCTGTCATCAATTTCCATATACATGTAAGCAGATGTATAATCACCAATTTTGATGCCATCCTTAACATGCGCATACCCGTTTACATCAAGCGCTGCCTGCGGCCGCTGCATACCTATACCCATCCTGCCTTTGGTCAGTATCAGGTTGCCGCCGTGTACATGTAAACGAGAGCTTGGTGAAATGGTACCTATGCCCACAGCACCATTGTCCTGCATGGTCATTACGGTATGTTTTTTCTCTGCATCGATGAAATGCAGACTGCTTGGCATTTTGTTGGTGTAATTGCTTACTGTGGGCTGTATGTCCCATGTTGTGGATTTACCTTCCTGTGGTACTGTTAATTCCAGCCGTATGGAACCGCGTTTTTCTGTATTGGTGATCAAACTGTCCCGTTCACGGATATTCTGGTCCATCAATGTGGAATCTATATTTACTTTATCTATGGGTTGCCGAGGATTGGCATTGTAACTGGAACTTCTTGTTTCTTTTACATGCAGTTTTTTACCAGGATTATCAGTGCCTATGCCCACATAACCAGGATTGTTGTAGTTTATGATGGTGTGCTTGCTGTCATGCCTTGATTGGATGTACAGGTAGCCTCTTTCTCCCGGAACAAATAAGTTATTGCCTTCAGCATATAACATAATGCTCCCCACTTTCAATTTGTTTTCAATATACACCCCATCCCTGAATATGGCATTGCCGTTTACATCTAAGCTCGCCTCCGGATTGGTAAGACCTATGCCCACATTTCCATCAGGCAACAAACGCATACTTTCTGTGTTATTTATCTTAAAAACAAGCGGCATATTATTGGTAGTGCCCAGAAAATCACCATTGCCAACATTATTTCCATCTAACCTCCAAATAGGCGGACCTCCCTGCCCTTGTCCCTGAGCATACAGGTTAGTCGGATTAAAAACAAAAACGAACACAATCGTACATAGTGCTATAATTAAGGCAGTTACCCCCCCCGATTGGTTAGTGTCATTGGTGATTTTTTCATAATGAATGTATGTTTGATTTTACAATTCACAATATACACAATTTGTATTCAATCACCAAATATATTTATTGACATATTCTTAACATTTTTATCAGCCCCTAACTTACCTACGTTATCATGATTGTATTTTGCTTCGTATTCAGACTTTCGTGTTGTATGAAATCACACATAAAACCAACAATCCAAGTCAGCTTGATCTATTTGAAAAAGTAATACGCGCCAAGCAAATACCGTGTATTAGCAACTGTTTCAGTGTTTTGAGGAATTCCATTTTCATCCGGAACACCGAAAGAAGCAGCAGTATGCTCAAGCTCAAAAGCCAAACGGAAATTTTTATTCTGCCAATAAACACGTGGTGAAACTCGATATATCCTACCAATATCATTTCCTATACCCCAAGTATTCCCAACAATAGGTGATTCTGAACCAAGATTCTCAACATTCCCAGCAAACACACCAATATTCCAAGCACCGAGTTGCTTACTCATGTCCATCCAAAGCGAATAAGAACTCAGGCAAGTGTATTCATAATATGCACGTACACTGTCACGAACTTGGCTTACAGCAAATCCGCCAAGACTCATTACATCTGTTGCATTTTGTCCGTAAACAATTCCGCCTTTAAAATTCCAAGCTGCCAAACCAAAATTCACATAAGCAGTCGCAGAAATACCGGGGACTTTTTCATTTGTTGCATAGCCTGTCGGACTTTCAGTAAAGGGAACAATTTGTTTGTATCCACCACCAGCTCCTGCTCTAAAAAACAAATCATCATTTTTATAATCATAGGTAATTTTACCGTGAACCTCAGGCAATCCAGAGTTTTTCAAAAATTCAGAACTTGGGATGCTACTCATAGGGTTTGCAGGATTAGGACCAAAACTCGAATAATCACGCTGCGATTGCACAACCCCTATCAAAGCAAAATTACCGAGATGTTGCGTTATCCGAACCTGCGGATTTCTGGAAAATGGCAATACAGGAGTTCCTGTTGTAAAAGAAATGGTATTTGGAAATGCACCAAGATTAAACACCGGATTCCAATATTGACCAATCAGCAAATCGGTATGTTGCCAGCTCATTTGAAAATACGCATGGCGCAAACGTACGAGATTGATATTTTCATTCATTTGCCCGAAAAAATCGCCCTCTATTTTTGCATTTGTTTTCGCTTTCAAAATCGTAGGTCCTTTTACCTTAATCCCAAAGTTCGATTGAACTGCCAGCATATTAAAACTTCCGTGTGCATTTCTATCCACACCATCAGCATCATAACTAGGAGCAGTCGGCCAAAGCAAAAAATGTCCTTCCCTCCCATTCACCGTTTCACGTGTATCGTAAAATGCATCAAGTTTTACATATCCATATACTGAAACATCCAAACTATCTTTCCAATGACTTTTCTGAGCAGACAGGCTCATTAGTTGAAAAGTAAAAAGTAAAATCGTAAAACCTTTTAAATATTTCATACACTTATTTTACAACATTTTTCCATCCGTAAGCTCGCATTGCATAAAATAAAGCAATCGCTGAAGCAACAAAAATACTTGACTCAATAATGGCTTTCACATAATTCGCAAAAATAAAATCTCCGATGGCAAATAATAAACTCAAAACCATCATACAACCAAGAATCCAACTGGCAAACAAATAAATATATCCTGTGTCGCCTGTAACATCCGGCATGTTTTTAGAAATTCGTTTCCAGCCTCTGCCTCCCGGATGCACTTTTTCGTAAAATTGTTTCAATTGTTTCGTTTCAGTCGGTTTGGTAAGGAAAGTTACAACAATCCATACAATGCTTGAAAACGCAACAATAATTATCAATGCCCAACCAAAATCTTTATTATAAACATCCATATCAAAACCCATCACTAACACAGGTAAAACAGCATAAGGAGCAAGCATTGCAGAAATTTCTGTCCATGCATTAATTCGCCACCAGAACCAGCGCAAAATCAAAACCAACCCAATACCACCCGAACAAGCAAGTATAAATTTCCAAGCATCACTAATTTGATCAAAATATCCAGAAACAATAAAACTCAAAATCAATAATAGAATCGTAGTGTATCGTGAAATTTTCACATAATACTTTTCGCTGCCTCCCTGTTTTATAAAAGGCTGAAACAAATCATTAACGATATAAGAAGTGCCCCACACGGTTTGTGATGCCACCGTTGACATAAATGCAGCAAGGAAAGCGGCCATAAGCAATCCAAGTAAACCGGAGGGCAAATAATCTCTCATTACCATAATAAATGTTGCGCCCTTATCCGGTACGTCAGGATATAATACCAAAGCAACCAAAGCCACAATAATCCACGGCCATGGACGAATTGCAAAGTGGGCTATCTGATACCAAAGCGTTGCAAGCAATGAATGCTTTTCATCTTTTGCAGACATCATGCGCTGTGCAACATAACCGCCACCTCCGGGTTCTGCACCGGGATACCAACTTGCCCACCATTGTACGCCAATATAGGCTACAAAAGCAACCACACTCATTTGCAAAATTCCGTTCGCCGAAGCAGGCTCTCCTACTACCGGCGTAAAACTAAACACATGATCGGGAAGTTGTGCTTTCAGGCCTTCTATGCCACCCACACCGGGTGCATTTACAGCCACAATTGCCAGAACAATACAACCTGCCATTGCAATTACAAACTGAAAGGTATCTGTAAGGGAAACACCCCACAAACCGGATAAGGCCGAATAAAGGGAAACAAACAAAAGCAAACCACCGACAATTAACATTTGCATAGGCATTTCATTTCCCAACAGCATAAAACTCGTTTGTCCGTTGATTGCAAACTCGGGAAACATCACTTTCAAAATTTTCAGCATAGCAAGATTTACCCATGCAATCACAACAACATTCATGAAAACGCCTATATATACGGCACGAAAACCACGTAAAAACTTTGCGGCACGCCCCGAATAACGAATGGCAACAAACTCACAATCGGTCATAATGCCGGCACGCCGCCACAATCTGGCAAAAAAGAAAACGGTTAACATTCCGCCAAAAAGCATATTCCACCACAACCAGTTTCCGGCGACACCGCTCTGAGACACCAATTCCGTAACAGCAAGTGGTGTATCGGCAGCAAATGTCGTTGCCACCATACTAGTACCGGCTATCCACCAGGGTAAATTCCGCCCCGACAGAAAAAAATCGCCAGTACTTCGTCCTGCACGCCTCGACATAATAATTCCAATGCTGATACTTATCACAAAATACAGCCCAATTATTATCCAATCTAATGTTGAAATACCCATGCTAATTGTTTTTGGTTTTTGAAAGCTTAAAAATAAGTGGATATTTTGACTTTGCCGAATTTCTCGAGCATGAATTAAAATGCCACCACTCATAATTAATAGGCGAGAAACCAGCTTTACGCATCATTGTCCGCAAAATCAAGCGGTTATCATAAGCAATTTGCGATATTTTTCCTGCACTTACCATTTCTGCCTCATTCACCGTATATGCCGTATCGCTAAAATGATCAAAACCTGTTCCCATTTCCAGATATTCACCAGATACTGTAACCAATGTAACATCAACCGCAGCACCAAAATTATGCAACGAACGTTTGTCTGGAGGAGTAACATACCAATGTCGGCGTTTTAGCGGCACATCACACAATTCCCACATTTTCGTTTGCACAGAAACCGGACGAACAGCATCCCAAACCAACAATCGTAATTCAGGATACTCTTTTTGCAATAAGTGAGAAGCATTCACCAATTTTTTAGCAACATCAGGCTGCAAATACGCCCGTTTCAAATCACCGTACAAATTAGTTTTTACGAAATTATCACTACTTGAATATTTTAAATCCACAACAATACTGCTGTCAAGACTTTGTATATCAACAAGCCCAAGCGAATCAAAATACAAGGCCGTTTCAGAATTCACAGGAATCTCCGTTGCAACTTGCTGAACTTCAGACACTGTGTCAAAATCGCCAAATGCATCATCAATACTCTGTTCAGAATCCACTCGATTGCAAGAACCATAAAAAAGGATCATCACAATCAGTAAATATGTTAAATTTATTATCCTCATTTTTGGCAATGAAATTAGTCTTTTAAAAGGAAAATACCAATAACTTAGATGTATTTTATTAGGCTGCCGAACGGTCTGCGGCCTATAGCCGCTTACTGCTCTGTCAGTGTTGCAATGCCAGCTGCTTGAGCTTCCTCCGGTCGCTAAGCATCAGGCGCAACACTAAAACATCGCAGCAATCGGGCTGCCGGCCTCCGCCCTGGCAGAAATCCGAACAAAAGTAATAATCAGAAAATCTGTTTTTTTAAGCCAATTAATGCAAAAACCTGACGAAATTTCTATCTTTGTGATGAAAACAACAAAATAATTATGAAACGATTTTATCAAATTACCCTTACTTGCCTTGTGGCATTTTTATTTGTCGTACCAAATAGTATTGCACAAAAGAAAAATCTGAGTATGGAAGATGCTGTGGTCGGAATGTGGCGTCAATACTATCCTGAACACCGAAGAAACATGCAATGGCATGGCGACTCAAAACATATTACCTATATATCCTCCGAAGGCCTCATGCAAGAAAGCATTGGATCAGAGAAAAGCAAATGCATTTTAAATCTCAAAACGCTAAACGAAATATTAGAGACGGCAGAAATTTCCTCAGTAAAACGTTTCCCTTCAGTAAAATGGGTTAATTCAAATACGATTAGCCTCAACACAAACAATAATTACATACAAATCAACCTAAAAGACGAGGCTGTAATCAAACAAATTCAACTCCCTGAGGCAGCTGATAACACAGAAATCACACCAAACAAACAAAAAATCGCTTTTACAAGTGGGCATAATCTTGCGTTTTCAAATTCTAAGAAACTCACTCAAGTCACCAATCATCGTGATACCGATTTAACTGCAGGGCAAACCATAGCCAGAAATGAATTCGGAATTGATAAAGGAATTTTCTGGTCACCCGATTCAAAGAAAATGGCATATTACCTAAAAGATGAATCCATGGTAACTGATTTCCCTTTAGTTGATATCCGCAGCCGGGTTGCAACAGTTGACAATACTAAATATGCCATGGCAGGTATGAAAAGCGAAGAATCAAAACTCATTGTACTTAATACAGAAACCAATTCAGAAGTTGAAATTAAAAGCACAGGAGATGTCGAACAATATCTCACCAATGTTAGTTGGACACCAGACTCTAAACACATTCTAATTGCTGTGCTGAATCGTGGGCAAAATCACATGAAAATGAATATGTATCGTGCCGATGATGGCGAATTTGTACGTACACTATTTGAAGAAAGGCATGATAAATACGTTGAGCCACAACATCCTGCAATCTTTATTCCAGGCTCAACAACAGATTTTATCTGGCAATCCCGCCGCGACGGATACAATCATCTTTATCTTTACACATCCAAAGGAAAATTAAAAAAGCAACTCACCACCGGAAATTGGGAAGTGACTGAGCTCATCGGTTTTACTCCAAATTCTGATTATCTCATTATTCAAGCAACAAAAGCCTCTCCTATTGAGCGTCATATTTACAAACTCAATCTAACTAACAATGACTTAACACAATTAACAGATGCTGCAGGCGTGCATTCTGCGAATTTATCATCTAACGGAAAATATTTGCTTGACAATTATTCCTCCACTGAGGTACCAAATGCATATGATATTATCGACTTGAACGGCAAACTAAAACGAAATATTTTAACAGCTGACAATCCCCTTACAGATGTAAATATGGGAGAAATGAAAATTGGCACCATAAAAGCAGCAGACGGAGAAACCGATTTATATTACCGTCTCATTTTACCACCAAATTTCGATCCCAATACGCTTTATCCAACAGTGGTTTATGTTTATGGTGGACCACATGCTCAGCTAATTACCAATTCATGGTTGGGCGGCGCCAGAGGATGGCAATATTTGATGGCACAAAAAGGATATGTCATGTTTACACTTGATAATCGTGGTTCAGCAAATCGTGGGGCAAATTTTGAAAATATCATCCACCGCAAACTCGGAGAACATGAAATGGCAGATCAAATGAAAGGCATTGAATTCTTAAAAGCAAAAGATTATGTTGACACAGAACGCATTGGCGTACACGGCTGGAGCTTTGGCGGTTTTATGACCACCAATTTAATGCTCAATCATCCCGATGTATTTAAAGTTGGCGTGGCAGGTGGCTCTGTTATTGACTGGAAATATTATGAAATTATGTATGGCGAGCGCTATATGGACACGCCTGAAGAAAATCCGGAAGGTTATGAAGCCAATAATCTGGCGAAACAATGCGAAAAACTTGAAGGAAAACTCATGATGATTCACGGTGGCATTGATCCAGTTGTGGTTCAACAACATAGTCTGGTGTTTGTGCGAGAGTGCATCAAAAATCAAATTCCAATCGACTATTTTGTGTATCCAAGAGCAGAACACAATGTAGGCGGATATAACAGAATTCATCTCATGCAAAAAGTAACCGATTATTTTGATGATTATTTGAAGTAGAATCAATTTATCAGCGAAATAAAAGACTATAAAGAACTTCTAATAATTCTCAATATCACTGATATTTATTTGTCAAGCAAAGTTTTATGCACAGTAAAAGTCAAAATTTTTAATTTGATGTAATCTTCGTGCATGAAATAATATCCAAATCTGCTACTGCTTTCATCCACATTACGAGAGCCGCTGCTTGAATCTTTCACAAGATACCACATGTCGCCCTTTTTCTTGGCATATCCTATAATATGCATGATATGATCATCGCTACTTGAGCGATTTTGAAATCTAAATTCACGTGCGGTTTGTCCAATATACTTAGAGCGAATATCAAAATCGGGAATCAAAGCCACATTAGTTTCTCTTGAAAATCCTGCCTCACTCACATCTCCACCAATTGCCACCGAATAGCCAGATTCTAAAGCCTTGTTCAGTAAATCCATATAATCATCAAGCGGCAAATTCAAATAATTAGTGCAATTCCACCAGTTGTCGGGAACATCGTATTTCCCTTTTTCATGAAACGGATATTCCATGCTCGACATAAGATCAACATAATCATCAGTCACAATTTTCAAATACTCATCACGGAATGTTTCGGGAGTCCAGGTTTTTTCGTCGTATTCAAAACGTTCAGGAACTGCTCCAATATGATAATCTAATATAGAGCGAACCGTTGAAATAACCTGCTCTTCAGCCCAAATTGCATTAGTTTTAATGTACTTTAAATAAGTCTGCAATTCTTTCATCATGGCAGAATGTGTATGATATTCTCTACCGTTCAAAAGCCCGTCATAAGCCACTTCTGGTACGGCACCATACATTTTCATCATGCGTGTAACCGCATTTGTCTGAGACCCTTGTGAAAAATGAGACTCGCCTCGTGTGCGAACAAATTCACGAGCTTTTTCAACATACTCCCAATACACGATATAAATTTCAGACAATTTCACATCCTTATCTTGCAATCGCTTTACTTCAGATTCAAAAAATGAAGTTCCACCATAAGCCCAACAGGTTCCTGCATTTCCCTGTGACAAAGTGGGTTGCGCCCAAATCTCATCATATTCTTCACTCTCGTTCGGCAAATCCATATCCGACTGATCCATCTGAAAACGTCTATCGGGAACTTTTTTGGTCAGACTTTCATTAACCTGACGAACATCACGCAAAATAAAATTTTGATAAAAACCGGGTTCATACGATTTAAAGATTGCTTTATCCGTTTGTCCTTGCATGACAAAGGGGGCAATTAAACATAAAGTGAGCAGTATTTTTTCCATAATGTCAATATTTTCGTCTCAAAAATATAAATTTCCGTTATTTTCTCAGCATTTTATTATTTTTCAACTGTTTCTCCTATCGGAATGCATTGATTTTCGTCAGCAGCCCTTGTTTGCGGGAAAATTGTCTGCGCCTCTTTCAAAAGTATATCTGCCGTTTTATATCGTGTCGAAAAATGCCCGATAATTAATGTTCCGACCTTTGCCGATTTCGCAACCTGTGCAGCCTGTTTTGCCGTAGAATGGAAATACGCCTCTTCCTTCCCTGCCATATCATCACCAAAGGTGGCTTCGTGATACAATAAATCAACATTTTTAACAAAAACGGCTGTTTTTGCATTATAAGTTGTATCGGAACAATAAGCATACGAACGCGGTTTTTCAGCAGGGAAACAGAGTGTATCATTATCGGCAAGTTGTTTACCGGCGCGAATTAAATCGGCTCCCTGCTTTGTCCGACGAATTTCAAGATAAGACATTTCATATTTCTCTATCATCTCTGTTCGTATATTACGATAATTGCTTTTTTCTTCGAACAAAAATCCGCAGGTTGGTATCCGGTGACGCAAGGGAAAAGAAAACACCTTCATACGCTTAGTTTCAAGAATAAGCATTTTCTTATCATAAGTTAATGAATGAAAAACAATTGGAAAATCTAGTGCTTTACCGGCTTGTGTCGATATAAATTTAATGATATGTTCTAATTTTTCATGTCCATAAATATTTAGAGCATGTTTACGACCGAGTAGCGCCATGGTAGAAAGCAACCCAAATAATCCGTAAAAGTGATCACCATGCAGGTGCGAAATAAAAATATGTCGTATTTGTTTGAAGGAAATTTTATTCTTTCTCAATTGCATCTGGCAACCTTCGCCACAATCAATTAAAAAAACAGCATTGTCGGACTGTAAAGCTTGACTTGATGGAAAGCTCTCTGAGGTAGGTATAGCAGAACTTTTACCAAGAATTGTAAGATTAAATATTTTACGCATAATAAATAAAATTTGATACTATCAAATTATTTGCTAATTTAGTTAGCTCTAATTAAAAAACACAAAGATTATGATAAAAGTTCTACTGGTAGATGATCATAAAATTGTAAGGGATGGGATTACCGCTTTATTAAAAAGTGAAAAAACAATTAAACTCGTTGGCGAATGCACTGATGGCTCAGAAGTTATGGGCTTTTTAGCAAGCAACAAAGTGGACGTAATTTTAATGGACATTATGATGCCGAATATCAACGGGATTGAAGCCGGGAAAATGGTAATGGAAAAATATACTGACATGCGAATATTAACTCTGAGCATGAATAATGATTTTGACTACATTCAAGAAATGTTGGAAATAAGTGCTGCCGGATATATTTTAAAAAACACAGGTGGAGCTGAATTAATCAAGGCAATAAAAACCGTGGCTGAAGGAAAACCCTATTTTTCACCAGAAGTTACTGATATTGTCATGAATAAACACATGAACAAGCAGAAAACAAAAAAAACCACGAGAAAAAACTCTGAACTCCTAGAGCAACTCACAAATCGCGAGGTTGAAATATTAAAACTGATAGCACAAGAACTAACTAATATTGAAATTGGGGAACAATTATTTATTAGCCACAGAACTGTTGATACCCACCGAAGAAATTTACTGCAAAAACTCGGCGCAAAAAACTCCATTGGGCTTATCCGCTTCGCCTACAGTACCGGATTAATAACTGATTAATGAGATTAATGAGTTCAGTTTAAAGAGTTTTAAATTTGAAAGTTTATAAAGGAGACTTCTATATATTTATTTCGCCTGCCCTGCCTACCCTACCGGCTGGCAGGCATCAAGATTTTTAGCGTTTTTTAAAGACAATGCAATTATGCCAAAAGAACAAAATATAACATTCCATGCAGGCTTGCCCAGAACGGCATCAACCTTTTTGCAGCGCAATGTTTTCCCAGCATTTAAAGGTGTGAAATATGTGCGAAAACATGCATTCGGCAAGCATGATGAAATCATTGCAACTGCGAATAAGCCGGTCTTACTATCTACTGAAATGGATTTGGGAAAAGGCAAATCCAATTCCCAGGGCTTATACACCATAGCGAAAAAATACCCGAATACACGCATAGTTCTCGTCCTTCGCAGGCATGATAAATGAATAGCATCAAAGTATAAATATCATATCCGAAAGAACGGGACAATGGATTTTAACACGTTTTTTAATGTGGAACCAAACAATGTTTTTTTTCGCCGGGAGCAACTTAGGTACAGAAAAATCATCGACACCATTGAATCTTTATTTACGCCTAGGCCACTTGTGATTTTTCATGAAGAAATAAAAAACGCACCAGAACAAATCATCGGGTTACTGGCTTCGTATTGTGATGCTGAGGTTGATGTTAATGATGTAAAAATGAACAAAGTCAATTATTCTTTTTCAGAAAAGCAATTGAAACTGCTACTCAAATTCAACCGGCGATTTTCTTTTGATGAGAATAAACATGGCAGATTCAGAAAAAAAACACGTGCCGCGATGATACATACACTAGCATTTCTCGGACAATTCTTGCCTGTGAAAGGCAAAACAGATGCGCCCATTGTGCCTCCGGAAAAACTCAAACAAATCAGTGAAACTTATGCTGATGACTGGAAAGCCTGTCTTGAATATGCATCAAAGGAAAGGAAGCTTTATTTGCCTGGAAGCAATTGATATGTGTAATACCAAATTAATTTCAAAACACCTGATAACTAAAGTTTATAGTAGCTATCTAAAAACATGCATTTAGAAGCCTTCAGAAAGAAGGCTATGCGCGCTGGACATGGCAGACCACGAGCTGGCGATG
>JAYEFQ010000082.1:0-15162 GCA_034658655.1 Bacteroidota bacterium
TAAGCGATATAAAACGAGTTTGTCCAGAGCCAATCAATGGTTAAACCGAGTAAGGAAACAATTTCCATATTTATTTTACCACTGGTAAGTTGGATATTAAATTTATTTCGTAGATTTGTATAACAAGCGCCGTGTGAGGGGAGACTTTCAACACGGTTTTGTGAGAGGCTTAGGGTGAAACTCCCTTTGCCTACTCGACTAGAAAACCGTTAACCTTCATTGGAAAAAATTCAGGTTGAGCAAATTAAAAGTTGATTTTAAATTGTATGTTGGATTTTTGTAAATTATTTTCAAGATTAACCTTTAAGCGCTTTATACTTTGAAAAAAAGCTTCTACGGAGTTTGAATTCCAGAGAAGCTTTTTTGTGTTAATTATTTGTGAATTTAATCTTTAACGACTTTATAATTAATGGTTTGATTTTCCATAACGAGTGATACAATATACAATCCGTCTCGTAAATCACTCATGTCGAGGAGTAATCGGTTGTGAGTTGAATGGTCTGCTTTTACCAATCTGCCAGTTGCATCATACACTCGAACTGTGTAACTTTCTTCGAGGCGACTAATATGAATGTTTAATTCACCGCTTGTTGGATTCGGGAAAATTGTAATTCCACCGTCCACAAATAGTTCTGCTGAATTTGAGTAAACATCGCCGCAAATTCCACGAATTATGCATGTATAAGTTCCTGCATCATCAATTGATATTCTACTAATAGTAAGTGTATCATTTGTTGCTCCACTAATTTGTAATGTATCAACTAAGTTCACACCGTTTTTCATCCATTGGAATTCAGTGAAATCACCTTCAACCTCAACAATGAACATGATGGTATCTCTTTGAATAACCGTTCTAGTTTGTGGTTGTGCAAGTAGAAAAACTGATTCATAGCGAATGATTTTCATTGTATCTGTATTGACACATGCACCATTTTCAACCGTCCAAACAAAGTTGTTTTCTCCTGCCACAAGCTCATTTACATTGGTGTAGTCTTGGTTTGGATTATCAATGCTTGGCAAGCTATCGGGAGTTGACCAAGTTCCGGTTCCAACGCCTACACTTTCTGCAATAAGTGTACTTGAATAATCATCGCAAATTTCCATATCCGGACCTGCATTGGCAATAACCAAGCTATCACGTGTAATTGTCATGAAATCGGTATCAACACATGCTCCATTTGTTATTGTGAAGCTAAATTCATTTTCACCCAGTGCAATATTTGTGATAATTGCAATCGGGTCGGTAAGACTGCTTGTGTTATTTACATCGGCACTACCGCTTACAAGCGCCCATGTTCCATTGTCATCACTTGGTAAGGTTACTTCATCTTCTTGACAAAGGGAAATGTCAGTGCCGGCATCTGCTTCCATGAAAATATCTCTTGTAATAATAATCGTATCAGATGAAACGCAGCTTCCATTTGTGATGGTATATACAAATGTATTATCACCTTCATTAAGATTAGTAACTTCTGTTTCTGCATTGTTTGGGCTTGTAATTACTGCATCTCCTGATTCAACTGTCCAGAGTGGAATTCCAGGTGTTGGATCATTTCCTGTTAAAGTAATGATAGAATCGCAAACGGCATAATCAGCACCAAGGTCGGCGACAACAAGTATGTTACGTGTAATTGTGAGGTTGCTTGTTTCAGTACAGGCGCCATTGACAACAGTCCATTGCAAAACAGTTTCACCTTCAGGGAGATTGGTAATTGTAGTTATATTAGCACTAGAATCAGCAATTGTTCCTCCTCCACTAATGATGCTCCACCAAGCTGTAGCAGGTGTTGCGTCGTCAGCTGTAATAATAAGAGAGCTAGTGTCGCAAAGTGTTTGGTTAGGCATAGTGACTGCCGGAATTATGGTGTCACCAGTAACAGTTAATTGTGCCGTTTCTGTACAGAATCCATTTGTAACATTCCATTGGAAGACATTGTCTCCGGTTTGCAAATTACTGACAGTTGTTACCATTTGGGTTGAATCAGAAAAGTCAGCATTTCCGCTAATGACTTCCCAGAATCCGCTGTACATTGGTGTAAGCGGCATGTTACCTGAGATTTCTGTTGAGGTTCCACAAATGCTAAAGTCTGCTTCTGTTTCAGCGAAAATTAATGTGTCACGATATATGGTGACAGTATCGGTTGTAATACATGAGCCTGACGCGACAGACCATATTAATACGTTTTCTTCAGGAGCAAGATTTGAAATTATGGTTTGTGGGTCGTTTACATTCACAAAACTACCATTTCCACTGAACAGTGACCATGTTCCAATTCCCGGCGCATCAACTTGAGCGTTTAATTGGACAGCGTTGGTGTGACATATTGTCGTGTCATTTCCGGCAAAAGCGACAATCAGTGTATCTGAGATGATTTCAATTTCATCGTAATCTTCACATGCTCCGTTTGTGACTGTCCAGTGCAAGATGTTGCTGCCAGCATTTAATCCGGAAATGTTTGTTTGATAGTTTGTCGGATCTGCAATAACACCTCCGCCATTATAAACTGACCACATACCAATTCCTGGCGCAGGATTAAGCGCATTTAGTCCGGTACTATCGCCACAAATTTGTTGATCACTACCTGCTTGAGCGGTGATTGTTGTATCAATATCAATGATTAAGGTATCTGTGCTCACACAGGTTCCATGTGTTACTTCCCAAACTAACTCGTTAATTTCAACACTTAAGCCGGAAACGGTTGTTACATTTTGCGTTGGTTGTGCAAATGTGCCACTGCCAGAAGTAACTGACCAAATTCCTGTACCTGGATCTGCGTCTTCTGCTGTGATAACCGTATGGTAAATGTCGCAAAGGTTTAAATCTGTGCCAGCATCTGCAATAATGAGAGAGTCGCGTTGAATCATTACTGTATCTGAGCTTACACAAGCGCCATTTGTAATTGTCCATTCAAATTCATTTTGTCTATAATCAAGAGCTGAAACAAGTGTGTTTGGATTGGTGGCATCATCAAAAATGCCATTTCCAGATATGACAGTCCATGTGCCAGATCCAGGAGCGGGGTTGTTTGCGCTTAGAGTGGTTGTATCATCTTCACAGAAAATTTGATCCATACCTGCATCGGCAATAATTAAACTATCACGTATGATTGTCATATCATCGGAATCAGTACAAGCTCCATTGACAACTTCCCATGTAAAGGAATTTGTGCCATAATCAAGGGCGGTAATTTGAGTGGTTGGGTCGTTGACATCATCTGGTGTTCCTGTGTCATTAACAGTCCATGTTCCAATGCCAGGTGCGGCAGCTACAGCATTCATATCTGCAGTATTTACATCACAAATATTAATGTCAGATCCAGCGTTTGCCGTAACGATTGTGTCTTGCGTAATGACAACTGTATCGGTTGCAATACATGTTCCATTGGTAACTTCCCATACAAATTCATTGTCTCCAATGCCAAGCCCAATAACTGCTGAGCCGGGATCGTTTGGTGCGCCAAATGCTCCTGCGCCTGAAATGCGATACCAAAAACCGGTGCCACTTGTTGGTGGTGTTGCTGCCATTACTGCTGTGTTAACTTCACATGTTTGTTGGTCAGAACCGGCATCTGAAGCAATGAGTTCATCAACATTAAGTTGAACTGTGTCAGAATATACTGCTCCGCCTTCATTTTCAACTAAGCAGAAAATTGAATCACCATCCATCGTAAGATTTACTGCCAGAGTAAGTGTGTCATTGGTTGCACCAGCAATAGCACTATATGTTCCTGAATTTCCTTGATACCATTGATAGGTAATAATCCCACCTCCAGTGGCGTCAACGATAAATTCTGCATCTGTATTTTCACAAACAGTTTGGTCTATTGGTTGAGTGATAATGCTTGGTGGTTCTGTTGATAGATTTTTGTCGAATTTAGAAATAAATGCATTACGGGTTGAGTTTGGTGTTCCGTTAAACGTTTCATTATAAACACCACTTGTTGTTGGATAGTCTCCTGATGCAGTATATCCTGTAAAGAAAACTTGTCCAAATTCATCAATAACAATGTCTTCTGCATAATCAAAGTCAGTACCCCCAATAAAGGTTGAGGACAGAACGTTCGTTAAGTCTGTATCAATTTTTGTGATGAAAACATCGATTGCTCCATTGAAAACGGTATCATATGATCCGTAGGTTGTAGGGTAATCATCTGAATATGTATTTCCTGATAAGAACAGATGTCCGTCAATTCCCATTTCTAAATTGTAAGCATATTCCCATGAGTCTCCACCAATGTAAGTTGAGCTGAGAAGTGTGCTCATGTCAGCAGAAAATTTGGAGATAAATACATCAACTGCATTGTCAAATGTTTCATTATATGCGCCTGTAGTGGTTGGATAATCATCAGATGCAGTATGCCCGACGATGTAAATATTGTCGCTGGCATCCTGAAGTAAATCTGTTGCCCAGTCGTAATATCCACCACCGATAAATGTAGAGTTCATGAGTGTTGTCAAATCATAATTTAAACGAAGTAGGAAGGCATCTTTATTTGAGTTTTGTGAATTATCATATGCCCCACCTGTAACCGGCCAGTCGAGAGAAACGGTGTATCCTGCCAATAGAATATCGCCATTATTGTCAAATTTTAGAGCATGTGCTTCATCTGCATTGCTACCTTCGATAAGTGTTGAGGCTTGTAATGTGGTGAGGTCTGAATCTAATCTGGAAACGAATGCAGCACTAAGTGTCCCGGCGCCATCAAAAGTATCGTCATATGCTCCTGTTGTAGTTGGGTAGTCGGTTGACTTTGTATATCCCGTGATAAAGATCTCATCGCTTGAATGATCATATATCAATCGAGTGCAAACATCATCACCATTTCCTCCAAGATAGGTAGATGCGGGTAATGAACTTAAATCATTTGATAGTTTACTGATGAAAAGATCAGATTCTCCTCCACTATGGGTATTGTTATAGCAATCCGTAGTTGTTGGGAAATTGGCTGATTCGACAGTTCCTCCAAGATATACTTCACCAGTTGAGGTATCAATGGCTAGGCTTACACCTTCTTCATAATTTGATCCACCGATGAATGTTGAAACTTCCAATGTTGTAAGTAAGGTATCAAATCGGCTAATGAATGCGTCAAAGCTGCCCCCGTTATAAGTTTCATCATAAACTCCTGTTGTAGTTGGGTAGTTTGATGACCATGTATATCCGGCCATAAAGAGTTTTCCATTATTGTCAAGAGCAAGTGAAAGTCCGTTGTCATTATCTGTGCCACCGATGAATGTTGAGGCAAGCAATGGGTCAATGTATAGGGTGTATTCCGGATTATACTCACCGATTTTGAATCCATATTCATTGTTATCGAAAAGAGAATATTCAACTTGTACCATGATTTTTTCTGCATGAATGTATTGAAATGCAATTGGAGCAGTAAAATGAATATCTCCAAGAGCTGTTTCTACTTGCATTTGATTTTCATCAATCGCAATAGATTTCACGCCATCCATGGCGATACGAATCTGATTATGATTTGCGTTTGGTTCAACGATAAAGATTTTTTCAATATTATCACGTTGCATTTTAAGCTGTAAGTCAATGCCTTCATAGATACCCTCCATTCTGATTGACTCATAATTTGCTTTTTCAGAATGGGTTTCTATTCCATTCTTAAAGAGGTGAAATTTGCCGGTTTCGCCATTTTCGCCATAAATTTTTGCATTTTTTGCATCAATAAGTCTTTCAATAAATGCGAGACTATTGCTTTCTTTTTTGAAAGCACTAGGCAAGGAATATACCATTTCATTATTATGGTTGATGAATAAATTACCAAACCATGTTTTTGCATAATATGATACTTCATTAGGATATTCCCCTTGGTTTTCAAAGAAGTACACTGTTTCTGATTTTGCAAAGTCTGTATCAGATTTTGACGTTTTTATCTCAGTTTCACTTTTGGCTTCAACCTGTAAAGAAGCTCCAACAATTAATAATCCGATCAATAGTAAAATTCGTTTCATAGACAATGATTTTAAACCCTAAAAATACGTTATTATCTGATTTGATTCAGTTTTTTTTGAAAAAATCAGTTTTAATTTGAAAAAATCTCTTTTTCAATACAATTTTACAAAAAAAAACCGAGAAATCCCCGGTTTTTAAGGTTTATTTTTTGATTTAATATTTGTTTCTGATTAAATTAATTGATTTTAATCTTCATAAGATTCTATTGGATCGCAGGTGCACATTAGGTTTCTGTCTCCATAACCATTGTCAATTTTGCCAACATAAGGCCAGAATTTATTTTCACGAATCCAATCTAATGGGAAAGCAGCCAACTCTCGCTCGTATTTATGTTCCCATTCATTTCCGACACATTCAGCCGCAGTATGGGGGGCGTTGATAACCGGATTGTCTTCTATGCTATATTTTCCTTCTTTTACCATGTCTAATTCTTTGCGGATTTGTATCATGGCATCGATAAAACGGTCGAGTTCTTCTTTGCTTTCACTTTCTGTAGGTTCAACCATTAGCGTTTCATGCACTGGGAAAGAGAGGGTAGGAGCGTGGAACCCGAAGTCCATCAATCGTTTTGCTACGTCACCTGAGCTCACATGGTATTCTGCTTGATAATGCTGAAGATTAAGAATCATTTCATGGGCACAGCGTCCGGTTTCGCCGGTATAAAGTATATCGTACCATCCTTCAAGGCGTTTGGCAATATAATTTGCATTGAGGATTGACACTTCTGCAGCTTTTTTAAGTCCATTTGCTCCTGACATTTTAATAAATCCGTAAGTAATAGGCAAAATGCTTGCTGAACCAAATGGTGCTGCAGCAATTGCCGGAATGGCTTTATCGCCTCCGGTTTTTACAACTTTGTGTCCTGGAAGGTAATCGGTTAAATGTTTCGCGACGCCAATGGCTCCAATTCCAGGTCCACCACCACCATGAGGAATTGCAAAGGTTTTGTGCAAGTTCAAGTGGCAAACATCTGCTCCAATGTGTCCAGGACTGGTTAATCCAAGTTGGGCATTCATATTTGCACCGTCCATGTAAACTAATCCGCCGTTGTCATGAATGATTTTATTCATTTCACGAATTTCGCTTTCAAATACACCATGTGTGGATGGATAGGTTACCATAAATGCAGACAAATTATCTTTGTGTTCTTCTGCTTTGCTTCGTAGGTTGTCGATGGAGATATTTCCATTATCGTCAGTTTCTATTACGATAACTTTCATTCCTGCCATAACTGAACTTGCCGGATTTGTTCCATGAGCAGAGCCCGGAACCAAACAAATGTTTCGATGCGATTCGCCTTTTGTTTTTTGGTACGCACGAATCAGCATTAAACCGGTGTGTTCTCCACTGGCTCCTGAATTTGGCTGTAAACTTATTGCGTCAAATCCTGTGATTTCAGCAAGATCTGCTCGTAATTCACTCATCATTTCTTGATACCCTTTCCACTGATCAGTGGGGGAGAATGGATGGATTCCTCCAAACTCATCCCATGACAATGGTAACATGGCTGTTGCCGGATTCAACTTCATGGTACAGGAGCCGAGTGGAATCATGGATTGATTCAGAGCAATGTCGCGTTTTGCCAATTTATGGATGTAACGCATCATTTCGGTTTCGCTATGATATGAATTGAAAACTTTTTGCTGCATGAAATCATCTTTTCTTAGCAGTGATTTAGGAATATTGTTTGTTTCGTCAAGCGAGTTAAGCGTAATGTTATGTTTGTTATTTGCTTTTGCAAAGATTGAAATAATATCGTTCAGGTCTTTAATTCCGGCACTTTCATCCATGCTTATGCTGACAATGCCATTTTCCTGATAATTTAAGTTGATGTGTTTCTCTGCTGCAATGCTTTGAATGTCATTTTGTTGAATTCCATCAGGCAGCTGAATGCGAATGGTGTCAAAATAATGAGGGTTAAGTTGTTTATAACCCAGTTCTGAAATTGCTTTGTCTAAAGCCTGTGTTTTGGCGTGGATGTTTTTTGTGATGTATTTTAATCCTTCAGGACCATGATACACGGCGTAAAATCCTGCCATGCTTGCTAATAATGCTTGCGCTGTACAAATATTTGATGTTGCACGTTCGCGTTTAATATGTTGTTCTCGTGTTTGCAGCGCCATTCTTAGGGCTTTGTTTCCGTGTTTGTCAAGAGATACACCAATAATACGTCCGGGAATATTCCGTTTGTATTTTTCGGCAGTTGCGAGATATCCTGCGTGTGGTCCGCCAAATCCCATCGGGACACCAAAACGTTGTGTGTTTCCAACAACAACATCTGCTCCCCAATCGGCAGGTTTTTTTAATAAGACCATTGCCATAATGTCAACCACAGCGGAAACCAGCATACCATTTTCATGCGCTTTAGTAGCAAAGGCTTCGTAGTTATTTATTGTCCCGTCAGCAGCAGGGTATTGTAAGATTGCGCCAAAATACATTTCATCCAATTCAATGGTATTATAATCTCCAACTATAACTTCAATGCCAATTGGCTCAGCCCGCATAAGAATAACATCTAAAGTTTGAGGGAAAATATTTTTGTCAATAAACAATTTGTTTTTTCCAGCTTTCACATCTTTTCTTGAGCGAGTATCGAACATAAGTGACATTGCTTCAGCCGCTGCTGTTGCTTCGTCAAGCAAAGAACTGTTTGCAATTTCCATTCCGCTTAATTCAATGAGCATGGTTTGAAAATTTAAAAGCGCTTCTAGTCGTCCTTGAGAAATTTCTGCTTGATAAGGCGTATATGAAGTGTACCAACTCGGATTTTCGAATACATTTCGTTTGATTACCGAGGGTAAATTTGTTCCATAATACCCCATGCCGATATAAGAGCGATATAATTTGTTTTTCGAAGCAAGTGATTTGATATGATTTAAAAATCCCTGTTCTGAAATTCCGTCTTTTTCAATGGCAAGTGCTTTGTCTAAACGGATTGAAGATGGAATGGTTTCATTAATTAATTGATCCATTGATTCAGCTCCAACTATTTTTAACATGGATTTGATGTCCGCTTCGCGTGGTCCAAGATGTCTGTTAATAAACTGGTCTGTATTCATAGTAACAAGATTTAAAATAATAAATAAATGATAAATATTTTCAAGGTAAAATTAATAATTTGTTGCCAATAAAAAAACTAATTATTGTCAGATTTATTTCATTAATAAAATAACAAAAAAATGAAACTTTTGATCAATTTTTTTTTAGCTTTTATATTTTGATAAGATGATTTGCCTATCTTTGTTTAATGTCCCTTTAAATCAACCTGAATGATTATGAAATATTACAAGCTAAGTGTTCTTATCACCTTTTTGCTTTTGAGTGTTACTTTTGTGTTTGGTCAAACTGAAAAATATATTCGATTATTAAACGGTAAAACAGATGTGGTTTTGAAATATTCTATTGATTATGATGCCAATATGTTTTATTATCAGACAGAAAAGTCATCAGGAAAATTAGTAACGCGAAGTGTGCTTTTGGAGGATGTGTTTTCTTACACTGATAGTTTAAATCAGAAACAGATTGTGTATGCTCCCATTGATGAAGAGCAAATGTCCGTTAAGGATATGGATGCTTATGTTCAGGGTTCAAGTTTTGCAAGAATAGAGTATAAGCCTTATTTAGCAATGGCTGGTGGTTTTGCTCTTAGCGGGGTTGGTATGTTTGTATTTGATAATCCTATTGTTGGCTTGAGCATTCCAGTTGTATTTAGTGCCTCCATGGCTTTAGTAAAACCTTCACGTGATGTGTTTTTTCTTCGTCATCCAGAATGTAGAGATGATGAGGCTATGCTATATGGATATCAACGAAGCGGGAAAAATAAGGCAGTTAAATATGGTGTAATTGGTTCTGCGGGAGGCGCAATTGTGGGTTTGATTATTAAGTCGATTTTGAGTGGAAATAATTGATGCTGAGACGCCATTATGTCGTCTTTGTGTCTTTTGAGACGCCATGCTTGGCGTCTGTAAGGAATAAGAATAAAATATTCTGATTTTTTCATCTTCTTTTTTGAGCATCTACCAAGCACCAATGCGTGTAATGATATCCGAAGCGAAACGGCAGATTTTTATTTCCCAGACGCTTGGTTTCTGCTTTTAAATTATCCTGAATCCGTGTTCCAAATAAACTGATTGGTCCCACATATTGTCCATGAACACTTAAATCCCAGCTTTCATCGTAATCGTCATAATGAATTCCCGAGGGATCAGAAATAATTTGCGCAGCATGATTCAACATTAAATCTCTAATTTTATTGAAAGGCGGTTTATGACACAAGTAAGATGCTGCTTTGAGAAATACGGTGTTCCCAGAAATGTAATTTGTCAAAAATGGTTCAAGATTATCCGTGGTTATGCCTTTGTTCGATATGTCTAAACTCATGTAAACAAGCTCTCTTATGCTGCTGTCAGAAGGATTCATGTATATAAAGGCTGCTGCATTATCAAAATCCTTGTCGGTTTCATGCGCAAACATGTTTTCGGTAGTATCTGCATGTAAAATTCCGCTTTCGCTAATTGCTATCGGATAAATATTAAGTATTTCATATCCGTGTGATTTTAAAAATAGCAGAATTAATGGGATTGTCCCGTCCAACAAGTCTGAACTGAGCTCGTCTTCCATACTGAATGTTCTGAAAAAGCTGCACTTTAAATTGAAATATAGGCTTTTTTCCATGGCTTCTAATAGTGCCATTCGTTTTGAATCGTCAATTTTTGAAACGTCAGGGATGCTGCCAACAGGCTCTAATGCAATCATTAAGGAGAATTTTGCATCAGGAAAAAAGCTATTTAAGTAATTGAAATCAGGACCGCTAAACGGATAAAAAATGCTGTCTTTATATTCAATGTTTTCTTCTGTCCAATCAATCACTTCGCTCAATTCGCGGTTGTGAAAATTATTCCATTGTGCCGTAAATCGTTTCGAGAATTGTTTCCATCCGGCAGATTGAAATTCCTCCTTCATTGATGAAATTGAATCACATGGCACAACTCCTGATAAATAGGAGGCAATTATATCAAATTGCGGATATGAGAAGCTGTCATACGGCATAATTTCAGCCTCGTTTATTATAACTTTTAATGGCTTTTTATTGATTTTGTTTTCTGTGTTATCTGTTGCTGGTTGTTTACATGCTAGGTATAAAAGCAAACTTAGCCCTAACAATACGCTTATTGTCCGAAAGGATTTTGGTTTTATCATTTCTATTCAATTAGTTATGCAACGAAAATATAAAATTTTCACGATTTTTGTGTAATCCTGAATTGATTTTTGTTTTTTTTGAATAATAATTTGGGCGGCTTTTCACGCTACAGCCTATAGCTGACAGGTGTAATCACCACAATTGTTGAGGTGGCAAAAGCGCTCCCCTGTCGCATTTTCCCGCCTGCAATTGTAGGCGCTTAAACCTGTCAGGCTGCCGGCTTTCCCGTGGCCGCAGTTGGTGCTATGTTTAGGCATCCTGATTATCAATTTTAGAAATTGTATCTTTGTAAGAAATTGCAATATGAAAATTAGCATTTGGATCATTTGTTTTGGTTTGATTTTTTTCTCCTGCCAAGGTTCGCAAAATAAAAATGAATATGTAGAAAGTGAAATCGCAATAACTTCAAATAATGGCGATGTATCAGCACATTACCCACTTTGTATTTCACAAGATACACTCATTGAACTAACGAATTCTCGTGGGTTTTTAACAAAAGTAGCGGTTAAACTGCCTGATACCGAAATTAAATCCTGTATTTTGCTATTACATGGATGGAATTTGCCTGCAAATCAATGGTGTGATAGTACTTCATTTTGCAAAAAAGCACTAGCTCAGGGTTTTGCATTAGTGATTCCCGAATTGGAATTGTGCAATTATCCCATGAAAATATATCCTGAATGTCTTTCAAAATACCGTAAATATCCCGATTTGCCGTGGATTATGGATACGTTGATTCCTGAAATTTCAAATAAAACGGGATTATTACAAGCTGAATATCCAAATTTTGTTGCAGGCATTTCAACTGGCGGGAGGGGAGCTACTTTGCTCGCATATTATATGTCTGAATTATTTTCTGCTTGTGCGTCGCTTTCCGGCGATTTTGATATTACGGCAATGTCAGATGAATTTTTGTATCAGGCATGGTTTGGTGAATATAAACAGTTTTCTGAGCGTTGGGAATTTGAATGCTTTGCTTACGATGTTGTAAATTTTCGGGTTCCTATTTTTATAGCCCACGGAAAAGCAGACATGGTTTCTCCTTGGCAACAAAGTAAAGCGATAGCTGATTCATTAAAAATCCATCATCCGGAGCTTCCTATTCGTACGCATTTCCCTGATTCAGCCGCACATAATTATGATTTCTGGAACAAGCAAACAGAAGGAGTGCTTGAGTTTTTTCAAGCGTTTTTGTAGGCTTGCTTTACCCGATTTTTTGGCTAAGGAACCATTCCTGTTGTCAGTGATGATATAATATATCATTGTTGTTTTCTAATTTACTTAACAGTGTCGAGTAAATTGCATTATCAGTATTTTGAAAATGACTCGACAGTGTCGAGCAAACTGAAGTTTCATTTTTCCAAGCGTTATAAAAGCTTCTCATTTTTGCAATGTTTTTACCTGAGAATCCTCTGATTCCAGGTAATTCATTTTGTAATCTTTCTGAAATTTCATCAATAACCTTAGCTCCCCAATTGTTTTTCTGGATCTCATCCTCAACTATTTTTCCTACTGAAAAATATAAGCGCAATGATTCGGAGTTTGCAACTTTTGCAACAATATACCTACTTTTGAGAATGCAGTTTTTTAGTTGTTTTATGAAGTCAAGCGATAAATGTTTAGTATCCATTTTGTTCAAGCTTTATAATGATAGTAATAAGTCAGTTTCTTATCCGATTACATATGTTGTGATTTTTGCTAACCTTCATTCTGTTATAATAGCTAGTTTTTTGCTTCAAATAATTTGCGTTTGTGTGCTTTAAATTGTCGAATTGCTAATCCGTCTGCCAGTCCGATACGGGGCGCCATAAGGTTGTTGATTTCCCCCCATTTCATAATTTTTTTGAAAATTAAAGTTGCCGGAACAATTACATCGGCACGGTCTTGTCGCATTCCCATATCGTTCATGCGTTCTTCAACCGACATTGCAGAAAGCATGTTGTAGGCTTTCCACAGTTGGGGTCTGCTAATAGTGTAACTATCCACATCGCCGAAAAGTTTTGTCAGTTTATTTATATTTCCACCTGAGCAAATGCAATTGACTTCGCCTTGGCTTTTACGTATTTCTTTAACCCAATCTTTGAGCTCAGCCCATTCAGTGGATGGCACTTTGTCTAAAAGCAAACGAATGGTTCCGATTGCAAAACTTCTTGATTTTACAAAGGCGCCTTCTTTAAAAAAGGAAATTTCAGTGCTTCCGCCACCCACATCAATATAAAGGCTATCATCGTATATGAGTTGCATGTTGGCCTTAGTAGATTTGCTAATAATTTTTGCTTCTTCCAGCCCGTCGATTATTGTTAAATCGATGTCTGTTTCTGTTTTAATTCTTGTTTGAACAGCTTCGCTGTTTGATGCTTCTCTCATTGCCGCTGTACTACATGCTGCAACGGAAATTGGTTGATACACATCAATTAGTAAATTAAATGCTTTGAGTGTTTTAATTAGTTTCTTAATTTTTTCTTCAGGAATGTATCCTTTTTCAAATACTTCCATTCCCAGTCGCAGAGGAACCCTTACCAGCGTTGCTTTGTCCACAAAAGTGCGTCCGTAACGTTCATACACTGTAGCGATTAAAAGTCGTCCGGCATTTGAGCCAATATCTATGGATGCAAAAATCATAAGGGTCCTTCTATTAATTGTTGTGAATTGTTTTTAAATAATCGTAAGTTTCCCATTGTGTTCGCACGGGAGCTTCATCATTTTCTTTAAATTTATTTCTGAATGTTCCGTCTAAAATTCGAGCTTTTGTGTTGTCGTTTAATTGAATGTCAAGCATTGCTAATAGTTCATTCCTGAGTGTTTTATCAAGAATCGGGCAGGTAACTTCAATTCTGGTATCTAGATTTCTAACCATCCAATCTGCAGAACCAATATATACTTTCGGATCGTCATTATTGGCAAATGTAAATATTCTGCTGTGCTCTAAATATTTATCCAAAATACTGACGACTTTAATATTGTCACTGATACCGGGAATACCAGGGACGAGAATGCATATTCCACGAACAATAATTTTGACTTTCACTCCGGCTTGAGATGCTTTGTAGAGCTTATTGACGAGTTGTAAATCTGCAAGATTGTTTAGTTTTATTGTAATCCAAGCCGTTTTTCCATTTGCATGATTTTCAATTTCTTTTTCTATCATTTTCAAAAAGAAATTTCGTGTGCTAAATGGGCTGACAATAAGATTTCTGAATCGAAATTGCTTAAAACTGGCTTCAAATAGTTCAAATACTTTTCGTATTTCATGAGCGATAACTGGGTGCGCAGTAAGTAGTCCTTCGTCTGCATAAAGTTCAGCAGTATCTTCGTTAAAATTGCCGGTTCCTATGTAGGTGTAATAAATATTTTTCTGTTCTTCTTTTCTTCTGATAATGAGTAGTTTGCTGTGGACTTTGAAGCCCGGAATATTTGCAATAACTTTTACTCCGACTGTTTGTAGTTTTTCTGAGAGTGCAATGTTTTGTTTTTCATCAAATCGCGCTTGGAGTTCAAGAAATACAGTCACATTTTTTCCGTTTCGTGCAGCATTAATTAATGCATTAATTATGGATGAATGATTTGCAACGCGATATAATGTGATTTTTACTGATCGTACTTTCGGATCAATAGAGGCTTCACGCAATAAGTCAATTATATGTTGAAATGATTGATAAGGGTAGTGCAGTAAAATGTCCTGCTGTTTAATAGTTTTAAACATGCTTCCCCTGGGAATGAGGGCTTTGTGCCAAATCGGTTCGATATCTTTATAGGCATGTTTTTTCCCGATTAAGTTCGGAAATTTCATGAAATCCTTGAAATTATGATATCTGTCGCCTTGAATGAGGTGGTCTGATTTGTTATCTGATATTTTTCCAATAAGCTTTTCTAGCAGATAATCAGGCATGTTTCTATCGTAAACAAAGCGTACGGGACTAGCGGTTTTTCGTTTTTTTAAACTGTCAGACATGATTTCGAGAAAGCTTTTTGACACGTCTTCATTTATATC
>JAYEFQ010000083.1:0-14178 GCA_034658655.1 Bacteroidota bacterium
GCATCTGTTGGACCATACACCGTGGTTTATTCTGATGGGAATTCAAACTTCACTGTAAACAATTACCATAGTGATGAAACGAGCGATGATGACATAACAGTATCTCCGACAACAACGACAACTTATGCTTTAGTTTCGGTCGAGGATACATACGGTACAAACTTAACCCCCCTAAGTTCAAACACTATAAGTATAACGGCAAACCCAATCCCCACAAGCATACTTGTTAGTTTAGACCCTGAAGCACCAATTTGTCCAAATGTTAATTTTGAAATCACAGCCACGGCGACAAATGGAAACACATACCAAGTATGGGATGAAACAGGCACCAGCAATCTTGGAAGTACACCATATACAACGTCCATCACAAATTCCACAGATTATATTTTAAAAGCAATCACAACAGAAGGCTGTTCAGCAGAACAGGCTTTTTCTGTTCAAATAGACAATATTAATCCAAGCATTACTTGTCCATCCGATCAAAACCTTAATATGGATGCAAGCACTTGCAATGCAACTTTACCAGATTATACGAGCATGGTAACAGTTTCTGACAATTGTACAGCTGAAGGATCAATAAGCTTATCTCAATCCCCAATTGCCGGAACAACACTTAGCGGAGGACACAATTCAACTCAGCTTGTAACAATTACAGCGACTGATGAAATGGGAAACAATGCAAATTGCTCATTTACAGTCACTATAATTGACAATGAAAGCCCTGTACTAAGCAACTGTCCATCAAATGTTTCTCAAGACACAGATGAAGGCGAAGCTGGTGCAATTGTTACATGGGTCGAACCATCAGCGACAGACAACTGCACTGTTTCTGGAAGTTTCACATGGACAAAATCACACAATCCCGGAGATTTTTTCGGAGTTGGAACCACAACAATTACTTATACTGCAACTGATGCTGCCGGCAATGTCAGCTCAACTTGCAGTTTTGATATTACAATCAACGACAATGAATTTCCAGAAATCACTTGCCCTGCAAATATCTCTGTCAATAATGATGCAGGACAATGTGGTGCTGTGATAAATTATACGACACCTATAGGAACGGACAACTTCCCAGGAGCTGTAACTACTCAAACTGCAGGATTCGCTTCTGGTTCAGAATTTCCGGTTGGAATTACTACAAATACCTTTGAGGTCGAAGATGCATATGGCAACATAACTAACTGCAGCTTTACAATAGAAGTTATTGATAATGAAAATCCAGAAATCACCTGTTTATCAGACATCAATGCCAATGTAGATACAGACGAATGTACAGCAATTGTTACATATACAGCACCGGTTGGAACAGATAATTGTGCCGGTCAATCAACAATTCAAACAGCAGGTTTGGCAAGTGGTTCAGCATTTTCTGTTGGAACGACAACTAATACTTTCTTAGTAACAGACGCATCAGGAAACACCGCTCAATGTAGTTTTGACATTATTATAACAGATAATATCGATCCTGAAATCACTTGTCCGGTGGACATTACACAAGCTTCAGATGCTGGTAATTGTTCTGCTATTATTACATATACTGCTCCTATAGGCACCGACAACTGCACAGGAGTATCTACCATCCAAACTACAGGCTTAGCATCAGGTTCAACTTTCCCGGTAGGAACAACAACAAATACCTTTCTAGTAACAGATGCATCAGGAAATACAACAAGTTGCAACTTTGATATAATTATCTCTGACAACCAAATCCCTAGCATCCTTGATTGCCCTGCTGACATTGCACAATCAAATGACAATAATAATTGCTCAGCAGTCGTAAGCTGGACAGAACCAACAGCAACAGACAACTGTACCGCAGGTGAAGATTTCACTTGGACAAAATCGCACACTCCTGGATCAAGCTTTGATGTTGGAACAACCACCGTAAGCTACACCGTTGAAGATGAAACGGGAAACAGCTCAACTTCCTGCACTTTTGATATTACAATTACTGATAATCAAGCACCCGACATTTTAGGATGCCCTGCAAATATTACTCGATCAAACACTTTAGATGCATGTGAATCTGTCGTAAGCTGGACAGAACCAACAGCAACAGATAATTGTTCATCAACTGGAAATATTGTTTGGAACAAATCACACAATCCCGGTGATATCTTTCCTGTTGGAACAACAACAGTAACATATACAGCAACTGATGAGGCAGGAAACATAAGTACTTGTAACTTTGATATCACAGTTTTAGACAATCAAAAACCTGTCATCAGTAACTGCCCTTCTAATATTTCTCAATCTGCTGACGGTGGAAGTTGTACTGCTGTTGTTAATTGGATAGAACCAAGTGCGACAGACAACTGTACAATAGAAGGTAATCTTATTTGGACAAAATCTCACACCTCAGGAAGTACGTTCTCAACAGGAACTACAACAGTTTCTTACACTGTCGAAGATGAAGCTGGAAACGTATCTTTAACTTGCAGTTTTAATGTAACAATTGCAGATGAAGTAAATCCCGTAGCATCCTGTCAAGACATTACAATTTACCTTGATGAAAATGGTGCAGCAAGCATAACCGCCAATGATATTGATAATGGATCATCCGACAATTGCAGCTTAGATGAATTAAGTGTTGATATTAGCAATTTCGATTGCAATAATATTGGTTCAAATACAGTAACTTTAACAGCAACAGATGCGGTATCAAATACTGCCACATGTACATCAACAGTAACAGTTTTTGACAACACGTCTCCAACACTTACTCCAAAAGCAACGCCAACTACAAAATATGTTGACATTAATGCTTGTACATACACAATTAGTGGTGCAGAATTTGATCCAGACATTTCGGATAATTGCTCAGTTTCTTTATTGCAATACTCTATCGATGCAGGTGCATTTACCGGCACAGATGCAAATACAAGTCTTGCAGGAACAAGCTTAGACGATGGTGTTCATAATATTGTTTGGAAAGCAACAGATCCTAGTGGAAACGAGTCTTCTACTTGGGATTTTAACATTACCGTTGTTGACAACCAAGCGCCACAAATTAGTGCAATGGCCAACAAGTTTAGAAATACAAATGTTAATTGTACTTATGTTATATCAGGAACAGAATTTGATGTTACAATAACTGACAACTGTGGATCAGGAAGCATTACTCAAACTTATACTATTAATGCAGAATCACCTGTAACAGCAACCACACTTGATGGAGTTGCTCTAAACACAGGTAGTAACACAATAGTTTGGACAGCAAGTGACGGAACGAATGAATCAACTCGCTCATTTACTGTCAACGTGACAGATAATGATGCTCCGGAAATTCAAGCCATGAGTAACATCACAGAAAACTCAGCAGCAAACTGTCAGGCAACTGTCACATGGTCAATTCCAACAGTATCTGACAATTGTGACGCAAGCCCGACCTTAACTCAAGTTGTTGGTCCTTCAAGCGGAAGCACTTTTAATCTTGGCACAACACTCATAAAATATAAAGCTCAAGATGATACGGGAAACATATCATATATGGAATTCAATGTCATTATTGAAAACAACAATCCTCCTACCATAACTTGCCCTTCAGGAAGTCCATTTTCTCGCAGTGCCCCAGAGGGTGCTTGCTACTATAGTGTTGTAGGAACAGAATTCAACCCAACAAGCACATCTGGTTGTGACGTTACGATCTCAAACGATTACGATGGAACAAGTAGTTTGGAAGGAAAACAAATTGCTGGAGGAACACATACCATAACATGGACAGCTACTGATGCTTCATCTGCAACTTCAACATGTGCAATCGTTGTTGATATTGATTCTGATCAAGATTTATCATTCACAACTCCAACAGGACACTACAACCATTACACAGATGGAGGAGAATGCTATTATACAATCCCAGGAAATAACTTTGATGCTTCTGATATCCCAGACGCATGTGCAGGTAGTAGCATCACAGTTTCTGGTGAAATTACACAAGAAGCAACTACAATTTATAGTGGATTCTCAACACTTGCTGGATATCAATTAGCAAAAGGAGAAAACTACTCAGTTGTTTGGACAATTGAAGACGGTACTGGTTTATCAATTAGCTCTACCCCATTCACAATCTCTGTATTTGACGATCAAGAACCTACATTCACTTGCTATGGTAACCATACGCTTTCAACGGACGCAAGTGAAAACTACTACACTGTTTCAGGCACAGAATTTGACCCCACAGGTATAACAGATAATTGCGATGCAAGTTTTGACATAAGTTACACTATAGATGGTTCACCTGGCGCAGGCACTACAATGGGAGGCACTCAGCTATTAGTTGGTAGCCATACTATTGTTTGGACTGTTGAAGATCAATCAGGAAATTCAGATGATTGTACTTATATTATCACAATTAAAGACAATGAAGTTCCAAGCATTACATCCACTTCAAATGCGACACGTTCTGCTAACAGTGGAACATGCTTCTATACTGCAAGTGGCGGCGAATTTGACCCAACAGCCTCTGACAATGTTGGAGTTACTGAATTCATCAATTTACTTAACAATTCAAGCTCACTCGATGGATATGAATTCCCAGTAGGAACAACCGATGTAATATGGAGAGCAAAAGATGCAGCAGGAAACACGACAACAATGGAATTCACCGTGACTGTAAGTGACGATGAAGCCCCAACCTTCGACTTACCAGCTACAGCAACGCGTAATGCAAACTCCTATTGTTATTATCGTGTTATTGGTTCAGAGTTCAACCCAACAAGCATTAGTGACAATTGCACAAGTGGAAACTTCTCAATCACGAACGATTACAATTCTTACAGCAGTTTGGCTTATGAAGACCTCCCTGTTGGGACAACAACAGTAATATGGACAATTACAGACCATCAAGGCAACTCCTCCTCTGAAAGCATTGACATTACAGTAGTTGATAATATAGACCCTTACATTTCTTGTCCTTCATTCACCTATATTAGAATTTCTGATTCAGGTGAATCTTATTACACCGCGAATGGAACAGAACTTATTCCTTACAATTCCGATAATTGTTCAATGAGTTCAATGATTAACGATTATAACGGAAGCTCAAATTTATTAAACGAACAAATTCCAGAAGGAGAGCACGCAATTACATGGACAGCAACAGACCCAAGTGGAAATACAGAAACCTGTGTTTTAAACCTTGTGGTTACAAACTCTCTTTATCCACAAATTTCTTGTGTAGGATTACAGATTCGAAATACTGATCCTGGAGAATGTTACTACACAATCAATGGTGATGAATTTGCGCCAACTATTGCGTATGGAAGTCCTACAATTGAATACAGTTTAAACTGGGCTTCATACACAAGCACCCTAGACGGACAGCAAATATCTACAAATGTTGCACATTATATCAGAGTTAGAGCTAGTTGGGTTCTCGGAGGGACAACTTATCGCTCCTATTGTGGTTTCCACCTCATTGTGGTCGATAATGAAGACCCAAGCATTACGCCTTTAGCTGATATTACAACTCCAACAACAAGTAACTGTTATGCAAACATTCCTGACTTAGGTACTTTAATTGCTACAGATAATTGTACCAGCAGTGGAAATCTTGAAATTACAAATAACCAAGCTGATAATTATAATTCATATTATTCATTAGGGACAACAGTTGTTACCTGGTCAGTGACTGACGAAGCAGGAAACACAGCAACTTACGACCAAAATGTAACAGTCGTTGATCAAGATGACCCAAATCTCACCTGCTTACCAGATGACATTTATGTAGAAGCAAACGACCCATCTGGAACAGAATATATCGCAACGGAAAATGAATTTCAACCTCATATGTGGAACAATTGCTCTGGAATAACATATACACATGATTACAGTTCACACACACCGAATACATCTCTAGATAATGCAAGTTTTCCAGTTGGATCAACAACTGTCACATGGACAGCGATAGATGGAGCAGGAAACACCTCAACTTGTACATTTACTGTGCACGTTCAAACCACTGCAGATCCACACATTTCATGTAATGGTCCAAAATGGAGAACAACGGATGCCGGACTTTGCTCTTATGATATCTCAGGAACTGAATTTGATGTTACAACAACAACTTCAGGAACATCACTATCCTACCAAATTAACGGTGGCTCATCTGTTGCATCATCAACTATGAATGGTGTCACATTAAACACAGGAACAAATACACTGTTATGGACAGCGACAGATGGTTCAAGTAACACATCAACATGTTCATTTAACATTTATGTCTATGACAATGAAGACCCTGTTCCTTCATGTCCAGATGACATCACAACTTACCTTGACGCAAGTGGTTGTACCAAAACATACAGTTCAATTGGAGTTACACCTCCAACTGTAACTGACAATTGTACTTCCTCAGAAAATATCGTTATTTCAAATAATGCAGACACTGAACTGATGTTAGGAACAACTACTATCACTTGGTCTATTAAAGATGAAAGAGGAAACTATGCATATTGTACTCAAGACATTACAGTTGTGGATGACATCAACCCAACCATTGATTGTCCTGCAACTGATTACTATCGGGAATTTGACAATACTGAGGTTGATTATTACACAGCGATTGGGACAGAAATGAAACCAAATGTTGACGATAATTGCTCTATAAACTCTTATACCAACAGCAAAAATTTAGGTGCATACCTTAACGAAGAAACTTTCACATATGGCACACACCAAGTGACTTGGACTGCAATAGATAACTCCGGCAACACAGAAACATGCATTATAAACATTGTCGTTGTTGAATCCTTTGAACCACTAATTGAATGTGTTGATGACGACACTCGTTATACCGATCTTGATGAATGTAGCTTCACAGTTATTGGAGCTGAATTTGATGCAGAAAACATTGGAGATTTTATTCATCCAAGCTTTGCATTGACTCATGACTATGCCACTGCCCCTCAAAACACAACACTTGCAGGCGCAGAATTTACTACAGGAACTCACACTGTTACATGGACAGGAACGCAAACAATCAATGGAACTGAGTACACTACAAACTGCAGCTTTGAAATAGCGGTTATTGATGATCAAGACCCTGTAATCAATGCAAACCCTGCCGATTTAACTTTCAATGTAGAGCCAGGTACGTGTCACTATTATCATGAGCTTGATCCAATATCAGCTTCTGACAATTGCTCAGGTTTCACAATAACAAACACAGCTCCTGTAGACAATTATTACGACAAAGGAATAACGGTTGTAAGATGGTATGTTGAAGATGCTGACGAAAATGTGATACACTATGATCAAACCATCACTGTTGTTGACAATGAAGGGCCTGTAATTAGCAACTGCCCATCCAACCCTGCAACAACTACAGCAACGGGGTCTGGCTGCCAATCTTCAGTGAGCTGGACTGCTCCAACAGCAACTGATGCATGTTCTGGAATTGCAAGTTTCACATCAAATTATTCTCCAGGAGATTTATTCGATATTGGAACAACATCAGTCACTTATACAGCTACAGATAATGAAGGAAATGTAAGCACTTGCAGTTTTGACGTCACAGTACTTGACGAAAGTCCAACAATAACATGTGTTGCTAATCAATCTGCAAATACAAATCCAGGACTTTGCTCCTATCAAATCATGGGTAATGAATTTGACCCAACTGCCTTTGATGACAATTGCTCTGTTGCTTCAGTTGAGTATAGCTACTTTGATGGAACTACGACTCAAACTGGATTAAACACCCTATCTGGGGTTGTCATTCCAAAACCAGCGTCAGGCACTGTCACCATTACTTGGACAATTACTGACAATAATTCTAATGAAACGTCTTGTAGTTTTGATTTAACAATCACAGACGATGAGAATCCGGTACTCACCGTACCTGCAGATCAAACACGTCCGACTGATACAAATCAAGACTATTACACTGCTTCTGGTACTGAATTTGACATTTCTACTGAAAGTGACAATTGTGATATTACAACTTATTATTACAATGGTACTGAAATTGATCCTGCTACACTCGACGGAGAGCAATTCCCAGTTGGTGAGAACACTATTACATGGGTAACTGAAGATGCAGCTGGCAATCAATCTAGTGGTAGTTTTATCCTTATTGTAAAAGATGAAGAAGATCCTCGCCTATTAACTGCAGAAAGTGGAATTACAGTTCCGAATGATCTAGGAGATTGTGGTGCTATTGTCAATTACACAGAACCAACATTCATTGACAATGTCACTGCAGGTGTTGATTTAACCATCACAGTAGTTCCATCCTCAGCAAGCACTGGGAACTATTTTGACCTCGGAACAACTTCTGTCATGTACACTGTTGAAGACACAAGTGGCAACATCTTAAATTACTACTTTGATGTAACAGTCTATGATGATGAAGATCCTACCATTACATGCCCTAGTGGTTCACCATTTAGTAGAGAAACAGATGATGGATATGATACTTACACTGCTGTCGGAACAGAATTTGACCCATCAGACTATGATGACAATTGTTCTGCAACAATTTCAAATGATTACAATGGATTAAGTTCCCTTGCAGGGACTAGTTTTCCAATGGGTACTACAACAGTTGTATGGACTGCTATAGATGATGAAGACAACTCGACAACATGCTCTATTGATGTTATTATTGATGATATAATAGAACCAACAATTACAAACTGCCCCCCTGCAACTGTTGCTGCTGACGCAGATTTAGGCGATTGTCATTACGAAATAATGAGCTCAGATTATGATCCTTATGGATTCACAGATAATGATGAACTTGACAAACTAACATATTCTATAAATGGTGGAGCAGAAGTAGGTACTGATTTATCAACTTCTTTAGTTGGTGCTCAAATTACCGTTGGTACAGCTGGAGATCCTACAACAACTGTAGTTTGGAAATTATATGATGTCTCTAACAACTTCACTTCTTGCACGACTGTATTTACTATTTCTGACACACAAGACCCAACAATCACTTGTCCAGGAAACAAAACAAAAAATACAGATTCTGGTGTTGGATACTACACCGTAACAGCACTTGACAATTGGGACCCAATTGTATCTGATAATTGTGGAATCGAAAAAGTAACCTATGCAATAAACGGAGGTTCTGAAGTGGGAACAGATGCAAGTACAACACTTGAAACAGTTCAATTTTCAGTTGGGACTAACACAGTTGTATGGACTGCATATGATATCCATGACAACACTAATGATTGCTCATTTACAATAACCATTGAAGACAATGAAGCTCCTGATATGACTTGTAATCCAATTACTGTAGAGCTAGATGCAACAGGAAACTACACACTTGACGCTGCAGACATTTCAAACATTGGAGCAGGGACTTCTGATCCTTCAGAAATCGCGTCAATGAGTGTTAACCCTGATGATTTTAACTGTTACGATGTTGGAGAAAACACTGTAACTTTAACTGCAACTGACAATTACGGAAACATAGGTACATGTACTGCAACTATCACTGTTGAGGACAACATTGCTCCTACTGCTCTTTGCAATAATCTAACAATTCAACTTGATGCGTTTGGAACTGCTGTCATAACTGCAGCACAACTCAACAATGGATCAAGTGATAATTGTAGCATTAGTTCAATTTCTGCAGATCAAACAAGCTTTGACTGCACTGATGTCGGAGTAAACAGCGTTACGCTTACTGTAACCGATGTGAATGGAAACATTTCCACTTGTACAGGAACAGTTACAGTACAAGATCTTCAATCACCAACTGCTGTATGTCAAAATATTGTAAAATATTTAGATGCAAGCGGAAATACAACAATTACAGGTTCTGATATTGACAATGGGTCTTATGACAACTGCTCAAATCTTACCTTAACACCAAGCATCACTACGTTTGACTGCACAAACATAGGAAATAACAATGTAACTTTAACAGTAACAGATGCTGGTGGAAACACCGATGACTGTTCTGCAACCGTAACAATTCTTGATAATCTAGACCCAGTGGTTGTTTGCCAAGACATCACGATTCAACTAAATGCAAGCGGAAACGCAAGCATAACGGTGGACGATATTGACGATGGTTCCACTGACAATTGCGGAATAGACTCTCGCAGCTTAAATATGAATGATTTCACATGCTCTGATGTTGGTGGAAATACGGTAACCCTTACCGTAACGGATGTAAATGGAAACTCAGCAACTTGTGACGCAACAGTTACTGTAGATGATATTCCTGCAACAGCAATTTGTCAAGATATTACCGTTGAGCTAGATGCAACAGGAAATGCTAGTATCGTAGCTGCAGATGTTGACAATGGCTCCTCTGACGCTTGTGGTGCGGTTAGTTTGGCAATTGACCAGAGTGCATTTACATGTTCAGATGTAGGAGCAAATACAATTACATTAACAGTAACAGATGTAAATAGTAATACATCAACCTGTACATCAACTGTAACTGTTGAAGACAATGTTGCACCAAATATGATTTGTCAAGACTTGACAATTCAACTTGATGCATCAGGAAATGCAAGCATTACACCTGAAGAGGTTGATAACGGCTCTTCAGATGCCTGCGGAATAGCAGATCTTTCTTTAGATCAATCTGCATTTACATGTTCAGATCTAGGTGCAAATACTATAACTCTTACAGCTACAGATGTGAACGGAAACACTGCAAATTGCACTACAACAATTACTGTTCAAGACAATATCAATCCTGTCGCTGTTGCACAAGACATCACAGTGAGTCTTAATGCAAGTGGAAACATTACCATAACAGGAAATGATATTGACAATGGCTCAACTGACAATTGCAGCATTGCAAATTACGCGGCTTCACCATCAAACTTTGATTGTGAAGACATCGGAGCAAACACTGTTACACTTACTGTTACAGACCCTGCAGGAAATACTAATGCAACAACTTGCACTGTAACAATTGAAGACAACACCAATCCAACAGCAATTTGTCAAAACATTACCGTTAATTTAGATGCAACCGGAAATGCAAGCATCACTGCGAACGACATTAATAATGGCTCAAGCGATGCGTGTGGAATTCAATCATTAACTGCAGATATTACAAATTTTGATTGTTCTAACATTGGCGCAAACACTGTAACACTGACTGTAACTGACATCAACGGAAATTCAAGTCAATGCACTTCTTCTGTTACAATTGTAGATGTTACTAATCCTGACATTACCTGCGCTGTAACTGGCAACCAAGCAATAAATACTGACACTGATGTGTGCACATACACTCATCCTGATGCAAGTTGGGATGCCGGTGCTACTGATGAATGTACAACCATAAGTTCATTGACATATACAGTATCTGGGGCGACAACAGCAGTAACAGCTCCAAACACTAGCCTTAGCGGACAAGTCTTTGAAAAAGGAACAACCACAGTTATCTGGACTGCTGAAGATGGTTCTGGAAACACCTCACAATGCAGCTTTACCGTAACGGTAACAGATGATCAGAATCCAAATGCAATTTGTCAAAACTTTACTGCTTATGTTGACATCAACGGAGACGTAACTATCAATTCTACAGACATTGACAATGGATCAAATGACAACTGTACAAATATCTCCTTAATGATATCAAAAGGCTCAAGTCCAACGGCATGGAATACCAGTTTAGATTATAATTGTTCTGAATTAGGAACAAACACAATCAACTTGCAAGTTCGCGATGATGCCTCAAATATCTCAACATGTTCATCAACTTTAACTATTCTTGACAACATTGCCCCAACACACGACAATCTTGATGATAGAATAGTAACAACTGATGCTGATGAATGTACATACACTCACAATAATGATGACTGGAATGTTTTCGATAATTGCGATGCAAGTCCAACAATTACATATACATTAACTGGTGTAACTACCACGATTACTTTACCAAACACAACACTTAACGGGCAAGTATTTGAGCAAGGTACAACTACAGTTAACTGGTCAGCTGAGGATGCTAGTGGAAACACTTCTACAACAGAATTTGATATTATTGTTAACGATGAACAAAATCCTACAATCTCCTGTCCTTCAAACATTACACAAAATGTAGCAAGTGCAGGAGCCAGCTCAACAAGTGTTACAGGTATCCCTAACCCAACTTATGATGACAACTGTTCAGTTACGCAAGTTACTTGGATAATGACAGGTGCAACAACTGACTCGGAAACTTCTGCAGAATATAATCATATAAACAGTGGAACTTTCAATGTTGGTACAACAACCATTACTTACACTGCCTATGATGCTGCAGGAAACACTCAAACTTGTGAATTTGAAATCACTATCGATGTACTTGATGGTGCAATTGTAACAAATCCTACCAGCGTTGAAACATCTGAACCAAATATTGCGGACAATTTCGATGTCACATTAGGCTCTGCTCCTACTGGAACTGTCGTGCTAGATGTCGTTTCAAGTGATTTGACTGAAGCAACTGTATCCCCTGCAACATTGACATTTAATGCAAGCAATTGGGACACGCCACAAACAGTTACTGTCACTGGAGTAAACGACGATGTAGATGATAACGATCAAGCTTACATAGTTACATTATCCATCAATACAGGAAGTACTGAAGTTACATCAGGATACTATAATGCGACAGACGTCATTGTCAATGGTAACAATTTAGACGATGATGATGCTGGTTATACAGTATCAGCAATTTCAGGACACACATCTGAGAACCTAGATGCTCAAACATTTACAATTCAGCTATCGACTGAACCTGTTGACGATGTTAGCTTAACACTATCTAGCTCTGACTTAACTGAAGGAGATGTGACAAGTTCAACAACACTTACTTTTACTACTGTTAACTGGAATGTTGATCAGACTGTAACAGTTACTGGTATTGATGATGATATAGTGGACGGAGATGTTGCATATCAAATTAATCTTAGCAATGCAACTTCAACAGATCCTAAATATAGTGGATTATTTACAACAAATGTTGCTGTAATCAATGATGATAATGATAATGCAGGGTTTACTGTCACACCAACTTCAGGACTAGAAACAACTGAAGACTTAGGTACAGCAACATTTGATGTAGTACTTACCAGTGAACCGGCAACAGATGCTGAAAACTATGTTGTAGTTATTGACGTTGTAAGCAGTGACCTTACTGAAGGAACTGTTTCTGCTGACGAACTTACATTTACAGCAGCAAATTGGGACACTCCACAAACAATAACCATTACTGGTGTTGATGATATTATTGTAGATGGTGATATTCCATATACAATTCAATTAACACTTGATGCAGCAAATACAACAGATCCTATTTATGTTGCTCCATTAGATCCTCAGGACGTTTTTGTAACAAACCTTGATAATGATGAGGCAGTTATAAGCATTAATGATGTCGCAGTTATTGAAGGGAATGCCGGAACAACAGCATTGTCATTTACAGTGACTCATACAGGTGAAGAAGTGCAAGCAGGATATACTGTAAGTTATTACTCACAAAACGTAAACGCTACAACTCCTAGTGATTATACTCCCGTTGGTGGTAGTGTAAGCTTTGATGGTACTATTAGTGAAACTGAAACCATTACTATTTTAGTTAATGGTGATGAAATGGTTGAGCCAAATGAAACCTTCAAGTTAGTACTAAGCTCCATTAATGCACCTGGCCTAAACGTTGTCCTACATAGTACTAATAACATAGGAATAGGTACAATCTCTAACGATGATAATGCAACATTTGCTATTGATGATCAAACGATAACTGAAGGTGACGCAGGTACTCAAACACTTACTTTTACTGTTACTCTTAGTGAAGATGTAGAAGCTTCTAATCCGATAACTGTAGATTATGCTACAGCTGACAATACAGCAACAACATTAGATTCTGATTATGTTGGTGCAACCGGAACTCTTAACTTTACAGGTGTTGCCGGAGAAACAGAAACTATTGGAATTACTATCAATGGAGATACTAAGGTAGAGCTTATAGAAACATTTAATGTTAATCTAAGTAACATTCAATCTGTAGGATTACCTGCTCCAATTTTATCTGAAATTACTTTCTTAGATGACAGTGGTGAAGGTACTATAACTAACGATGATGCATCACTAATAACAATTACTGATGTTACTGAAAATGAAACACATTCTGGAACTACAAACTTCGACTTCACTGTAAGTATGGATTATCCTTCAGATGCTGAAGTTACAGTTGATTAT
>JAYEFQ010000083.1:14278-43096 GCA_034658655.1 Bacteroidota bacterium
TGCAAATGTTAGTTTCGATTATACATCAACAGACGGAACAGCATTAGTTTCAGACTCTGATTACTCGACAAGTAGTGGATCACATATAATGACTCCCGGTCAAATAAGTAAGACTATAACAGTTGTTATTAATGGTGACACAAAAGTTGAAATGGATGAAACCTTCACAGTTGATTTAAGCAGTCTTGCAGTAAACGGAAGAGATATTACATTCTCTGATGATTCAGGTCTTGGTACAATTACAAATGATGATGCAATAACTATCGATATCGTAGGAGTAAGTCAGGACGAGACAGACTCAGGACAGACAACATTTACATTCGATGTTGATATGAGCACAACTTCTGATGCTGCAATAGTAGTTAACTATGCAACAGCAGACGGTACAGCACTTGTGTCAGACTCTGACTATGATGCCGCTTCAGGAATAATCACATTCAATCCTGGCGAAACATCTCATAGCTTTGATGTAATGGTTAATGGTGACACAAAAGTTGAATTAGACGAAGTATTTACGGCAACAATTACTGAAAATGAGTTTAACGGACGTAATGTAAGCATTGGTACTGCAACAGTTGATGGTGATATTATTAACGATGATTCTGCTGTAATTACAATAGCTTCTGACATTACTCAGAACGAAGGTGATGCAGGAACAACAGATTACGATTTTGTAATCAATATGTCTTATCCTTCTGATGCAATTGTAACTGTTGATTATCAAACTGCTGATGTTACAGCAAATGCAGGATCAGATTATAATGCATATACTACTACAACTCTTACATTTAATCCCGGCGAAGTAAGCAAGACCATCACAGTTGATGTACTTACAGATCTAATTGCTGAACCAGATGAAACATTTACATTCAGTTTCGACAATCTGGTTAACAATAGTCGTATTGTTACTATTGGAGACAATAGTGCAATCGGAACCATCTGGAATGATGACTCACCTACTTCCTTTGCTGGTGCTGATGGAAGCATCTGTCAGAACGATACCTACTCTCTTGCTGATGCAACTGCTACTAACCATGATGGATTATTATGGGAAACAAGTGGAGATGGTACATTTACTGCAACTGATGTCTTAAATCCTGTTTACACACCGGGCACATCAGATATCACGGCAGGAACTGTCACATTAAGCTTAACAGCAAGCGGAATGGGAGTTAATATTTCTGATGCAGTAGATCAGATGGTTCTTGAAATTAGATGGGTTGAATGGGTTGGAGGAGTCTCTTCTGACTGGCACGATTCAAACAACTGGTGTGCAACTGTACCAACAATTATTGATCAAGTTTATATTCCAGCAAGTGCTGTCCATCAACCTATCATCTCCAATAATACAGGAGAAGTTAAAGACATCACATTAGAAGCTGGTGCAAGCTTAGGTTTTGCAAATAATCAATCACTTGAAGTATACAAAATCTTCATCAACAACGGTACAATTAATGCTGGATCGGGTGCTGAAAGCATCATTTTTAGAGGTGAAAATTGCGAATTTACATCTGGCGGATCTACAATTAACAACATCGAAATTGATGAAGACGATGTAGATGCTAACCTCACCATTCAAGATGAGCTGAATATTTCCGGAGACATCAATTTTGAAGGTGACTTCGTCCATAACAACATGAACATTATACTGAATGGCAGTGAAATTCAGAATGTTAATGTCGCAACTAGCTCAATCAATAATCTAATAATAAACAACACATACGCTGGTGATTATGCTGTTATCTTACAATCTGATCTAAACATCACAGGGCACCTCACTTTAGCTGATGGTGTGATTAGTACAGGCATTTATTCCCTTGCAATGGAAGACGGTTCTAGCTCAGACTTTGGTAGCCTCACTAGTTTCGTTGACGGAAATATGACCAAAGCTGGAGGAACAGCCTTTACCTTCCCTACCGGAGACATCACAATGCGTGATTTTGGTGAAGGACCAACTTCATACACTGTTTTTGCACCATTTGGTATGACTCCAGTTGCGCCAACAACAGTCGCTGTAAGATATGAATATTCCAATGATGGCATGCCACAATGGTGGTACCACGTATGGACACACGAAGCACCACTGAATCATACCACCGATAGAGAAAATTGGTTAGTAAGTTCAGAGGAAGATCTGCAAAATGTGACGCTATACTGGAGAGATAACGAACATACTGAAGGCAATTTCTGTACTCACGGATTCTGTACTGGAAACCCAGCAGAGCATAGCTTATCAGAAATGACAGTTGCTTATTGGGACAACATATGGAAAGATGCAGGAGGTGTTGCAACAGCAACCGCAACTGATGTCCATGATTCCGGAAGCATTAGTGCCAGCAACACAATCCCATTTAGCGGCGCAAAATCTCAAACGTTCATTACATTTGCCTCAAAGAGCAAGGATTCACCATTGCCAATCGAGTTAATTCGTTTCGAAATTGAGTGTGATGCATCAGATGTTCTGCTGAATTGGGCTACTGCCAGTGAAATGAATAATGACTACTTTATTATTGAACGTTCAATTAACAATAAAAACTTCAAAGCAATTGCTACGATTGACGGTCAAAATAATTCAAACACAAGCACTGACTATCAATATACTGATGTTAAAACAAAAAAAGGAACTTGGTATTACAGACTTGTACAAGTTGATATTGATGGAAGCAAAAACATAGTAGGAATGGTAGCTGCAGATTGTTACTCTCCAGAAGCTGATGAAATCGTCTTAATGGAAGCTTACCCAAACCCTTTCAGAAATGAAATTCAGTTACAAATCACATCTGAAAATGAAGGTAAAGTTGAGATTGAACTTGTGGATGAAACAGGTAAAACTGTCCTAAGAGAAACTCATTACAAAACTACCGATCAAAACAGTATCAATCTTTATCCTAGAGATCTCAAACCAGCAATGTATTACCTCAAAGTTCGATTTAATGAAGAAATGCACTACATAAAACTCATCAGGCAATAATCTCCATGATTCCCCCTGAGAGTATGAGGCTGTTCATTGAATAATGAGCAGCCTCTTTTCATTTTCTTCTTCACAAAATGTTAATAGATTTTCAAATTTCAACATAGGTTTCTGCATAAAAATCATTAATTTTGATTCTCAATTAAAAACAGAAACATGAGCAATTACATTGTCAGTGCAAGAAAATATCGCCCAGACACCTTTGAATCGGTTGTCGGACAAGAAAATATTACTCGAACACTCAAAAATGCCATCAAACAACAACATCTGGCACAAGCCTATTTGTTTTGTGGACCAAGAGGTGTCGGAAAAACAACCAATGCAAGGATTTTTGCCAAAACAATCAATTGTTACAACCTGGATGAAAACACAAATCCATGTAACGAATGTGAATCATGTCAAGCTTTTAATCAACAGCGCTCAATGAATATCCACGAGCTAGATGCTGCATCAAATAACTCGGTAGAAGACATCAGAAATCTGATTGATCAAGTTCGGATTCCTCCACAAATCGGAAAATATTCTGTCTATATTATTGATGAGGTTCACATGCTCAGCTCTTCAGCATTTAATGCCTTCTTAAAAACACTTGAAGAGCCTCCAAAACACGCTATTTTCATTCTTGCAACCACTGAAAAACATAAAATTTTACCAACAATTTTATCTCGTTGTCAAGTATATGATTTTAATCGGATAACAGTAATGGACATCGTTAACCGGCTGAAATATGTTGCTGAAGAAGAAAATATCAAAGCAGAAGAGGAAGCCTTACAAATCATTGCACAAAAAGCAGATGGAGCAATGCGGGATGCACTGTCAATTTTCGATCAAATCGTCAGCTTCTCAGGAACAAACTTAACGTATCAGAATGCAATTGACAATCTCAATGTCCTTGATTACGATTACTATTTTCAATTAACAGATGCGCTTCAAGTTGCTGACCACATTAACAGTTTACTCATTTTTAACGAAATTTTGGGAAAAGGATTTGAAGGAAACTATTTTATTACCGGATTAGCAGGACATTTACGAGACATCCTTATTAGCAAAGACCAAAAATCTGCAGAATTACTGGAAGTCGGAGCAAGCATACGAGAAACATACATGCAAAAAGCCGCTAATGCTTCTGAAGAATTTTTAATTAAAGCGCTTGACATCGCAAGTGAATGCGACTATAAATACAAAGCAAGTCACAATAAACGGCTACATGTTGAACTTGCACTAATCCGCATGGCAAGTTTGAATAAGGTCAAAACTGAACCAAAGTCAAATCTACAAACAACTCCCCAGCAAGTAACTAAAGCAGAAAGAAAACACGTTCCGCAAGCCCAACAAGCAACACCAACAAAAGAAACATCTTCTACTAAAGAAGCACCAAAGCCATACAATAAAACAGAAACTCCGAAGCCGACACAAAGTACTACCCAGCCTCCATCTGTGCCCAAAACGAAACCCATGAGTTTTTCAATTAAAACCGATGTGGGTAAACCAGACGAAGAAAAACAAACAGGAAACAACATTGTGCGCCCAAAAGTAACTGGAACCAAAGATTTCACGCAAGATGAATTAGAAACCGCTTGGAAAGGTTTAGCAGAAAAACTGAAAAATCAACCTCGCTTATATCAAAATCTATTGAGCTATTTGCCAAAGAAAAAAGATAATAATGTGATAGAACTACAACTCCCATCAGAGAGTTTAACAAATGCAATTAAACTGCAAAGAGGTGATTTAATTGCTGAACTACAAGCAAAACTAGAAAACGGAACAATCGATTTAAAAATCAACACTGTCAAAACAGAAAAGAATGCACCACGTCGTGCTTATACCGCAGAAGAAAAATACAAAGAAATGGCAAGTGAGAATCCCGAAATTCAAAATTTCAGACAAGCAATTGATGGAAGTTTGAGGTAATACCAAGGTAATTTCAAAATTGAATCAAAGAAAATGATTCATACCAAAAAAGCCGACTTCAAAAAGTCGGCTTTTTGTGTGCCCAGAACAGGAATCGAACCTGCACCCACTAATGTGGACATGGCCCTCAACCATGCGCGTCTACCAATTCCGCCACCTGGGCATTAGCAATATTTTATTCTTATTATTTTCAGAACCTTTGTGCCCAGAACAGGAATCGAACCTGCACGACCTTGCGGCCACTGGTCCCTGAAACCAGCGCGTCTACCAATTCCGCCATCTGGGCATCACATTTTGAGGATGCAAATATAGAAAATAATCATTAGCGCAAAAATAAAATCATAATATTTAATGCAAATTAAGTATTTCTATAGCTTCCCGAAAAACAGGAATAAACAACGCAGAACACAAAATGCTGCTTTATAGATGAATAGAACTAACTAATCATGCATTAAAAAAAAATCAAATAGGTTAAGGATAAGTGGTAAAACTGACATTAATTCCAGAGATTCACACTTTTTACAAAAAAACATATAAAATGCATGCAGACAAATTGTTGTATTTTTTGATTTTTTATTATCTTTGCGGCTCAAATAAATTAATAAATAAAAGTATTATGGTAAATCAGTATGAAACCGTTTTCATTGCAACTCCCGTTTTGTCTGAACAACAGATGAAGGAAGCGGTCAAAAAAGTCAAAGACCTGATAAAAAAATCAGGCGGAGAGATTATCCATGAAGAGTCATGGGGACTGAAAAAACTTGCTTACAACATTCAACACAAATCCACTGGGTTTTATCACTTGCTGGAGTACAAAATTAATGGTGAAGCAATTAATAAACTGGAAGTCGAATTATTGCGTGATGAACGCATTATCCGTTTCTTAACAATGAAAATGGATAAATTCGCAGTACTTTACAGTGAAAAGAAACGTAGATTAAAAGCAGCTAAAACCGAAAATCAGGAGGCATAATTATGGCACAACAATCAGAAATCAGATATCTTACTCCCCCATCAGTTGATGTAAAAAAGAAAAAATATTGTCGATTTAAAAAGAATCGCATAAAATATATTGACTACAAAGACCCTGTCTTTTTGAAAAAATTCCTTAACGAACAAGGAAAAATTCTTCCAAGAAGACTTACCGGTACTTCATTGAAGTTCCAACGTAAAGTGGCGAAAGCAATTAAAAGAGCACGGCATCTTGCATTGCTCCCATATGTAACTGACTTGATGAAATAAAGGAGGAGACATTATGAATATTATATTGAAAAAAGATATGACTAACTTAGGACACAAAGATGATCTCGTAACGGTTAAAGACGGTTACGCACTCAACTTTTTGATTCCTAAAGGAATTGCAATTGCTGCAACAAAATCTGCAGTAAAAATGCATGAAGAAAATCAACGACAACGCGCTCATAAAATTGAAAAAATTCGAAATGAAGCTCAGGAAATTGCTAATAAAATTTCCGGCATCAAAGTGCGCATTGCAGCCAAAGCAAGTAGTGCTGGTAAAATTTTCGGTTCAGTAAACAACATTATGCTTGCTGAAGCACTCGAAAAAGAAGGCGTTACTATTGAGCGTAAAAACATTGAAGTTGGTGATAATGTAAAAGAGGTAGGTAACTTTACTGCTAAAGTAAAATTATACAAAGACATTATTGCTGAACTCGAGTATGAAGTATATGCTGAAGAATAATTAAATAATCACCCTTTCATAAAGCTGTCCAGTTTGGGCAGCTTTTTTTTTACAAGAAAAATGATAATATTGCGTTACTAAATAAAAAAAATGAAACATCTTTATAAAATCACTCTGATAGGAATTATACTCAGCATTTTGTTATTTACAAATGCTTGCAAAAACAGTGAAATAAGCACAAAGACAAAAATTCCAGAATACACACATCCCTCACTCACTTTAAACTCTGGGCAAGCTGACCTCCTCTATCCTACCTTAGTAGATTCTGCAATTGCAAACCCTTTGAATACCGACTATACTGAATTGAGGCTTACGCACGCAAAAAGCTCTGCATATGACCCATACGGTGATGACGAAGGACTCATGAAATTAAGAGACTTAATCAATGCAAAAGAATTTGAAGTTGCTACAGAAGTTGCGAAAACACAATATCGGCGACTATTTCATGACCCGCTGTTTCATTATTATGCATTCATTATCTGGACAGAGGTTGAAGACGAAGGAATGGCAGATATCCATAGTTTTTATTACACGAAACTCATTAAATCTGTAATAAGTAGCGGAGATGGAAAATCAGCAAAAACAGCCTATCATGTCATTAATATTTCTGAAGAATATCGAGTGCTCGAATATTTAGAAATGGAAATCGTTGAGCAAAACTTATTGGAAGTCTCCGGCCATTCTTTTGATGAAATAAGTGCTAAGGATACAGATGGCAAAACAAAAGAAATCTATTTCAATATCGATTTACCATTCAGCAAATTAGTCGATATGTTAGAATAAAAAATGCCGGAAATATATTATCCCGGCATCTTTAATTATTTCATTTAATTAAGATTTAACTGCAATAGTTTCAATCTCAACCAGTGCATTTAAAGGTAGCTCTTTCACTGCAAATGCAGCGCGAGCTGGTGGATTTTCAGCATAATATTTACCGTAAATCTCATTCATTTGTTTAAAATTCGCCATATCACTCAACAAACAAGTTGATTTTATGACATCAGAGAATTTATAACCTGACTCTGCAAGAATGGCTTCAATGTTTTTCATAACTTGCTCAGTCTGTGCCTCAATTCCTTCAGGAATTTCTCCGTTTTCAGGATTCACAGGAACTTGTCCGGAAATAAATAACATGCCATTGGCTTCAATCGCTTGTGAATAAGGACCAATTGCTTTAGGCGCCTTATCTGTAAATACAACTTTTTTCATAATTTTATTGATATAGTTTTGGTTCAATTTCTTTGCGAAGTACCATCAAGCCATTTCCTGCTAATGCAGACATTTCATCCTCACCAGGATACGCTTTAACGGGTGCAATAAATCCTGTCATTTTTTCAATAAAGGAAACGAATTGTTTATTGTAAGCAATTCCTCCTGTTATCAAAATCCCATCAACCTTTCCTTTAAGAACAGTTGCACATGCGCCTATCTCTTTAGCAACCTGATACGCCATCGCATCGGAAACTGCTTGTGCTTCTTTATCGCCTTTATTCGCACGAACCTCAACATCATATGCATCATTTGTATCAAGATAAGCGACAAATCCACCTTCTCCTTTAATCATTTTTTTCACATCTTTCAATGTGACATCACCAGAAAAACATAGATTTGCCAATTGACCAACCGGCAAACCACCTGCACGCTCGGGAGAAAATGGACCATCTCCATTCAACGCATTATTTACATCAATCACGCATCCATTTTCATGAGCTCCAACAGAAATTCCACCACCAAGATGCGCAACAATTACATTAATGTCTTCATAAACTTTATTGATTTCTTTCGCATAAACCCTTGCAATGGCTTTCTGATTTAATGCATGGAAGATAGATAAACGCTTAAATTTCGGATGTCCGGTATAACGAGCAACATCTTCCATTTCATCAACTACAACAGGATCTGCAATATAAGCTTTAGCAGTGCCAATGCTTTTAGCAATATCATCAGCAATTAAACCACCAAGATTACTAGCATGCTCACCAAGCGGCGATTTAATCAAATCTTGTCGCATTGCCTCATTCACCTCATAAATTCCTGAAGAAATAGGCTTTACCAACCCACCTCTACCGACAATCGCATCAAAGCTTTTGATTTCATAACCGGCTTCGGTTACCTCTTTAATAATTGCATTTTTACGATAATCATCTTGCTCAGTAATTGATTCAAACGAAGCAAGTTCTTCATTACTGTGCTTCAAATTTTTCTTAAAAACATTTTCTTCATTTTCAAAAATCGCAATCTTAGTAGATGTCGATCCGGGATTAATAATTAATAATCTAAATTTATCCATAGTTTTATTTTTTTTCGATTAATTCATGGCAGCGGCAAAAGCGATAGACAACAATTTTGCCCGTTCTGTATCAGCTCTCGATGTTAATACAATTGGTACTTTTGCGCCCATAATAACAGCTGCAGAAGTTGCTCCTCCAAGAAAATTCAAGGATTTATACAAAACATTCGCAGAATTAAGCTCAGGGGCAACCAAAATATCTGCATCACCGCCAACTTCACTGTCTATGCCTTTTTGTTCACATGCCTCTTTAGAAATTGTGTTATCCAAAGCAAAAGGACCATCAATAATACAGCCTTTAATTTGTTTACGGATATTCATCATCGTCAACATTGCAGCATGCACGGTTGATTCAATTTTCGGATTTACCACCTCAACAGGACCTAAAATTGCAACCTTAGGTATCTCAACACCAATCCCTTGCATTGCAGCAACTGCATTTTTCACAATTGACACTTTGTCGGCAAACTCCGGTGCGACATTCATGGCAGCATCCGTCATTCCAAACAATTTATAATAATAAGGAGACTCAAATAATGCAAAATGACTCAAAGTAGAACCGGTACGCAATCCGTTTTCTTTATCTAATACCGCTTTCAAAATAATAGCTGTTGCCACTTGACCTTTCATCAGAACTTCAGCATTACCTTCACGGATAAGTGCAACTGCTTTTTGACATGCTTTTGCATCATTTGGTTCATTAATGATTTCCAGTTTAGATTTATCCATATTCAATTCAGCAAGTATGCTGATAATTTTGGCTTCATCACCAACCAATATTGGGATAACAATCCCTGCTTCGACAGCATCTTTAACAGCGCCAAGCACGTGTGCATCAGCAGCGACAGCAATTGCCATTCGTTTTGTCTTTTTTGACTTAGCAATCGTAATTAATTCTTCTAATTTTTTGAGTGCCATAATGATATCTATTTATATTATTTACGAAATTAATAAAAATCCCTGAATATTATCTCTAAATATACTTCTAAGACATAACAAGGTCATCCACTAAATAAAAAAAATGTCCGAAATTTCAATAACGGACATTTTAAATCTTATTATAATGCATTTACAATGCGCTTCGTATCACGAGCAATAACAAGCTCTTCATCAGTTGTTACAACAATAATTTTGGTTGATGAATCTTCTGTACTTAAAATATTACAATCTTCACCTCGACATGCATTTTTAGACTCATCAAAAGTTGCACCAAGATAGTCCAAGCCAGTAGCAACACGTTTTCTTACATCTGAATCATTTTCGCCAATTCCTCCTGTGAAAAGAATTAAATCCACGCCATTCATTGCAGCCGCATACGCTCCAATATATTTTTTCACACGATAAGCAAACATTTCTTTTGCCAAATCAGCACGTTTATTACCGGCTTCTGCAGCTTCGTCTAAATCACGCATATCACTGGAAACACCAGAAAATCCTTGCAACCCACTTTGCTTATTGATTAATTTATTTGCGCCTGCAATATCAAGATTTTCTTTTTCCATAAGGAAAAGCAAACCACCAAGATCAAAATCGCCAACACGTGTACCCATCATCAGCCCTTCAACAGGCGTAAATCCCATAGAGGTATCAATAGATTTGCCATTTTTCACTGCACAAACTGATGCACCGTTTCCTAAATGACATGTTACGATTTTTTTTGTTTCAATATCCCAACCTAAATTATCACAGGCTTTTTGTGCAACAAATTTATGACTTGTTCCATGAAATCCGTAACGACGCAATTGATGTTTTTCATAAAATTCGTAAGGAATTGGGTAATGATATGCATAATCCGGCATTTCCTGATGAAAAGATGTGTCAAACACAGCAACCTGAGGAACTTCAGGAAGTAGAGACTTCATTGCTTCAATTCCTTTAAGGTTAGCAGGATTGTGCAATGGTGCAAGCTCACAACATTTTTGAATATTATCTTTAGCATCAGATGTAATAAAAGCTGAGTCGCTAAAATATTCTCCACCATGTGCAACACGATGCCCAACGGCATTTATTTCATCGAGGCTATCGATAACACCGTGATTCTCATCCATCATTGCTTTAAGCACGAGATTAATTCCAATTGTATGATTTTCAATCGGTTCTTTGACAACAAATTTCTCTTTACCACCACCAGCACGCTTATGTGTTAATATTCCTTCTTCGAGACCGATGCGCTCAACAATTCCTTTTGCCAATAAATCAGGTTCATTTGACATGTTTAACAATTGGTATTTTATGCTTGAGCTTCCACAATTTAATACTAATATTTTCATAATTTTCGGTATAAAATTTAACGATTCTATTTCATTCCTGCAGATTGATTTGCCGTAATAGCAACCAAGTTAACAATATCACTAACAGAACAACCTCTGGAAAGGTCATTAATTGGCGCTGCCATTCCTTGCAATACTGGGCCAACAGCTTCAGCATTTGCCATACGCTGCACCAATTTATAAGCAATATTTCCGGTTTCTAATGTTGGGAAAACCAGCACATTTGCCTCACCTGCGATTTCACTATCCGGTGCCTTTTTCTTGCCAATTGCAGGCATAATTGCAGCATCAGCCTGTAATTCACCATCAATTTTCAAATCTGGCATTTTTTCTTTGGCAATTCGGGTGGCTTCAACAACTTTGTCAACCATTTCATGTTTTGCAGAGCCTTTAGTTGAAAAACTCAACATTGCAACCCGTGGCTCAAAACCGCCAATTGCTTGAGTTGTTTCAGCAGTACAAATAGCTATTTCAGCAAGCTCACTTGCGGTAGGATTCGGATACACGGCACAATCAGCAAAAACCATAATACCATCTTCTCCAAATTCTTTATTAGGCAAGATCATAAAAAATGCACCAGAAACAACCGATACTCCCGGTTTTGTTTTCACAATTTGAAAAGCAGGACGCAAAACATCACCTGTTGCATTATCAGCACCAGCAACTTCACCATCTGCATCTCCCTGTTTAATCATCATGACAGAAAGATATAAAGGATCTTTCAATAAGGCTTCAGCTTTTTCAGCAGTCATGCCTTTATGCTTTCGCAATTCGACAAAGCTCTCAATATAAGCCGCTTTTTTTGGTGGATTTTCGGGATCGACAATTTGGGCTTTTGACAGCTCCGACAAATTAAATTCGTCCGCTTTTTGTTTAATAATAGCAGGATCACCAATTAAAATAATTTCCGCGATGGATGCTTTAATGATTTCATTTGCAGCTTTAAGTGTCCTTTCTTCTGTACCTTCAGGAAGCACAATACGTTGATTGTGTTTACGAGCTTCTTCCTTAACCTTGGAAAGAAAATTCATTAATTATCAGTTATTTATGATTAATATTCAGTGCTAAACAAAAATAAAAAAATCCATTGGTTTTACACATGATTTATGCAGAAATATTTATTTTTTTTCATGTTTTGTAACAGAAAGGAAAATATGATAGGGAAATTATTTCAATTCCCCTATTACTCAACATCTTAAGTGAGTTAAATTTTTACTTGATACATTTCTGCTTATCGAACTGAAAATTTCAGCAATGACTCATCACCAATTCCTGCTTCTAATCGATCACCTCCAGAAACCGGACCAACACCAGCAGGAGTTCCAGTATAAATTAAATCGCCAATTTTAAGTGTCATAAATTTTGAGAGATAAGCAATGAGTGCATCAAATTTAAATATCATATCTGCACTGCTAGCAGATTGTACAATTATTTCATTCTGTTTTAACCAAAATGAAATATCGCTTTGCGGATTTTCAAAATCGGAAACAGCAAGCCATTTTCCGAGGCGTGCCGATTGATCAAAAGATTTTGAAATTTCCCATGGTAGGCCTTTCGCTTTACATTGTACTTGCAAATCACGTGCAGTGAAATCGATTCCAACAGTAACTGCATCATAATAACGATGTGAAAATTTTTCTGCAATGCCTTTCCCTACACGAGAAATCCGTAAAACTATTTCACATTCATAATGCAGGTTATTGGAAAAGTCGGGAATGAAAAATATGCGATTATCACGTTGCAAACACGAATCCGCTTTCAAAAAAAAGATGGGATCCTTTTCAGGTTTTGCATACATTTCTTTTGCATGATCATGAAAATTTCTTCCGATACAAATGATCTTCATAAAACTTAATCATTCATGCTTTCCAGCTTAATTCTGGTCAATACTTTTTTTGTATATAGTGGAAAATCACCTTTCATCATCCAGCCGTAATAACCTGGGTCTTTTTTCAAAACATCTTTCACAGGCTTTGCTTTGTATTTTCCAAAATTAAAAACTGGGACATCATTTTCATTAAGAACAATGCGCCCGGCAAAATCAAAATGTTTTTTATGAGATGAAAATTCAGAAAGTGTTTCCACATCATCACCTAATTCATCATAATGAGCAATTTGTGCATCTAAAATATCAAAAGTAGCAAGTGCATCTGCTTCAGCGGTATGAGCATTTTCCATCGGTTTTTTACAATAAAACTTATAGGCTGCGCTGAGAGTGCGTTGCTCCATTTTATGGAAAATCACCTGAACATCAATTGTTTTATGTCGCTTTAAATCGACATCTACGTCTGCCCGCAAAAACTCTTCTGCTAACATAGGAATATCAAATCGATCAGAATTAAACCCAGCTAAATCACAGCCTTCAATTAGTTTTGTGAATTCCTTAGCCACTTGTTTAAATGTCGGAGATTCGCTCACATCATCATTCGTAATCCCATGAATTGCAATGCTTTCTGCAGGAATTTCCATTTCTGGATTAATGCGTTGTAATTTTGTATCACGACTTCCGTCGGGATGAATTTTCACAAAGGCAATTTCAACGATACGATCTTTAGCAACATTTATACCTGTGGATTCAATATCAAAAAAAATAATTGGTTTTTTTAGTTTAAGATTCATGGAAATAAAAATAATGAAGGCATAAGCAAAGTATGCCTACGCCCTCTGTATAACAAAAATTCATATTAATTATTAAGCATCATTGGCATGAGAAGCATTAAGATATCTTCATCTTCATTTTTATTGTCTTTTGGCAAGACAATCCCTGCACGAGTTGGGTCTGACATTTCAACATTTACTTCCTCAGTTCCAATATTTGAAAGAATTTCAAGTAAAAACAAAGATTTGAATCCAATTGTCATTTCATCACCATTATATTGGCAATTCAAAGATTCGTTAGCAGAAATTGAATAATCGATATCTTGAGCAGAAATACTCAATTGATTTCCTGTTATTCCGAGTTTAACCAAATTTGACGCTTGATTTGAGAATATAGAAACACGTTTCAGTGCATTATATAACTCCACACGATCAACGGTTAAACGATTCGGATTTTCAGTTGGAATTACTGAATTATAACTAGGATAATTTCCTTCGACTAAGCGACATACCAGATAAAAACCAGGAAATGAGAATACTGCATTTTTATCGTCAAATTCAAGGGTTATTTCATTATCGGCTTTTGTCACGATATTTTTCAAAATTCCTGCTGGTTTTTTCGGCAAAATAAAAGACGCTTCGTTTTCAGCATTTGCATCTTTCCGAGTATAGCGTACTAACTTGTGAGCATCGGATGCAACGAATGTCATATTATCCGGAGAAATCTCAACCAAAACACCATTCATTACGGGACGCAATTCGTCATCAGCCGTAGCAAAAAGGGTTGCGGTTATTCCACTAAACAATATCTCTGGCAATAAATCAATACGATTTACTTGATCAGCTTTCAGTTGAGATGCTTGCGGAAAATCTTCCCCATTTTGTCCAACCAAACTAAACAATCCTTTTTCAGATTTAATTTCAACCTGAAAACTGTCCATATCTATCTGAAATGTTAATGGTTGCTCTGGAAATTCTTTTAAAATATCAAGAATTTTTTTTGCATCAATTGCAATCACACCATCTCCGTCAACAACATCAGGAGTAATTTCAGTTGTCAATGTGGTTTCCAAATCGGATGCTGTAATTTTCAACACGCCGTCTTCCAATTTCAAGAGAAAATTATCCAATATTGGCAATGTATTTTTACTATTAACCACCTTGCTAACGAGTTGCAGGTGATTCAATAATGCAGAACTTGAGACAACAAAATTCATTTTATTTAATTTAAAAATTCAAGCTTAAAAGTAATGTTTTCAAATCGCTTTTTCAAAGCATTTTACAATTTGTATGATTTTTTTATTAACAATGCATGTTAAGTCTTTCATTTCAAAAAATAATCTAAACGCATTGTCAACATATCGGTTGTATAATACTGCATAACAACTAGTTGATTATCAAATATTGCATACAATCTTTCAATATCATATTCATATGCTTCGCCGTCGTCACCCTTTAATTGATCTTTATTCGGACGTGCATAGCATTTTAACTCGCGAGAATTCCCTGCGACATCAGTTACATTAAAGCGATATAACGGGGTGTATTTCTGAATGGAATCAATTCGATGTGCTTGAAACTCATCGGGAACAAAAAATTCAAATCCCACTTTTTTAAACCGCCCAATTTGCTGCTTAACTGTCACGGTATCAAACTGTTCAACAGGCAATTTATTGTCGAGACGAATTAACTCAAATCGGTTACTTCCATTATTAAGCATTTTATAAGATTGTGAAGGTTCATCGGGGTATTCAACCTCCACAGATGCGATTTGATGGAATGGATAGGAATAAGCCCGCTTGCTAACCCACTCTTTTTCACTTGTATTATAGCGGGTTGTCAAATAACCACTAAATCCCGGGATGGAGACAATAAACGGTTCGGCAGAATTTTCCAACAGCATATAAGTTCCAAGATTATTTTGAGTAACACCACCAACATAATATGTTTTTACCTTTTTCCCGCTTTGATATATTTCACACTTTATTCCATTACTTGCTAAATCACGTATAACATACTCCTTCCGAGTTTTCGGAACCGGACTATAAACTTCAACACGGCGTATTGTTTTCAATAAAATATTCTTTAAATCTTCACGGGCATTTAACTCCTTGTTTAGAATCCATTGTACTCCTTCACGCTCCAATAAAATTTGGTTATTGTCTTTATCAACCAAAAATATCTTATCAATTTTAGCAGTATCCTGCACTGCAAAATCTCGCAAAACTTTTAAACTGCTACTTTTCCGAGAAACCTGTAATTTTTCTTTTCCATTAACAAGCTCACGAGAAAACTCATAGCGCGTAAAAAACACAAGGGTAGAAATCACCAATAAGACAATTAATACCAATAACATGATGCGATTATTCTTTTTCATACAATTACTTTAAATCTCATTAATTTACAACACGTTGCTTTCCATACTTTTGTTTTCTCACAAAAAACACGGTCAGTCCGAAAAGCACAATCAAAATTACCGGCACAACAGAATTAAACACAGCCCAAAAAAGCCCATGATTCATTATTTTTGTGCGCTCCAAAGTTCGAAGCTTAAGCTCCCTCATTCTCAATTCAATCAAAGCTTCATCACCGCAAAGGTAATTCAAGCTATTTAAAATGAATTCTTTATTTCCGGGAGTAAACTGTTTTTGATAATATCTGTCTTCGCCAAGTTGAAACGGGAGGTGTCGATTTCCTTCAACTCTAACAAAATTTCGAATCACATCCCCGTCAGAGACAACAATTTGTTTTGTCGGAACAGAAACTGTCTTAAAATTGATATCTTCATTCACAGCAATTTCAGGAGGAATTCGCATATCAAAGTTTGAGGGAAACTCGCCTTCAAGAAGCATAGCAACTGTTTTTTCTCCCTGATTAAAACTACGTGGGTCGGGTGGATTTCTAACAATTCCCAAACTTACATTAACCGGCACACTAAGTGATCGACTGAATTCTGATGTTTTTAAAATTGGGGTTTTTGTTACCCGCATTTCAGGGTTAACCGAGTCAATACTACTTACAAATTGTGTTCTAAGCACACGAATGTTTCGATTGATGAGATGCGAATTATCGGTTAAAATTGCTGGAAAAAAGAACCAAGTACGTGGCTCAAACTGAGGCTTTCCGTCTTTAGAATTCACAGTTACAGGAATTGACAAACAGTTCAAATCCTGAACTAAATCCGGATTAATCCGCACCCCGTAATTATACAATAAATCATCCAAAGCAATATCGCGAATTAATGCCATGCTTGAATATTGATTTGCGAGACTGTCCATATCCATCTGCATCCATTCAACCAGCCACAGAGCTTTCCCGCCATTCATTATATATTGGTCAATAATGAATTTATCTTTCTCACTAACTCGCGAGTTGGGCTTTGCGACCACAATCGCTTCATATTCATCCAAAGCACCAAGGACACCATTAATTTTAAGCCGTTCAATTTTGTAATAGTCACTTAATGCAATCATTGCTCCCATTGTCTGATATTCATCCAACTCATTATGTCCCTCAATAAATGCGACTTTCTTAATTTCTGGATTGATAAGCTTCAACATTCCGTTTGTAAAGTGCTGCTCAAGCCGTGCAATAGATTTATTAATTTGAGATGCCGTACTTCGTCCTGTTTCATTTTCTAGGAAATTTACCGGGAACTCAGCTCCCTTATAACGAATTAAGGCAGATGGAAAAATCACCTGTTCTTTATAGGATGCTGTATTTCGCTCCTCAAGCTGTGTTGGCTCTAGTCCTTTATCTTGTAATTGATTATAAATTTCATTTCGAGTTTTTAAATCCTCTTCTTTTGATAAATCAACAAATTGATATTCCACGAGATGCGAATAACGACGATAATCATCTAATAATTCTCTTACGGAACGCTTCAATTGAAGAAAGCCAATTGGCAACTCATTTCCATCAAGATACACCTTTATATACATGACATCATCCAACTCCTTCAACATATCAGTCGTTGTTTCGGAAAGTGAATGCCGCTTATCCTCTGTCACATCCCACCGGGCATTCCAAAAAGACCCTAGAAAGTTTATCACGACAATCAGTAAGAGGATAATTAATAATTGAAAAATATGTTGATTTCTTATTTGTTTTACTTTCATAATCAGAGATTTATTTCCATTTACGACGCTCCAAACGCAATTTTGTTAAAAGAATAAAAATGGCAATTACCGATAAAAAATAAATGATATCTCGAGAGTCAATCACGCCTTTACTAATGGCTTTATAATGATAATTGATTCCGAGTGACATAATAAAATCTTCAATTGCACCACTTAATCTCAAGCCTGCAACCTGATCGAAGCCAATATAGAATGCAAAGGAAAGCAGCACCGCAATAATAAACGAAATAATTTGATTATTACTCAAGGATGATGCAAACAATCCAATCGCAGTATAAATTGCAGCGAGAAAAAACAGACCAATATATGATCCGGCAATCGCTCCCATATCAGCAATTCCTTCAGTTCTGCCAAGCTGATTAATTGATATTGTATAAACCAATGTCGGTAACAAAGCAACCAAAACTAAACTTAAACCTGACAGATATTTTGCCATGGTAATTTTAAATTCAGAAATTGGGCGAACGAGCAACAACTCCATGGTTTGCAGTCGTTTTTCTTCAGAAATTAACCGCATAGTAACTGCTGGCACAAGAAAGAGAAAAACCCAAGGTGAAATAATAAATAAGGGATCGAGATTTGCTTGTCCGGCATCTAAAATATTTGAGGGACCATGAAAAACCCACATTATCAAGCTATTAATTACCAGATAGACAACCACAACCAAATATCCAGTAATTGAGCTGAAAAACTCCTTTATTTCTTTTCGAAAGAGTGTCCACATAAGTGTTTTATTTTAGCCTTCAAAGTTAGTGTTTTTCTTCAATTTGTAAAACTTTATAGTTAAACAATGGGGATAAAAATAGTGGGGATGCAATTAATCGCATCCCCACCCACTGTTTTTATTTCCTACTGTTTACTGTTTTATTTTATATCTATTAAATATAAAATTACATTAAGAAACTCAGCAAGATTCCTGCACCGACAGCAGAACCGATTACACCGGATACATTTGGTGCCATTGCCTGCATCAACAAGTGATTAGAAGGATCTTCTTTCAATCCCATTTCCTGAATTACTCGTGCAGAATCGGGTACGGCAGAAACTCCGGAAGCTCCAATCATTGGATTAATCGGATTGTCTTTAGAAGAAATCCAATTCATTACCTTGGCAAAGAAAATACCTGCTGCGGTTGCAAACATAAATGAGAATGCACCCATTACAAATATCATCAATGAATCCGTAGTCAAAAACACATCAGCTTGAGTAGATGCTCCAACAGTTAATCCGAGTAAAATAGTAATTGTATCAATCAGTGAATTTGCCGCAGTATCGGCAAGTCGTTTTGTTACTCCACTTTCTTTCAAAATATTTCCAAAGAACAACATTCCAAGTAGTGGCAATGAGGTTGGAGAAATATAGGCTGTCAGCAGAAGTCCAATAATTGGGAAAAGTATTTTCTCAAGTTTTGAGACAGCACGTGGTGGTTTCATGCGAATTAAACGCTCTCGTTTAGATGTCATTAGCTTCACAATCGGAGGCTGAATTACTGGCACAAGCGCCATGTAAGAGTATGCGGCAATCGCAATTGGGCCGATAAGGTTTTTCACCGTTTCTCCATTCGACATAACATTCACTCCGTTCGCTAATTTAGAGGAGAGGAAAATTGCTGTCGGTCCATCGGCACCGCCAATAATTCCGATTGCTCCTGCTTCAGGAGGTGCAAATCCGAACGCCAATGCAAGAATAAAAGTTGCAAAAATACCGAATTGAGCAGCAGCGCCCAATAACATCAGTCGCGGCTTTGAAATTAGAGATGAAAAATCTGTCATTGCGCCAATTCCGAGGAAAATCAAAGGCGGATACCAACCTTGAAGCACACCTCCATACAAGATATTCATCACTGATCCAGGCTCATAAACCCCCAGTCCGAGATTAAAATCCACTGCCTGAAACATTGGAATGTTACCGATAAGAATTCCTGTTCCGATTGGAATTAACAAGAGGGGTTCATAATGATATCGAATTGCAAGGAAAATAAAGAACAAACCAATAATCACCATTACAAGATGTCCAGAAGTTGCATTTGCAAACCCTGTAAATTCCCAAAAGTTTTTCAAACCTGCAACAGCAGCAGAAGTTTGTTTATAAGTATATCCATCATCAACCACGAGTTTATTTCCTTCAATGGTTGCTGTTCTCAAATTCAATTGCAAGGTATCATTTGTTGTCACATAATTTGAGGTGCGATTATTTGGATCAATATTTTTCGAGTAATGTACAACAGGCTTGTCACTAAATTTCATTATGACAAACTCATCTTCAACATGCCATTTTCCGGTATATCTTACTTTCGCAGAATCCATAAAGAAAGATTGATCCGGATTAAATGTAAAGGTTTTATACCGCTCTACAGTTTCCTTACTTTCACCCAAGGCATTAGGAATATATCCGTCAGATTTATTCAGCCATTTCCCGTCAATCAGTTTTTCAGCATCAAGCTGTCCACCGGCAAACACAATCTGTGCGAGGAAAAGCAATAAACTGAATAATAAAAATTTATTTTTCATTTTTCAATCAAGTTTTAAGCAATTTCGACCAATAAGTCATTTTGAAGCACAATATCCCCTTCTTTCACTTTCACAGACTTTATAATTCCGGAGACATCAGCCAATACATTATTTTCCATTTTCATTGCTTCCATCACAAGTAATAAATCACCTTTATTCACCTCGTCTCCATCCTTAACTTTTACATTCAGAATATTTCCGGGCAACGGAGCCTTAATGTTACTCAATTTTGCATCACTTGTCAATGGCTTACCTTCTTTTGGATGAGCAAGTGGTTTTTTGACAATTCGCGGTGTTTTAATTACCGGAATTTCTTTATCAAGTTCCACATTGTATTTTGTGCCGTTTACTTCAATTTCAGCAATTTGTCCTTCGATATTATTGATATCAACTTCGTAGGAATTCCCGTTGATTTTAAATTTGAATTTTTTCATTAGATTCTACTTTTATCGCTTAAAATTCATTACGTTATAAATTTTCGAATTCCAGGGAGAATATTTTCTGGATTGATGCTTAACCTTTAAAATGCGGGCTTCATCGTCGTGTAAATCGGTAAAGTACAAATGCAATGCGGTAGCAATTGCCGCGGTTAATTCTCCTGTAACCACATCGGAATCTGGTTTTCCCGATTTTCCATTTTCTTTTGCCTGCTGGCGTTTTTCTTGAATCTTATGCTTTTGTTTTGAAGCACCTGTAAGAATATTAGGTAACAAACGAAACAAAAATGACAAGAGTATTAAAGAAATAAACACAACCAACCAACCAATAATGAATATCGTCCAGCCCTGCATTCCGACAAGTGAAAAATCCCAACTAATTTCAGCAATCATATTAATTATCATAAAAAAATTGTTTAAAGAGGAATATTACCATGTTTTTTAGGAGGTCTGGAATCTTTTTTCGTTTGCAAAAGACTCAAACCGCGAATTATCCGAAAGCGAGTATTCATCGGCTCAATAATATCATCAATAAACCCATATTTTGCTGCCTGATAAGGATTGGCGAACATATTTCTGTACTCATCTTCCTTTTTCAATTTGTAATCGTCTTTTTCTTCGTCAGATTCAATTTTACTGAGTTCCTTATAATTCAAGACTTCAATTGCCCCTTGTACTCCCATTACAGCAATTTCTGCTGACGGCCATGCGTAATTAAGGTCGGATTTCAACTGTTTGCACGCCATTACATCATGCGCACCACCATATGATTTTCTCAACGTAACAGTGATTTTCGGAACGGTAGCTTCTCCGTAAGCAAACATGAGTTTCGCGCCGTTTGTAATAATTCCGCCGTACTCTTGCGCTGAACCTGGAAGGAATCCGGGGACATCAACCAAGGTTATAATTGGAATATTAAATGCATCGCAGAAGCGGACAAAACGCGCAGCTTTTTTTGATGCGTCGATATCTAAAACACCAGCCAAGAAGGACGGTTGATTTGCAACAATACCAACAGGCATTCCATTAAATTTCGCAAAGCCAACCACCATATTTCTTGCATACTGACGATGCACTTCCATAAATTCACTTTCATCAACAATAGAAAGTATAACATCTGTTACGTCGTATGGTTTATTTGGATTATCAGGAATAATATAGTTCAATCCTTCATCAACTCTATCGATGGGATCTTTAGTATCATACAATGGCGGATCTTCAAGGTTATTCTGCGGCATATAAGACAACATTTTTCGCAACATCATCAAGCCTTCTTCTTCGGTTTCAGAAACAAAGTGAGCAACACCAGATTTTGCAGCATGCACATATGAACCACCGAGATCTTTTGTTGAGATATCTTCACCGGTAACCGTTTTTACAACTTTAGGACCCGTAACAAACATGTAAGAAGCATCTTCGGACATCAAAATAAAATCTGTCAAAGCAGGGCTATATACAGCACCGCCGGCACAAGGCCCAAAAATTGCAGATAATTGCGGAATTACGCCTGAAGCTTCAATATTACGTTGAAAGATTTCAGCATATCCTGCCAAACTCAAAACGCCTTCCTGAATACGTGCTCCACCGGAGTCATTCAGACCAATTACCGGAGCACCGACTTTCATGGCTTCATCCATGAGTTTTATAATCTTTTTAGCAAACATTTCAGAAAGCGATCCACCAAAAACGGTAAAATCCTGAGCAAACACAAACACTACGCGTCCGTCGATAGTACCATGTCCCGTTACGACACCGTCACCAAGATATTTTTTTTTGTCCATTTCAAAATCGGTACAACGATGTGAAATAAACATATCAAATTCCTCGAAACTGTTTTCATCGAGCAGTAACTCAATCCGCTCACGGGCAGTAAATTTGCCTTTGTCATGTTGTGCTTGTATGCGTTTCTCTCCGCCACCAAGCCGAGTTTTCACTCTTTTCTCAATCAATTCTTTGATTTTGTCTTCAATTGCCATATCAGGAGGTATGAATTATTTATTTTTATTTTCGCAAAGTTCAGTTAAAACGCCTTTGGTTGCTTTCGGATGCAAAAAACCGATACTCAATCCTTCAGCTCCTTTTCGGGATGATTTATCAATAGTACGAATGCCTTTTTCTTCTGCTTCTTTCAAAGCACCATCAACATCTTTCACTGAAAATGCAATGTGATGCATTCCCTGCCCTTTTTTTTCAACATACTTACCAATCGGACCTTCGGGATCAGTACTTTCAAGTAACTCAATCTTAGCATCACCGACTTTGAAAAATGCGGTACGTACTTTTTGATCTGCAACTTCCTCAATGCCGTAACATTTCAGGCCTAATACATCCTCATAATAACGGATACTTTCATCAAGATTTTCAACTGCAATTCCAATGTGTTCTATGTGCGAAACTTCCATAAAAACGATTATTTATTGTTTTCGGCAAATCTAACAAAAAGTATAGAATCTTTATACAGCAAAAATCATATATTACATATGTTATAGAGTTGTTTTTTAGAACATAGCTTGTGTTAACCAACATGTTTATCATAGCATCCACACGCCCAGAAAGCTTTCAGAACGCAACTACGGCCCATCGGTTCAAATAATACAATGCGGGTTAAATCAAATCACCCAACTCCTCCATCAATAATTTACGTGCGAAATAAATTCGACTCTTCACTGTTCCCAACGGCAAATCTAATCGTTTTGCAATTTCTTTATATTTGTATCCCTTATAAAAACGAATAAAGGGGACCCTGTATTTCATATCTAAAGCCATTAATGCATTATGCAAATCACGTCGCATTACATACAAATCCATTCCATTCTCACCTTCCACTTTAGAATTTGAATATGTACGCACCTCCTGAACATCAACCATTAAATTACGCCTATATTTTTCACGTCGATACTGATTAATAAAAGTATGCTTCATGATAGTAAACAGCCAAGAACGAATGTTTTTATTATCGACATAGCGATCTTCATAATTAAATGCCTTAAGTAAAGTCTCCTGTGTTAAATCTTTAGCAGCACTTTCATCTACCGTTAAACTCAAGGCGTAATAATTAAGATGTGTTCTATTTTTCAGTACTTCTTGCTGGAAATTCATGTGGCATCGACTTTAATTGATTCGTCGTCTAATATATAAACATAAATTAATTATCCAAACTTTTTCCACCTATCCTCGATAAATTATTTATTAACAATCCCTGTTGTCCGATAAAAATATAATGATGAACTAAAATTAATGGGATTTCTCCCCGCTAGCAAGTGGGGAGCAATCTTTAAAGCTTTATCGGACAACAGTGATTTTTAAAATTAAATTTGTTAGTGTTGCTTAATCATAGAAAATTCGTGAATTTTCTGGGTTAATTTCGTTACATTTGTGGCGAGTAGGCTAATCTGTCGCTCCGCCTTGGCGGGGAGGAAAGTCCGGACAGTACAGGGCACTGCCCTCCCGAAACGGGAGATACCTGTGAAGGTATAGTAACGGAGAAGAAAATAACCGTTCTGGTCTTGTACCAGAATAAGGGTGAGAAGGTGAAGTAAGAGCTCACCAGCTTTTGTGGCAACACAATTGGCTGTCCGTCTGGCAGACTGCAAGGCCATGTATATCTCGGGGTGCTTAGCACACAGGGCTGCCCGCTCTGATTCCGAGAGGGGTAGGCCGCATAGATAAATGATAGATCTTGACAGAATCCGGCTTATAGGCCTACTCATTTTTTTAAGAGCTAGTTCTTTGTTATATGAAAAAATTACAAATTATTTTGGCTGCAGTGATTTTGCTTCTCGCTTTTTCCTGCAATAAAAATGAGACAAATCAGAAACCTGAGACAAAAGAAAGCCTAATTCAAGGAACAATCTTGCATCCGAAAGATTATCCTTTAATTATCAGGCAAGGTACAAATATTGACAGTATCATTCCTGATACAAATCAAAATTTCAGGTTTAGCTTGCAAATCAGCGAACCACAATACATTGAGTTTAAATATCGCAGAAAAAGTTTCCCCTTATACATTTATCCGGGGGATAGTATTCAGCTCATTTATGACGATGAAAATAAAACAACTCCGTTTAAATTTTCCTCAGGGAAAACAAATGCATCTGACTATTTAATTAAAATGACAAGCTTTAAACAGAATAGTGCAACATTCAGCGATTTATTGTACGAAATGAATATCGACAGCTTTTTAATCAAATCAGAAATCACAAATAATAAAATGATGGAGATGCTGGATACCTTGTCAGAACCAATTCAAGATGAAGACTTCATAAATAACGAAGCAAAACGGATTAACCTAATGTTTTACAATCTCAATTTCAGATATAAAGATTATTTCACCTATTTTTCTGACGATTCACTTGCTTTAGAAGAAGCAAACTTTTTTGATTTTGCAGAAAATTTGGATATCAATGATGAAAATGCATTGGGGCTCGATGCCTATCCTACAGCCATTATTAATTTCATCAATTATCAAATGGATGATGAAAAAATAGAATCGTACGAGGTCATGGTGCAACAACAGATTGAACATGTTCAAAAAGAAATTACAAACCAAGCCGTAAAAAAAGCTGTACTTTATCAATTAATTAGTGATTATGGACGCTATAACGGATTTGAAGCCATTGAACAAGCGTATCAGGAATTTATTAATAAAGCAGGGAATGAATATCGCATCAAAAATTTAAAGAATTTACATCAAACTTGGGATAAAATCAAGCATGGAAAAAAAGCTCCTGAGTTCAGCTATCCTGATATTAATGGAGATAGTATTTCTCTGGCAGATTTTCGGGGAGAAATTCTATATATTGACGTTTGGGCAACATGGTGCGGGCCCTGTCATGTTGAAATTCCAGCATTTGAAGCACTCGTAAATGATTATTCCAATGAGCCAATACAATTTTTATCAGTTTCAGTAGATGAAAATAAAAGTGCTTGGATAAAATTCATCAAAAAAGAAGCCCCAAGTTGGTCGCAATCGTTTACCGGAGGTTGGGAGTGTAGCATTTGTGATGATTACTTCATTAAAGGCATTCCACGCTTCATACTGATTGATGCAGAGGGGAAAATCATTGATGCAACTGCTCCTCGCCCATCATCGGATGAAATTCGTCCGTTATTGGATGAATTAATCAATCATACCAAATTAACATCAAATTAATTTGACATCAAATATCCTAAAAAGAATTTTCATTGTTTTCAAAATAAACTTTGATAAGTTTTTCAGCTTATCTAAACCAAAAGCCTAATTTCCTTCAATCAAATGAAGAGATACAGTAAAAAAGAAAAGTTTTCTTGCTAACACAAAATAGAAATCAGAGAAAATACAAAGTAAATTACTGACCCAATACTTTTGCATCCACCCAGAAAACAGCATCGATCTGTATGTCATACTCCTGAGTAATAACTCGGTCTGTTACTGTCTCCACGCGAAACTGTATGCTGTCTTGTTTGATGTAGGCTTCAAGATTTTCATCACTGGTATTCAGATCAATTTCGCTTCCCGCATTATCGGGTATGTTTTCTTTCCAAGCTATTCCAACTTCTGGCAAATTATCTGCATTCAGATACACATAAATGTCATTCAGAAAGGCAAAATCACCACCATCCGGACTAGTCACTGAGAGTATGGTACTGGTTAGAATTATTTCCTCCACTTTATCCTTTCGGGTATCATGAACAGCAAATTGGGATTCTGAATTGGTGGTAACTTCCGGCGTCCACACATCAAAAGGCAGGTTAACACCAACGGTAGATGGGATAGTAACGCTGGTTTGATAATCCATATCGAACTGCGTAAATTCATCAATCTTTTTACACTGTGTAGCAAAGAAGGCGAATGCAATGAATACAATAATAAGTAATATCAGATTTCTCATAACTAATTTATTACACTAACAGTAGTCAGCAAAATAAGTTCACTATCTGTCAAGATTTGCAAGCTTGTTTCCGTCAAAACGCCCTAATACAAAGTTAATATCAAATACCCTGAGATTGATTATCAAGTGATAAACCGCTACAATTTTGCTCAATTTACAGGAATAAACAAATAAAGAACCTAAAATTCTTCAATAGAATGAATAAAATGCACTAAATTTCTTCAATGGAATGAAGAAATTAACAAAAATGACGAATATATTTTCACACATCCGCCATTTTAAAAGTTTATTAATTCTTAAGTGATTAACTATTGCTTTCTTCTTTAGCTTTTCTAATTTCCTCAAGCACATCCTCTTGCACAGTTTTTGGCAAAGGCATATATTGGTGGAATTCCATAGAATAATTTGCTCTTCCTTTGGAAATATTTCTCAAACTTGTTGAATAGCCAAACATTTCTGATAATGGAACGATTCCGTTTAATTTTTGTGACCCTTTACGGTAACGACGCATAGTATCAATTTTCCCACGACGACGATTAATATTACCAACGACATCGCCAATAAATTCATCTGGAGTATTAATTTCTATGCGCATAACAGGCTCAAGCAGAATAGGTGCTGCTTTTCTAAATCCTTCTTTAAAACAAATTGAGGCACAGGTTTGGAAAGCCATATCAGAAGAATCTACTGGGTGATATTTTCCATCAAGCAATGTAATTCTCACGTTTTCAATCGGGAAACCAGCAAGAATACCGCGTTCAAGTGTTTTTCGAATTCCTTTATCAACAGATGGTATATATTCTGCAGGAATACGTCCTCCTTTAATTTTATCAATAAATTCGTAACCACCTTCTTTAAGCGGTTCAATGCGAATTGTTGTTTGAGCAAATTGTCCTTTACCACCGGATTGTTTAGCATAACGATACTCAACCTCAACATCTTTACTAATTGCTTCACGATATGCTACAGCAGGTTCACCAACTTCCACATCCACTTTAAACTCATCTTGTAAACGATCGACAATAATTTCAAGATGCAATTCACCCATTCCGGCAATAATTGTCTCTTCGGTTTCCTCATCAAAACGAGCAACAAAAGAAGGATCTTCATTAACAAGTTTTGCCAATGCTTCCCCAAGTTTTCCCTGTTCTTTTCGAGATTTCGGATTGATTTTCATTTCAATCACTGTTGGAGGAACAGTAATATTTTCGAGGAATAAAGGATGGCTAGGACTACATAAAGTATCTCCGGTTTTTGTATTTTTCATTCCGATTAAAGCAACAATATCTCCAGGACCTGCATGGGATAATTCCTCTCTATCTTTAGCGCGAATTTTCAAAATTCTACCCACACGTTCTTTTTTATCTTTGGTTGTATTTAATATTTCGTCACCACTGTTAATAGTTCCGGAATAAATACGAATAAAGGTTTGCTGACCAACATAAGGATCATTAATTAATTTGAAAGCGAGTGCAGAAAAAGGAGCTTGAGGTGAAGGAAGACGAGTATGTGTTTTTTCTTCATCGTCAATATCTATACCGACAATCGCACCAACATCAATATGGGATGGTAAATAATCTACAACTGCATCCAATAATAACTGCATCCCTTTGTTTTTGAAAGCAGCACCACAAAATACAGGTGTGATAAATAACTTCAATGTTGCATCGCGAGCTGCACTACGCAATAATTCCACAGGAATTTCTTCTTCAGCAAGGAAAAGCTCCATTATTTCCTCATTAAAATCGGAAAGCCGTTCAATGAGTTGATTCTTAACCTCTTGGTATTTTGACTGATAATCAGCAGGAATTTCAACTTCATAACGTGTTTTATCATCAAACTCGTAAGCTTTCCCCTCAATCACATCAATCATTCCCTTAAAATCACCCTCAGATCCAATCGGCACCTGAAAAGGAATAGCATGTGCATCAAGATACTCGTTCATTTGGTTAACCACCTCAAAAAACTCCGCTCCTGTCCTATCCATTTTATTTACAAATGCAATACGGGGCACTTTATAACGATCAGCCTGATACCAAACAGTTTCACTTTGGGGTTCAACACCACCAACAGAACAAAATACAGCAACCATTCCGTCAATTACACGAAGTGAACGTTCT
>JAYEFQ010000084.1:0-3027 GCA_034658655.1 Bacteroidota bacterium
AACAGCTTATGGATTGGTAGGTGACAAAGAAAAAGCTATTGAAGCAGGCTGTAACGATTATATTGCAAAACCGCTTAAAAAAGGAATACTATTTGAAAAGATACGGGCGTGTTTGGATAAAAAAAGCATTTAACAAATAGGAACATAAGCAATGCGCTATCTTTCTATAGACATTTCGGGAATACAGTTAGTTGTGTAATGACGCTTACTCTTACTTTAAACAGCCCTTACTTTAACCATTCCGATAAGTCGCGATTAATTAGTTTTTGGCTTGCTAAAATTTCATCGCGGTAAAGCTCCAAAAGATAGTTTCGATCGGCGTCGTTGATTTTTGGCTTGTCTTTGCTAAGCATTTGTGATTTTAATCCTGATTTTATAGATTTTGGGAAAATGTGTTTTGCCACTTTAGCAATTCCGCTGCGGTAAATCACTTTGTTAAATCCCGGGTTTTTCGGAACTTCACTAGGATTATGAACCGTTTCGGTGTTGATTTCAATCGGATTTAAAGCTAAAAATTCAAAGATAGATTGAAACAATGTATTTTTATCCTGATGAAAATCTTCAAATAAGTGAATTTGAATGTTTTCTTTTGGAAACAGTTCATAAAACCGACTTAGTTGTTGGTGGTACAAGCCGAGTTCATAAAACAATTCAGAAACACCCCACCCTTTGTTCTTAGCATTTCTGTCGGCATCAAAGGCATCTCTGAATGGGAGCGAAGTGTATCCAAAACGTAATGCCATTAGGTAATGCGAAAATGCCCGTTCAATCGGATTTCTTAAAATTGCAATCAGTTTAGCTTCAGGATTGTATTTGAAAATTTCATTGGCAGCAACCGGCGAGTACATATAGCTTACGCTAGCCTCGGCACGTATTTTTTCATCGCTAGCTGCCTGAAATAATTTTTCGTAATGCGCCTTTTTTTGGACAATCGCCAAAGGCAGTTCTTCTAAGGTATCAGCACTAAAATATTTGTCTAAATTAATGGGATTGTTCTTCTTGTAATTGGCTGATAAATCATCAATATTAATTTCTTTTGAGAAATAATTTGTCTCTTTTATCGGACTGAAATAAACCTCCGGATGCTGATTCAGGTAATGATATAATGAGGTGCTTCCGCTTTTTGCCGCTCCTATGATAAAGCAATTAACTTTCATATTATTTGTCCATAATTTTATTTTGTAAATTTTTTGCTTTCCTTACTGATATCAGTGGATAGGTAAGAAATTTTAAGTGTCTGTAAATGCTGATTTCTGCAAGCAGATTCCATATTACAGTGCTTATTGCTGTTGCAATTGCCGCTCCGTTGATGCCATACCTCGGAACCAACAGAAAATTCAGAACTAAATTCAACATGGCAGTTGTTATTAGAATGTTTTTCGCGGTATTTTCTTTTCCTGTCATATTTAACACGTGAATTGTCGAACCTGAAAAGGCGCTGAATATTTGTCCTATCGATAAAATCATTAGGCTCATTTTTCCGGCAACAAATTCTTCTCCGAAAATGCCCAGTAAAAATCCGGGTATTAGTAAAATTAAGAGAAATACAGGAAAGGATAAGCCAAAGTTTAAAAAACTGGTTTGCTTTACTACCTTACGAAATCCGGGCATGTCCTTTTTTTCGAATAATTCAGCGTATTTCGGTAATGCAATGCTATTGATGGCAATTAATGCCATACTGATTACGGCAGAAATTTTCAGCGAGGTGTTGTAAATTCCCACATCCGCGTCTGATTTAAAAGCACTGAGCATGAGGATATCCATCCAGCTCATAATCAGAAAGAGTGAGTTTGTTAACATCATTGGAATACTGATTCCCAGTGTTTTTTTAAAATTAAACGCATAGGCGGTTTTCTCGGATGTTTTTGGAACTTTTTGTTTGAAATTTCGATAGATCACTAAAAAACTGATTGCCATAAGCAGACTCGCTGAAATCCCCAAAGCATAAATGCTGCTTTGATTGTTCAGTCCTTTTCCGGAGAATATCCACATTATCAGAATAATGCCGAGATAGATGCTGCTGTTTTGAAAGATACTGAATGCAGTAATATTTTTCAAGGCTTTCATGCTTTCAGCGTTTATATTGTATAAGCTTAATGGAATGACGCTTATGGCAACTATGCGAATGATATTTATATGCTTTGTTGTTTGAAAAAACAGATTAGAAACCGGCTCTGCAAAAAGAAAAAGTAAAATGGCAACAATAAAAGCATTGATGGATACAATTATTATGCTGCTATGATATATCGGTCGCACATGATGTGGTTTTTCAGCACCCATGCTGCCTGCAATGAATTTAATAATTGAAGTGTCGAAGCCGATTTTCCCGAATACTGCGCCTATCATAAGAATTGTCCAGGCGGTTGAAAACACACCGACACCATCTGTCCCAAGCCATCTTGCCAACAACCAAAAGAAAAAATATCCAATAAAAACCGATATAAACTTAAATCCCAGTGCAATAGCTCCTCCGCGGAAAAGCTCCATCAAATTAAAATCCTTTTTAATAAATGATTTAAATTTCACAATAATAATGGTTTGCAAAGTAAACGTAAAATTTGCGCTCAAAGGTATGGAAAAAAGTAAGAATTTTTAATTCTACTGCAAACTTATATCAAATGTGTTTCAAAATGATTGATGAGTTCAGTTTAATAAGTCCCAAACTTGAGTTCACTCTGAAAAGTCGGATGAACTTTAAAAGTTATCACAAATCACAATGGAATTAAATATTTGTAACTACTCAGTGCTAAAATTAAAAACATTAACTATTCAAATACATTTGAAATGATAGCACGATAATACGCCACATGGCGGATGCAAAAAAAGAAAATATGGGACACTGGATAACAAACAAGAGGTTGCAACCTCTTGTTGATTCCAATATTTTCTCTCAGATTTGCAGTAACGAGCTACTTTTGCTGATACTGATTAGTTACAAATTTTTTATTAACTTTGTTCGTTATTAACTAAAAATAAGTCATGTATGGAAGAAAAAAGGGAATTTGATTTGTTAGAAAGATATAGGGC
>JAYEFQ010000085.1:0-3023 GCA_034658655.1 Bacteroidota bacterium
CAGTATTTGGCTCAGGAACAGATATTGGCACTAACGAATATGTTGTTTACAAAGGTTCTTCAACTTCTGTAATAGTTACGAGCTTAACCAATGGAAACTCTTACTATTTCACAATTTTTGTAAGAAAAGGAACCGAATGGTCATCAGGTGTTGAAGTAATCGCAAACCCTGCCGATGTTACAATATTTATTCCGGGAGATATGGCAATCATTGCAGTTAATACGAATAATGCAACAATTGGAGAGGAATTTACTTTCGTTACGTTTAAAGATATTACAGTAGGCACCTCCATTGACTTTACCGACAATGGTTGGCAGCAGGAAAATCCGGATAGCTGGGGAACAACTGAAGGAACTATGAGATTAACAAGGATATCAGGGGGAACTTTACCCGCAGGGACAAGCGTAACTGTAATTATGAATTCGGGAAATGGTGATGACCAACCTGATTTTGATATTAATGTCGGAGGAGTTGATGAGCTTGGTACAAACTGGAGTATAACATTATTAAATTCTTCTGAAGGTACTGGGTTTAATTTAAATAGTGATGATGAGATTTGGCTGATGCAAGGTGGATCATGGCTGGAAAATGATGTTACTTCTGGCGATCCTGTCAATGATGATGACGAATATACTGGCTATGTTCTTTATGGTTGGACAGCAACTGGTTGGGGAACAGGTACTAGCACAACGAAATCCGACCTTTATCCGGCATGTGAATGCTTTAATACAAATGTAAGTGGAATATCAAACCAAGATAAAGTAAAATATATAGGTCCAATGACCGATGTGACAAAGCTCGATTGGATTATGCGTTTTAACAACGTATCAAACTGGACAGGTTATGCCGATGATGCAAGCTATGATGCTGCAACTCCCGATTACAGAGGAACAGGTGTTACTATCGGTATTACAAACGGTGGTTTCGAAAGCGGACGATGGACAGCAGGCCAAAATACCGACTGGTTTGATTGTGGTAATTGGCAAAACCTTACTATTCCTGATGAAGAAACAAATGTTGTAATATCAACAACTTATGCATCAGACGATGCGGTTATAAATAATAGCGAAAATGCATTATGTTATGACCTAACTATCGAAAGTGAAATTGGACTCGATTTCTCCGATAATACTATTGAAGTTCATGGTAGTTTTATTAACCAATCAGCATCTATTACATCTGCTAACGGGACACTACTACTGGCCTCCGACGATAATGTAAATGTTACATCAAACGGTGTAAGCTTATACAATGTCGAAGTTAACGGGAATGGCAATTTTACGCTTATTGACAATCTAACATTAACAGGAACCTTTAATCTTGTTAATGGTTTTATTGAAACGGGAGCAAATCAAATATTCGTTAATAACACTGCCGAAGCTGCTATTACAAATTATACTGCAGCATCCTACATCAACGGAAATCTTCGCCGTGCAATTACTGGTGCAGGAAGTTACGATTTCCCGGTAGGAGATGCCTCCAATTTTGAATTGGCCACTGTAGATATTACCTCTGCCACTAGTTTAAGTTATCTCGATGCACATTTTGCAAGTGCCGATCTTGGTAATATTAATATCGTAGGGCTTGGGTTGCAAGTTGCCGGAACTTCACTCGTTTCTGTGCTTGATGCAGGTTACTGGGAAATAGAACCAAATACTGGTGCAAGTGTGGATTATGATATTGAAGTGAATCTTGCGGGAGCCTCTAATGTCGCTGCCGATGCAGAGCAACATGCGGTAATTAAACGTGATAACGCTAGTTCTGATTGGGAATTACACGGTAGTCACGATAACGCAACCCAATCAATTGTAGCGGGAGTTGTTACTGCAAAAGTGTCTGGATTGAACGCTTTCTCACAATTTGCAATTGCACGATCCAATCAATGGGTACTTGCGGTTGAACTTGTCGATTTTTCTGTAAAATGCGAAACCGCTGGGCTTTCTGTTAATTGGACAACCGTTTCTGAAGACAATGCAGATTATTTTATGATTGAATATTCATCAGATACACGAACTTGGGAAATGCTTCAAAAACTTCCTGCTTTCGGAAGTACGTATATCACGCAAGAATATCAAATCTTGCTTGAAGATTCTCCGCGAAAAGGCTATTATCGCCTTGCAGAAGTTGATATGGATGGAACAGTCACGCATTACGCACCAGCTTATGTAAATTGTCTTGATAAAGATAAACAGGCTATGATTACTGTTTCACCAAATCCGGCAAATAATTTTGTGCAACTTTCTGCTGTTAAAACAACAAGCAATTTGTATTTAGTTGCAATTTACGATGCGACAGGAAAACTTGTAAATATGTTAACTTGGGAAAATCCGGTAGAGCAAGAATTAACACTTGATTTATACGGCTTTGCACCGGGATATTATCAACTGAAAATTTATAATGAGCGCGAATTTTATAACAAAAAATTGCTTGTAAAATAAGTTTAACAAATATATAAGTCTTAAATTCTTGCGTGCTTTCCTTTTCCCATCGAATGACTTTTTTTTACAATCGAATGACAATCGTTTCCCCTTTCCCATCGAATGACTTTTTGTTTTACAACCGAATGACAATAGCTTTCCCTTTCCCATCGAATGACTTTTTGTTTTATAATCGAATGACAATTTTTACAATCGAATGACTTTTCCCCTTTTCCCTTTCCCATCGAATGACTTTTTTTCAATCGAATGACAATTGCTTTCCCTTTCCCATCGAATGACTTTTTTTTACAATCGAATGACAATTTTTCCCATCGAATGACAATAGCTTTCCTTTTCCCATCGAATGACTTTTTTTCAATCGAATGACAATCGTTTTCCCTTTCCCATCGAATGACAATTTTTCCCATCGAATGACTTTTCCCCTTTCCCCTTTCCCATCGAATGACTTTTTGTTTTTCAATCGAATGACAATTGCTTCCCCTTTCCCTATTTAACGCATTAGCACTTACGGATTTTGTTAAACTTATAAGTTTGTTAATAGACTGTGTATAAATACCTATGTATTTTTTACGAGCGTATTCTCAA
>JAYEFQ010000086.1:0-2960 GCA_034658655.1 Bacteroidota bacterium
TTTTTAGCAGCTTTTTGAATACTAGCATCTTGATTAAAAAACAAGACATAAAAGTAGCCGGTTGCAGATGCAGTTCCAACTTTTGAACCCATTGGGTTACTTGTTGCATTCACGGGAAGTACAACTGAACATGCGGCAAATAATGCAGCAGCCATAACAGTAAGAGCAATTGCTTTAATTTTTTTCATAATATTACTTTTTTGATTAGTTTTAATTTGCTTCAAAAATAATACAAATATTTAAAAATACAAACGAATTCCACCAAAAACATGTGTTCCTACCTGTGGAAAATAATATGCCCAAGTTTTTTCAATCAATGCTCCGTCATCAGTTTCATACCATAAACCACCGTATGCATTGGAACTATACAACTCATTAAACACATTATTCACTTGCAATCTTAACTCAATTTTTGGTATAATTTTCGTAGAAAATTGATAAAATAATTCTAAATCGTTCACAAAATATGCATCTAACATACGATTTTCGTTGGAAGTATTATCAAAATACTGTTTTCCGACATATTTGCTAATTAAACTTACATCCATACCCTTAAAAACATGAAAACTGAGTTTTGAACTTCCTATGACAGATGGTGAATAGGCAATATCTGTTTCAGACAATGTCCGTGGTTCGTAAGTTTCATTCCAGTCTGCATCATAATAACTTGCCCAATAGGTGAAATTGTTAATTTTATTTTGACTAAGCGTTAAATTCGCATTCCAATCTAGAAAATCAAAAGCTTTAACACCGGTCATCAGTTCAATTCCTACACGATATGAATCCTTAACATTTGTCATAATATCATAACCAACGGCTGATTTTTCTCCAGTTGGGACAAGTTGATCCGTATAGTCCATATAATAAAGATTCACACTGAGTGCAAGTTTATTCGCCTGATATTTATATCCAAATTCATAATCCAACATTTGTTCTGCTGCAGGTGTTTTATTCGGATCTCCGGCGGCATCTTTAAAATGTGTTCGTGTTGGTTCTCTATGTCCCATTGCAAATGACGCGTAAGTTGCCATACGGTCACAAATCACATAATGTACACCTGTTTTGGGATTGAAAAAATCAAATTGATGCGTTTGCGTTAAATCCGTTTGCGAACCGTCGGGCATCAAATCATCATTTTTCCCGCTCAATCGATAATCAATATGTCGATATTGCAAGTCGCCATATGCGTTCAAATTTTCAGTGATTAAATAATTAGCTTTTGCATAGACATTTGCATCATCTTTTGTGCCATTATTAAAATAGTACTCATGTTCTTTTTCTGTGTCGCCTACATGGCGCATCCAAATTAAACGTCCAAAATGATCTCCGTCGTAACGATTCCAACCGCCACCAAAACTTGCATCAAAGCGCCCTGCATTGTAATTAACCGAAGCAATGCCTCCATAAAAATCATTTTCCATCCATTTTCGGCGAATGAGATCTGTATGCTGAATTGTTGTATCGCCGATTTGAACATCGGGTAATTGATAATAAGCAAAACTCATGTTTTCCAAATCTTCAAAACCATAGACATTTTCATAATCAACATCAAAATATTGCTCATAATAACCGTCCCCACGGGTATAATGACCTGAAATATTGAAATTCAATTTGTTGGAAGCAACATGCGTATAATGCAAATGATAATGTGTTTGTTTATAATTATCGGTTTGCCCGGGATATGCTTTCAGATTTCCGTTGGCATCAAGATATAGGCCGGCGGGGTTAAACTGCCGATTTGGATTGTCAGCATCAAGCGAATCTTGCGGAACTCCCCACCATGTTATACCAGTTTTTTGATTCCCACTGATTATGCTTGCTTTCAGCAAATCATTTTCACCACGATAAGCTGCGGAAAGTTGAAACGATTCATGATCGACAAATGCTCTGTCAATCCAACCGTCAGAAAGCACCCGAGAAAAACGTGCGTCCATTGTAAAATGATTATTAATTAAACCAGTTCCAGCCATTGCCGTCGCTTTCAAAGTATTAAACGACCCGCCGAGGGTTTCAAATTCAGCATAAGGCTTTGCATGAAGTGCTTTGGTTTTAAAATTCATGGTTGCCCCGAAAGCCCCTGCTCCATTTGTCGATGTCCCGATACCTCGTTGAATTTGAACCGAAGAGACGGAATTTGCAAAATCGGGCATATTTACAAAATAAGTTCCCTGAGATTCTGCATCGTTGTATGGAATTCCGTCAATCGTTACATTTATACGTGTTGGGTCGATTCCCCGGATACGAAATGAAGAATATCCGATTCCAGTTCCGGTTTCTGATGTTGCAACCACTGAGGGACTTAACTGCAAAAGATAGGGGATATCGCGTCCCATATTATTGCGTTTTAATTCTTCTCCTCCGATATCGTCATGCGATGTAGATGCTCTCTCATCAACCCGTGTCGCTTGTACCAATACATCTTCAGTTACATGCGCTTTTCGTGTCAATTGCACATTCATCTCAACATCCTTAGAGGATATTTGAAAGGATTTAATTAAAGGTTCATATCCGATAAAACGAAAACTCACCTGATATTTTCCCGGTTTTAACCGAATGCCGTACTCACCTGAAACATTACTGAATGTTCCGCTGTATGCATCCACAATTCCAATGTTTACACCAGGTAGTGGCTCTTGATTTTCATCACGTACTACACCGGTTAAACTTTGCGCAACTGCACCGATTGCGCCCAAAAACATAATTACTGCAAAAAGAAATACTCGTTTCATAATACAATTTTTTAGTGAACAAATATTTCTTAATGGACCCTAATAAAAATCTGATAGATTACTCTTTTTCCCTGCGCCGGTATTATCCGTATCAGGTTCGAAGGGTTTGATCTCAGCCTGGTATATAAGGCACCCCATTAAGATGTGACAAAGTTAAAAGATTTATTTTGAATAAAACAAAGAAAATATCAGGAAAACTGATTTTAATGAAATATGCGGATAAAAATAACG
>JAYEFQ010000087.1:0-14113 GCA_034658655.1 Bacteroidota bacterium
GGGCTAACTGTATGATCCGCTCCCAGTCCGATTCCATTATCCCATTGGTAGCTGTATCCGGGAGTTCCACCTGCACCAACAGCGGATAAATTGCTGGTTTGTCCGGGGCAAATTGAATTTGGAGTGGTGGAGGCATTTACGGTAGGATTGTCGTGAACAGTTAGTAAGATGTTATCTTCTACGGTACAGCCATTTGCATCAGTTATGGTAACTGAAAAATTTGTGTTTCCCGAAGGTGATACCGTGTGAGATTGACTTCCTGATAGCCCATTATTCCAATTATATCCATAAGGTAAGCTTCCGCCTGACGGATCAGCATCGACAAGTGCAGATTCGCCATTGCAAATTTCTGTAGGGGATAAGTAGAGTCCGGAAACTGGTAAATCAAATACTGTGACGGTAACTTGATCGGTTGAGGATAAACTATTGTTGTCAGTTATAGTAACGGTATAAGTGGTTGTCGTTACCGGGGTTACAATATGAGTGTCTCCGAGGCCTATACCATTGTCCCAATTATAAGTGTATGGCGCTGTTCCTAAATTACCGCTTGCACTTAATGTCGATTGTTCGCCCTGACAAATATTTTGTGGTGCAGCAGAAGCAGTAACTGTTGGACCGCCTCTTGATATTTGGTTGTTTAATCTTTGATTTTGCGCAAATATAAGATTCACCGACAATAAGCATATCAGTGTAACAGAAACCAAGCGTGTGAAATTTAACCTCATCATTTAAAAACCCCTTACATTCTTTGCAATTTAATAAAATGCAATCATAAATACAAATCGTCAGTTAAACTAAAGACGAGTGCATTTCCCTTAAAGTTGCTTAATTAAAAGCTAATTTTTTACAAAATACGGAAAATTTTGATTAAAATTGATTAAAATTGTAAAGAAAAAGAAAAAATGTTGTTTTTAAAACATAGGTCGGTATTGATTTCCTGAGTTTGATCCTAAATTATAGGCAATTGAGACTTCATGTCCTCCTTTTACCGCACTCATTAATTGATTGATAACAATATCGTAAGAGTACATGAATGTTAAGTTTTGATATTTGTAGCCAAGATTTAATGCAATGGCATCGGCATGGCTGTAACTAAGGCCTGCAAGCATCGATTCATTGTATTCCCAGATGCCTCCCAATTCAAACGTAAAGGGAGTGTTTCCAACAATTTCCATATTTGCATAGGGATGAATTATTGAAATGCCTTGTCGTCCGAGTGGAATGTGCGCTCCTGATTGAATGAAGAAATGCCGGATAGATTGAATTCCACTGTCGTGATTGTTGTACAAGCGATATTTTGATTTGAAAAGTTGCATGACAGAAAATCCGACATAATATTGATCACTGAAAGCGAGTAAACCGGCATTTGCATCGGGTTTCCATACTTTGTCCGATAGATTTTCAATGACAATTTCATCGCTATTATCGTATAAATCAATTAAACTGCCATCAATTTTTGATTGCATGATTGTCCAAGTCATGCCGAATGATAAACTCCATTCTTCATTGATGCTTAATAGATAGGCATAATTAATCATGAAAGTATTTCGTGTATTTGCGCCGGTTTTGTCATTCATAATGATAAGCCCTGCTGCCATGTCATCCCTAAAAAGATAAGACCCGCCAAGGCTTGAGGTTGTCGGACTGCCATCAAAACCAACCCATTGTGAGCGATGGTTTAAAATAATATTCGGTTGTTCTGGATTGGCAGCAAAGGCTGCATTGTAATAATAATTGGAAAACATAGTATGTCTGAATTGCGGAATTTGTTGCGCAAAACTGTTAGCTGCCAGAATAATTAATAATAGTATTAGTCCTGAATATTTTGCTTTCATCTTATCTAATTATTGTCAAGTGCCCTTTGTGAGCATCTTTTCCATTTCCTAAATCGAGTAAATAATAATAAGTTCCTTCTGGTAAATCCTCGTTTTTAAATTTTCCGTTCCAGTCATTATTATACCCTTCTTGGTAATAAATTTGATTTCCATTTCGGTTAAATATCCATACTTTTGATCGTGGAAATTCTTCAATGTTTTCAACAATCCACACATCATTTTTGCCGTCTCCATTCGGTGTGATGGTATTATGGATAATGACACAATATTCAGATTCAATTAATTCTATTTCATAATCAAACAGGCAATCATTAAAATCTGTAATGGTTAAGTAATAAAAACCATCTGTAATTTCTGTAATTTCAGAATTTGTACTGCCAGTTGACCAGATATAGTAATAAGGATCTGTACCACCACTGGTATGTGTGATAATCTGACCATCCGAAACTGAGGAGCATGACGGTTGTATAATTTCCAGATTTGGATTAATGCTGTCGGGTTGCGTCATCGTAATTTTGACGGTATCCTTGCAATTAAAGCGATCTGCAGCATAAATTGTGTAATGCCCAGCTGTAAGATTTGTTGTAGTATCTAAAATGGAAATTTGAGTGCCTTTGTATATCCACTCAAAACTAAATGGAGTAAATCCAAGTGGCATATCTGCGAAAGCAATTCCCGTTGAATCACCAAAACATTTTATTGTCTGAATAATCGTTACCTCTGCATCTATTTGTCCAATTTTCCCGACAAGTATATCGGTTGAATTTTGACATCCATGATCATCGGTAACGGTAACTCCGCCTTCGCCGGTGCCTAATTCAAATGCTTCAGCACTATTTTCATTATTTGTCCAAATGAAACTGTATGGTGGTGTTCCTCCATCGGCTTGTGCTTCTCCTGATCCAGCACTAACACCGCATTCCACTGGTTCTGTGGTTGCAGAAATTTCTAGACGATCAGGTTCTGTTAGTGTGAATTCATTTTGAACATTACAATCGTGTGCGTCGGTTACTGTGAGTCGGTAGGTAACATCAGCGTCTAAATCAAAGGCTAAACTATCATCATAACTTGTGCCTGATGACCAATTGTAGCTGTAAGCTTGTGTTCCTCCCTGCACTAATGCAGTAACACTGCCGTCTTCAAGTCCAAAACAAGAAATGTTTTCTATATTGATAAAGCTTAAGCTCAAATTGTCAGGTTCTTCAATAATGATAGGCTCAATGAGTTCACATCCATGAGAATCAGTTAAAGTTACAGTGTAGGTTCCTGTATTTAATAATGGAATTGTATCAACATTTGTAGGATATCCATTCCATTCTAGTGTGTATGGTTCTGTTCCGCCAAACGGTTCAACAGCAAGCCAACCGTCACTAAGTCCTTGACAACTTGGTTCTTCGGTATTTACGTTTAATCCGAGGCTGTCGGGTTGTGTGATGTATTGTGTGACAGTGTCTTCGCATCCGTGTGAGTCGGTAATGCTGCAAGCGTAAAGCCCAGGTGGTAAATTGGATATAGAATCATTTGTTTCGCTGAAATTATGAAACCATTGATATGTATATGGTGGTGTTCCTCCTTCGGGATGAATTGCAATATTTCCATTCGATGCATTGTAACAATCAATCATTGTCGCATTTGCTGTGGTAATAAGTGTGTCGGGTTGGCTTACCTCAATGTCTTCGGTAAGCAGACAATTATTTTGATCGGTTACAGAAACTGTATAAATGCCTCCAGGCACATTTTCAATATGCGTTCCAGTAAATCCGGCTTCCCACTCAATATTATATGGTGGAGTAGCACCACTAATTTCTATGTCAATGTTTCCATCACTATCGCCGTGACAATTGGTTGGATTTGTTGTCGCATTAATACTTAATGCAGTTGGCGGTTCATTAATATATATTGAATCAATAATTGAGCAGCCCATCCAATCAGTAATTGTAACGTAATGTAAGCCGGCAGGCAAATTATTTGCTGTATTATGGTCAATCCCGTCGGTTGCATTAGGATGCGACCAATCATAATAAAATGGGTATTGTCCACCGCTTGTCGTTGCTGTTATAAAACCAGTGTTTTCTCCATGGCACAACACGTCTTCAGCTTCCATGTTATTGATAATTGGTGGGTTGATTTGTATTGTAATATCATCAGAGGTTGTGCAGCCATAGTCGTCTGTAGCCGTTACAGCATAATACCCTGGTTCTACTTCTAAGGAATCAATGGCATCCATCATGCCGTTATGAATATCACCGGTACTCCACATAAATGTGAGTGGTGCCAAGCTGTCTGTAACTTGTGCGTAAATGGTATTAATTGTATCTCCGTAGCAATAACTGCCCAGAGGTGCAAAAAGATTCATCTGTAATTCAGATTTTGGCTGTGGTTTAATATAGGTTCCCGGAAATGCAGTATCCTGAATGAAATTTTCCATTTCCCATGTTTGGTCAAACCAGGTTAAATCTGCATGTCCTAGCGGGATTTCCCACGAGAAAAGGGGTCCAATTTCAAAAGGACCAATGTCTTTTTCTTGATTGTCGTTTTGATTTTTATTGCCAGTTGAAATTCCCGGAGATTGTACTGCCGGTGATGTCAGTGAGATAATTTGATTGTTGTTTGTTTCTATATCTGGCAATGTGAATTCAGGCAAAGTTGCCGGTTCGATGGCTTGTTTGAATGGAGTTTCAATCGAAATTGAAACCGTCAATGCATTGATGCTTAGTACAAAGGCAATGGAATCCCACGTGTGGTTTCTAATCGTAGGCGAGATGTCATATGCGATGTCAACGTACATTGAATCCCACTCATGACATGGGTAAGTAATGGTTAAATCGTGTCCTACAGGGACATGAATCGTGTCTTCTACGCCTGTTTCGTAAAGAAAATCTCCGTTAGCAGGATCGGTAATTTCATAGGGTAAATCTAATGGAAATCCCATTTTTGCCCAAATTGTCGGACAAAATTCAATGTCCTGAACCATATGATTATATACATCAAAATCGGCTCCTAGTAATTCGTAGGCGATAATTGCATTTATATCCCCCAATGATGTTTCAATGGGATATACAATTGTATCAGCAAGAAGTTCCAGTGCTTCTTGAATTGTCTCACCATCCGGAGGGGGGATTAAGCCGGCTGCCGAATGTAAAAAGTGAATAATGTCGATATTAACATTCATGTAAAGGCTATCTCCATGTGCAATTAAGCAATTTGTTTCTGTATCAACATAATCTTCAGTTTCAACGTAAGGGAGCGTGACAAATGCCGTCATTCCAATATCAAACCAATCTTCAATTACGATGGGAACGTCATAATCATGACAAAAATGAAATTCTCCGCCTTCCCAGCAGGGATAGACAGCATATTCTTCGCCGGGATTGCCATTCAGATGGAATAAGGTGTCTGTAGTATGTGGAACTTGAACATCCGAAGGAATTAAGTGTACGGTATCACAACCAAATACACAGAATATGAGATCCATAAACGGATTAAATTCGTATTCGAGGTCAAGTGTCATTACTCCAACGGGTGGAAATACAGTGCTTAAATCCCATCCATTATCAACAATATAAGAGGTATGAATTGTTGCCGGTCCCCCAAAATCAAATGCAAAATCATTTGGAAAATCCAGTGTGATTTCAACGGGATAATCTACATCAAAGGAACCCGTGTGAAAACCATGCGCTTCATAGGTAGAAGCCAGATAGGCAAAAATGCCTGTTTGAAAGCCAACGCCAAATTCTTGACCAAAAATTTCAGTAATTTCAGTAAAGCCATAATTTTCATCGATGGTTACATCAAAAAATGTATGTTCAACATCAATTCCGTAAGAATCATCCGGTCCCCACATATTTTGGTCGTAAGCCGAATAATGGATGTTATGTTGCAAAATATTTTCCTGCGCAAATAGCGTTGTAGCACCGAAAAGTAGCAAAATTTCTATGAATGTAATTTTTTGTTTCATCATAATGATTGCTGTTTAACGGTTTTTAAACTTGCAATAATTGGTTTGTAAAGTAAATCCTTTACTATTGCTGGAAAATTCACATTAATCCAAATGGTTTTTTTATCTCCGGTAAAGAAAAACAAACGGTAAAAATCTTCTTCGTTTACAGTGTATTTTGTAAGATAAATTGTGGCAAAATTTCCATTATTCAATTGGATATCTTGCTTTGATTCCAGATTAAATTCTTGATTTTTAAAATATTCAGTGTTTAAGGATGTGGTTACGTTTTTGACACTCACATTATTTATTTCCATAATTTGGATTGTCGTTGCTGAACCTTCATGGATGAATCCGTTGGTTGCAGGATTTAGTTCGAAATTTTCCGGAGGAATTATTGAAACATTGGTGTTTGGTGCTTCTATGGCATCTTTTTCAGAAAGGTCGAGTTTTGCGTTTTGGCGCTTAACAAAGTCAGTTAATTCATCTTGGGCATAACAAGTAGAGTTGATTGCCATCAGCATGCTTGAAATGAATAAAATATGTAATAGTAGCCTCATAGTTTGTTATTTTAATGGTTAAAGTTAATGTTTATTTATTTAACTATCAAGTTTTTTTGTTTGATGCAGATTGTTAATTTTTGCAAACTTCATTGTTATGAATTATAGCCTACAATTTCAAGTAAAAAACTCAATGTTTTTTTTATTTGAGAACAAATTTTTATCTTTATTTCCCTTTTATCTTAATTAAACTTCATTTAAATAAGTTTAATCATGCAAATATAAGCAATAATATCTAAAGGAAATATTATTTTTGCACTGATGAATTTTAAGTACTTGCTAAAACGGTTTTTGATTTGGCGCATACGACACATGAGTGATCGTAATTTTGTGTTGATTTTATCTATAATAGTCGGCATTTCAGCTGGTTTTGTTGCGGTATTGATTAAAAATTCGGTGCATTTTATTCAATTTATTTTAAAAGATTGGATTTCCTCTGAAGTAGAAAGCTTACTTTATATTTTTTATCCCTTAGTCGGGATATCATTGGTTGTATTGTTTGCCCGATATATTATTCGTCATCATGTAGGACATGGAATTCCAACGGTATTGTTTTCTATTAGTAAAACTAAAGGACGGATTCGGCAACATAATATGTTCTCATCTATAGTGTCTTCTGCATTGACCGTTGGTTTTGGTGGTTCGGTAGGATTGGAGGGGCCTACAGTGGCAACGGGTGCCGCAGTAGGCAGTAGCCTTGGGCGAATGTTTCATCTGAATTATAAACAGATTATTCTTTTGCTTGGTTGTGCATGTACTGGTGCAATGGCAGCTATTTTTAAAGCTCCGATTGCGGCAATTGTATTTGCGCTTGAAGTTATCATGCTCGATTTGACCATGGTCTCATTGGTTCCCTTATTATTGGCGTCAGTTTCTGCTGTGTTAACATCTTATTTATTCTTGGGGCAAAATGTACTTTATCCCGTTGATATATCTGCAGCCTTTGAGATTCGTGAAGTTCCTCTTTTTATTATTCTCGGGGTGTTTAGTGGTTTATTGTCCGTGTATTTTACTAAAATGTACATGTATGTCGGAAAATTATTCGGATTAATTAAAACCCGTGGTGGAAAACTTATTACCGGTGGATTGATTTTGGGTTTGCTCATCTTTTTAATGCCAAGCCTATATGGTGAGGGTTACGAAGCCATTAATTCGGCGCTTAGCGGAAATGTTGACCATTTATTTGAAGGAACCATTTATTCATCATTTAGCGATAATTTTTGGGCAATTATTATTGTGTTTGTTGTTGTCCTTCTGGCTAAAGTCATTGCCACCAGTGCTACCTTTAGTGCCGGTGGTGTAGGGGGGATTTTTGCACCATCTTTGTTTCTTGGATCAAATTTAGGATTGATGTTTGCTTTTGTCGCAAATCAGCTCGGATACGGTGTGTCTGTTGCAAATTTTGCACTGGTTGGAATGGCAGGGGCAATCGCTGGAGTTATTCATGCACCATTAACTTCCATTTTTCTTATTGCTGAAATTACTGGCGGATATCAACTTTTCATCCCCTTGATGATTGTTTCGACAATCTCTTATGTAACGGTAAAACTCTTTTCTAAAAACTCTGTTTATACCATTCAGCTTGCTAAGCGTGGACAACTTATGACACATCATAAAGATAAGGCAGTTTTGTCAATGCTGCATGTTGATGAATTGGTTGAAACAAATTTTAAAAAATTGCATGAAGAAAATATGCTTAGCGATATTGTCAATGCGGTTGCAAGCTCAAAACGAAATATGTTCCCCGTACTTGATGCTGAGAATAGCCTAGTAGGAATTGTTGTGTTAGATGATATTCGAGATATACTTTTTAAATGGGAGCTTTATGACAAAATATCTGTTCGTGAACTGATGATTTCTCCAACACCATATTTGGTTTCTTTGGATGATAAAATGGAGCATGTTGCCGAAAAATTTCAACAAACCGGAAATTTCAACTTACCTGTGGTTGATCATGGTAAATATGTCGGGTTTGTATCGCGTGCTAACGTTTTCTCTCATTACAGACGAATGTTAAAACGATTTTCAGACGATTAATGCCTGCTCACAGAAATGAGTCCAGTTTAATACCAAGTTAACATCAAAATGCCTGATATAGAAATTAAATTATATTTTTATCGGATAACAGTGGCATTTTTTGAAAATCTAAATTCATTAAATCAATAAATCCACGTTTTCTGTTTATCTTTGAGAAATAAAAAACAAATAGTATGGCAAATAAAACTAAGAAAATTTTCGTGTTAGATACCAATGTTCTGTTGCATGATTATAATTCGATTTTTAAATTCCAAGAAAACGATATCGTACTGCCCATAGTGGTGTTGGAAGAACTGGATCATTTTAAAAAAGGAAATGATTTGATAAATTTTCATGCCAGAGAATTTACCCGGCTGCTTGACGATTTGAGCGGCGATAAAGATTTGCAGTCAGGTATTCCGCTCGGTAACGGACTCGGAAATCTTATCATTGAAACAGGAAAAGCATTCAGTAGTCAGTTAGCAGATTCTTTCCCTGAGCATGTCCCAGATCATCGGATTTTGGCAATCGCAGAACATTGGGCAGGTAAGCAGCCAACTCACCAAGTGATTTTGGTAACCAAGGATATTAATCTTCGGATGAAGGCGAAATCTTTGGGACTGAAAGCACAGGATTATCAAAACGATAAAATTGCGGATGTCGAGCAAATTCAAGCCGATGCATTTATAATTGACGGTGTTTTTCCTGAGCTCATCAGCAAATTGTACGAAGAAAAAGCAGGGATTTCTGTTGAGGAATTTCAATTTGAAAAAGAACCGGAATCAAACCAGTATTTTATTTTGAAAAATGGCTCGCAATCTGCTCTGGCACATTACAATAGCGAAGAAAAGCGTATCGATCGTGTAGAGAAATATAATGCATATGGAATTGAGCCTCGTAATGCTGAACAAACATTCGCTATGGATGCGTTAATACGCCCTGAAGTACAACTTGTTGCAATCACTGGGAAAGCTGGTACAGGCAAAACTTTACTCGCTTTGGCAACGGCTTTACAGCAACGACGCGATTATCATCAGATTTATCTTGCAAGGCCAATTGTCTCGCTTTCAAATCGTGATTTAGGATATTTACCTGGTGATGCTCGTGAGAAAATATCCCCCTATATGCAGCCTCTGTTCGATAACCTCTCGGTGATAAAGCATAATTTCAAACCGACAAGTCAGGATTTTACCCGCATTGAAGATATGCTGAATAATGAAAAACTTGTGATTGAAGCATTGGCATACATTCGCGGACGCAGTTTGTCAAAAGTATTTATGATTATTGACGAAGCCCAGAATTTAACGCCGCACGAAGTAAAAACAATTATTACACGCGCCGGCGAAGGAACAAAAGTAATTTTTACCGGTGATATTCAACAGATTGATTCTCCGTATTTAGATATGAAATCAAATGGATTGTCTTATTTGGCATCCAAAATGAAAGGGCAGTCAATATTTGCACATGTGAATCTCGTGAAAGGCGAACGTTCACATCTTGCTGAACTTGCATCTGATTTATTGTAATTATGGTGAAAAAATTGGCAATTGTCATATTAAATTGGAACGGTAGGCATTTCCTTGAACGGTTTTTGCCCGGAGTTGTAAAATATTCTGATTTAGACGACGTACGAGTTGTGATTGCTGATAATGCTAGCAGTGATGATTCCTTAGAGTGGTTGGCTGGAAATTATCCACAGCTTGATGTCTTGAAATTTTCTGAAAATTATGGATTTGCAGGCGGATATAATTTGGCTTTCGAGCAGCTTGAGGATGAAATCATATGTCTTCTGAATTCTGATGTGGAAATTCGTGGAGATTGGTTACAGCCTGTTTTAGATTATTTTGTGGCTGAAGATGAAATCGCAGCGATTTCATCAAAACTTTTGAATCAAAAACAGCCTGAATATTTTGAATATGCCTCGGCTGCTGGTGGATATATTGATAAATTCGGATATCCGTTTTGTCGAGGACGTATTTTTGAAAGCATCGAAAAGGATCAGGGTCAATATGATGTGGTTGAAGATGTGCTTTGGGGTGCTGGTGCTGCCTTGTTTGTGCGTCGGAAAATTTGGTTGGAGCTTGGCGGACTGGATGTCGATTTCTTTGCACATATGGAAGAAATTGATTTGTGTTGGAGGATAAATAATGCCGGATATCGGGTGGTTTCGCTTCCGCAATCGGTTGTTTATCATGTTGGTGGAGGTACTCTGCCGAAAAATAATCCATGGAAAACTTTTTTGAATTTTCGTAATAATTTGTGGATGTTACAGAAAAATTTACCGAAACGGCAGCGAAATAGAGTGATGTTTATACGCTTCTTTTTAGACCGAATAGCAGCAGTGAGTTTTCTTTTTTCCGGCAGATTTAAAGACGCATCGGCAGTTTGTAAGGCATGGTGGAATGTATGGAAAACACGGAATCATACACTTGCAAAGCGAAATCGCATGACAAAATTTTCGGGAATGTCCGGAAAGGGATTTTACAAAGGTAGCATTCTGTGGCAATATCATGTGAAAAAGAATAAACGATTTAAAGATTTAACAATTTAAATATGAGTAGATTAAAGGAAAAGCAAGACTTTTTACAACTTGCCATGCAAAGACAATCTCAGAGAAATTATGCAGATAAGCCGGTAGAAAAGGAAAAAATTGAACGTTGTCTGGAAGCTGCACGATTGGCTCCATCTGCTTCTAATGCACAGCCTTGGAAGTTTATTGTTGTCGATGATGTGGACTTAAAAAACAAAATTGCAGATACCACTGCCAATAAATTGTTACCGATTAATCATTGGACAAAGCAGGCACCCGTTCATGTTGTTTTGGTGTTAGAAAAGCCCAATCTCAACTCTAAAATTGGTGAAATAGTACGCAACAAAAAGTTTATCATTATGGATGTAGGCATTGCTGCAGAACATTTTTGTCTGCAAGCCGTTGAAGAAGGCTTGGGAACATGTATGATCGGCTGGTTCAATGAGAAAAAAGTGAAGGAAATGCTTAATATTCCTAAATCAAAGCGCGCAATGCTCGTTATTTCTGTCGGATATCCTGAAGGAAAGCATCGTGAAAAAATACGCAAACCTATGGATGAAATTGTGAGTTATAATCGGTATTAAAACATCCTAAGGTAAATTTTGTTCTTAAAAGAAAACCATGTCGCAAAAATCACTTAGCATAAAAAATAAAGCCCTTAGCATTAATTTAGACCATGAAAAATATGGTGTTATTGCTGAAATCGGAGGCGGACAAGAAGTTGCAAGGGTGTTTTTTCAGGCAGGAGGAGCCTCAGGAACAGTCGCTAAATCAATATCTGCATACGATAAAACCTTTTCTGATGCGCTTTATAATAAGCATAAACCCGGACGATATGTTTCAGAAGATCGTTTGGTGAAAATGCTTGACAGCGAGTATTGTGAATTGGACAAAACGCTTGCTGCAGAGCGTAAAAGTGATACTGCCTTTTTTGTGTTTGCAAATACTGTGGAAATTCTCAGTTTTCACAAAACCAATCAAGGACATGGATGGATGGGGATGAAATTTCAGCTTAAACCCGGCGGTCCGGTTAATACTGTGATTTTGCATGCCATACTTCATGAAAATGATGCAACTCTACAGCAATATACCTTGGGAAATCTTGGTGTTAATTTAATCTATGCCTGTTTTAATCATTACCAGCGGCCTAACGAATTTTTACGTTCCCTTATGGACAACCTCGACCGCGACCGTGTTGAGGTGAATATGCTGAATATGCAAGGCAATGATTTAGATTATGTGGATAATCGCTTGCTAAGTGTGCAGTTGGTGAAAAACGGAATGACATCAGTTAGTTTGTTTGACAGAAATGGGAAAGTTATGCGTCCGGCAGAGTTGTTTTATAAAAAGCATGTGATGGTACTGCGCGGAACCTTTCGTCCCTTAACCTATACGCTTGTTGATATGTTGCGTGCAGGTACTGCACAATTTCGAAAAGAAGTTGATTTTACGAAAGAAAATTCTGTGATACTTTGTGAGATGACGATTAATCAGATTGAAACCGACGGGAATTTTGATGGTAAAGAATTTCTTGATCGGGTTGATATTTTGAACGACAACGGACAGCATGTGATGATTACTGATTTTAAAGAGTTTTATAAACTTAGTCAGTATTTTACTCAGCGCAAAATTTTGGATTTACGCATTGTTTTGGGAATTGAGACCTTACGTAAAGTTATGCAACCCACTTATTATGCTGATTTGCCCGGTGGTATATTGCAGGCTATGGGAATGTTATTTCCGAATAACACAACACTTTATGCTTATCCTACTGTTGACGAGGGTGATGTGGTGATGAAAGTCGAAAATATTATCGAATCTTGCACCGAAAAATCGCTGTTGAATTATTTAATAGAAACCATACGCATTGTAGATATTACTGCACGAAAAAAATCCATGCTAAAACAGACCCCGCGTGGCGTTATGGATATGCTATGCGCTCAAAATCCAGAGTGGGAGCACTATGTCCCCATTCGGGTTGCTGAATTAATTAAAACAAAGCGTTTGTTTGGCTACGAATCGGAATGCTGATGCGATATCTATCGGTGAGCCAAGGTTAACACATAATGTTTTTACAAATTAAAGTACAAAAAATCCCTAAATTGTCATAAAAACCACTCGTATATTGCATGATTTATGCTATTTTTAGCAAGATAAATAAGCTAATTCGTTTGTAAATGCTTGCACACGGATATGTTAACCTGAGTTTCAGGTGTTTGTCAAAGGAGTGTGTATATATACGAGTTGGCGGCATACTGAAAAAGAACTAAATGATGGATGAATTAGAAAAAATAAATAAATATTTTGAAAAAATACAGAATGAAAGAAATAATCGAGGTTTTCCTATTTTTGAAGGATACTCCCAGCTTGAAATGCAATTTATTCTTTACGATACATTTGGAAATAATAGCCCCATATAATTAATAGAATTATGTGATGCAGACTTCAAAAACATACCAATTTTAAACCAATTAAAATACTTGTTAGAAATTGTTAATGATCGCGTAGAATTAAAACTAACAGCAAAAGGCTTTTTGCCAACTAAAATTGTTTCTGATATTTATAATCAAAAATTCATTAAAGATGAAATGATTGAATCTGGAATATATAAACTCTATAAAGAAACGGATTCAGACTCAATAAATTTGACAAGAATATTACTCGAATTATCAGGATTAGTTAAAAAAAGAAACAATATATTAAGCTTAACAAAAAAAGGAAAAACGGAATTTAATGACAATTATAAACTTTTGAAAAGCATTTTTAAAACATTTGGAACAAAGTTTAATTGGGCATATTATGACGGTTATGGAAATAATTAAATAGGACAATTAGGATTTGGTTTTTCGATGATTTTATTAAGCAAGTATGGTTCCGAAAAACAACTTGATTCATTTTATGGAAAGAAATATTTAATCGCCTTTCCTATGTTGCTTAAACAGATAGAACCTTCGAGATTTGACACAAGAGAAAAACAAGTTTATAAGTGTTATTCTTTACGAACTTTTGATAGATTTTTTGATTATTTTGGATTAATTAAAATTGAGTCTGAAAACAAATGGGATTCTGAGAAAATTATTAAGAAGACGGAAATGTTTGATAAGTTAAGGGGAGTTCTAAAAATTAAACACTTGTATATCAGTTAAATAATTTGTATCTTTGATAAGAATATTAAAACAACCTAAGATGTATAAAAACCAAGGAAAAAAAGGCTTATTTGACGACGAATTTACAA
>JAYEFQ010000088.1:0-2899 GCA_034658655.1 Bacteroidota bacterium
AATAATTGTAATTGTATTAATGATTTTTGTTTTGGTGTCATGCCAGAAAAGTTGGTATGTAGTTTCGGATAAAGATGCAGAGGACAAGCATAGGGCAGAGGGGATTATGTATAGCCTGCCACGTACTGTATTAGATGTTGATATTACTTTAAATGTGTATGATTATACACCCGGTCCGTTTTCCCAGTATGCGAATTCATACTTAAATATATCTGGCGTTGAGCAACAGGAAATGAGTTTTTGGGAAATTGATGCAGTAAAGATTTATGAGAATCCTGAACCAGATCCTGACGCAAAATTTTGGCTTGTTCCTCGAAAAACAAGACCTTCTATTCAATTAACTGATCAAGGAACTTTAACCGGGATAAATAATTTTCAAGTGATTGAAAATCTGCCTGTTGTAGGGCGTTTTTATCCCGTAAGGAAAACCTTGCCGAATGATATATTATTTACAAATCTTGGTGTGAAAAGAAATAAGTATGAAGTTATTGATACAACCTGGAGAGTGATTGAAAAAGATTCTGTAATATCACGGATTCCTGTTTATAAAAGTGTTGAAAAAGAAAAAACATGGCACCATAAGGCACAAGATGCTGCAAATTTTATTATTAAAATTCGTAAACGGATATTTAAACTCGAAGCTGCAATCGAAGAACAGCAAGCGGATGGAGAAGGTATTGGTATTATGATTGAGAAATTAGAAGCCCTAGAACGAGAGTATGTGGAATTATTTATTGGTAAAACGGAAGTTGAAACCCGCTATTATCACTTTAAAATTGTGCCGGAGTCAGGCAACTCATCACAGATTTTCTTTTTGGCAAATTTGGATATTGAAACAGGTGATTTTGTTGAAGATGAACCACAGGCTCATACGATAAAACTGAAAGTTGAAGCAGCTGAACTATATAGCAGCAAACAGCCTAGTCCTGAAAAAGTAACGGACATAGGGCTTGTTAGCAGACAGTCAGTAATGGCAAATTGCTATCTGCTTTTAAATGAGGAAATTGTATATGAAAAATCTGCAATGATTCCACAAATAGGTGTTTTTAAGACTTTATCTTCGGATTTGATTTCGGATGACACAAAAATTCTAATTAATCCGAAAACCGGGAGTTTGCAAATGATTGAATGATAAAAAATCGCACCATATATATAGGGGTGTTGTTTTTCTGTTTTATATTTTTGGGAAATACACATAGTAGAGGACAGCAAATTACGCTTGGTTTTCAATCTGACTATGCGTCGGAATATGAAAGATCATTTAAAGATAGTCTTAGCTTAATGAGTTATTTAACCGATTTGCTCGCTGAGGATGATGCTGATGGATATTTCAATGCCGGATTTGACAGTATTGTGTCTCAGGATAGGGTTATAAAAGCCTATTATTTTCGTGGAGATAAATATACTTGGGGAAATATTTCATTTCGAGTTGATAATTCAGTGAGTTCGTTAATTCCTGCCGACAAGCAAATTCGACGGAAACCACCATCAACTGCAATTATGCAGCATTATATGCAGCAAATCCAAACTGAGTTTCAAATGCATGGATACGCCCAATGTGTTGTGAAAACTGCAAGCTTGAAACTCCAAAATAGTCAAGTTTTCTGGGAAATTCACATTGCGTCAGGGAATTATTATATTTTGGATAGCCTGATTATTCAAACTGAACATGATTTTCCGCTTGAAATTATCATGTATGGGTCTGGTTTAAAAGATGGTGCAGTATTTAATATTAAACGAATTAATGAATTAAGCAGTGGGATTTATGATCCGCAATTTGTCAGACAATCTGATAAAATGAGAATTATTTTCTTGGACAGTACGTATCAAATTGTTCTGAATTATAAAAAAAATAGCAGTAATATGATTTCCGGTATGATTGGCATTGTCCCGGGAAATGAAACGCAAAACTTGTACTTAACCGGAGATGCGAAATTACATCTGACAAATGCGTTTAAATCAGCCGAAAATATTGGTTTTGACTGGGCTGCCTATGAACCATTGTCTCAACAATTAAAAATATATTATGAGCATCCCTTAATTTATAATGCACTGGGAATTAAATCATCCTTTGGTTTGGAGAAACAAGATAGCAGTTATTTAAACTTGAATTTTACCGGAGGGATACAGGTATTGCAGCATGCATCTGAATTGTTTGTTTATTATCAGTATTTTCGTTCATCAACGATTCAAACTGCTATTGATGGACAAATAATTAACGACTTAACGCATAGAAAAATTGGATTAAGTTATCAGCGACAAAAATTGGATTATCCTCAAAATCCTAAATCTGGATATTTATTTAATATCTCAGGAGCTGCTGGCTTGAAACAGAATTCAGTAGATAGTATTGCTGTTGAAGGACTGGGTGAGATCAAGTCTGATTTTAGATGGTATTTCCCTATTGAAAATCGCTTTAGTATTGGTTTAAGAAATGCTTCTGGAATGCGTTATATAAATCAAGGTCTTTTGCAAAATGAAATGTATCGAATTGGAGGTGCGCAAAGTTTTCGTGGTTATCATGAGCGAAGTATTTTTGCAGCTATGTATAGTTTTTTCACATTTGAAGGGATATTTTTCCCTGATAAGTTTTCTTCAATATATTTGTTTTCTGATGCTGGTTTATTTAATCAAGATTTAAATCTGCAAATAAATAAAGATAGTATATTGTTTAGTGTTGGAGTGGGATTGAGAATAAATACACAAGTTGGAATTTTAGCAATTAGTTATGGGATTCCTCGAAATATTATGGGCGGATTCAACTTTAGGCAGTCTAAAATCCATATTGGGTATGTGAATAATTTCTGAAAATATTGTTTTATTCGAAAATAATATTTATAATTGTATCGTATTAGGAGTAAATTTAGTTGAGAAAGAATGATTTTAGTTCTCTATTTGA
>JAYEFQ010000089.1:0-13684 GCA_034658655.1 Bacteroidota bacterium
AGGTCTAGTTTCTTTAAGTTCTAACTGTGAATTCCATTCATTTTCTTGAATATCAAGTATAAGCTTATCAATGGCTTTAATAAGCTTAACATTTCCCCTGTTCTTTCTTTTGAATCTTTCTAATAAATTTCTATTCGCTATATTCATAGTCAATTATTCTATGCAAAGATACAAAAGTTCAGGGTAAATTTGAACTTATTTCGATATTTTCTAAATTTATGATTGATTTTCTGTTGTTCTTTTGAAAATCATTTTATTGCTGCGTTTCTTTGCGAGGCACTTTACCCTCAAAATTTTGATGATATTCTTGCCAATTGCCTTCTTTATACTCATCTGTTGCGATATAATGGAAATATGGTTCCATAATTTGTGGAATAAAATATCCCTGCATGGGTGAAAGCAATTCGTTTTGTTCATTAAGAAACACGACTGATGGAAATACGACTTTATTTTGTAATAAACTAAAAACAAGTTGATGTGGATATCCAACACCACGCTGCTCATTAGTAAAGGTTTCTCCAAAAATTTGAATTGTATCGGTTGAGGATGCTTTAAAACGAACCGGATAATATGTTTTGTTTACATATTCTGCAATGTGAGGATTTGCAAAGCTGATATCTTCCATAAGTATGGATGAAATGCGTTGGTAGTAATCACTAACGATTAATATGAGTAGCTTTTTAGGATTTACTTTTTGTTTTTCCAACGCTTCATCTAAACTTAACCAATTCACATTTCCGCTGATATCCAAGTCAGGTTTTTCTTCCTCACGAAATACATAATTAAATGCGTTTGTAAATGCTTTGTAATTGGTTGTGCGATGAATGTGTTCAGCAAAAAAGATGAGAATGGGTTCAATTTTTTTTGCATCCATAAATCCGGCAGTTTTACTAACTTGTCCATTGGGGTCAATATAAACCATGGATGGAAACGATGCTCGGTTATCAAGCAATTTCAATGCCAGATCGTGGGTTTTTCGTCTTCCAGTTTGGCTGTTTACATAATCTTTGTCCTTATATTTAATGGTGTCTTGTGTTTCAGCATCAAATTTTACCGGATAAAAATAGGTATTCATGTAATTAGCAATTTCGGGATCGGCAAAAGTTTCTGAATCAAGTTTTTTACACCAGCCACACCAATCGGTGTACATGTCAATAAAAACAGGTTTGGGCAGCTCTTTTTGTTTTTCCATGGCGGTTTCAAAATCCAACCATTTAACAGGGCTTTCTTTCTTTTTTGTTTCCTGTGCTTGTAAGCTCATGGTAATTAGTAATACTCCGAGAATTACCAATACGTGTTTTTTAATCATTATTTCAATTTTTATTTGTCTTAACAATTTAAGTGCCAAAAAAATCCCTTTCATCATGTTAACTAAAAAAATATTAAATTGTTTATTTTATATTGCATGAAAAAATTGTACTTTTATGCTTTTAACAATTATGTGAAATCAAAAATACAATAAAATGAGTGAAATTTTAAATTTAACACCGAAAGCTTTATGGAAGCATTTTTATGCTTTAACGCAAATTCCTCGTCCAAGTAAAAAAGAGGGAAAAGCAATTGATTTTGTTGAAAAATTCGGGAAAGATCTTGGTTTAGAAACAATTCGTGATGAGGTTGGGAATGTAATGATTCGCAAACCTGCTACTCCTGGTATGGAAAATCGTAAAGGCGTTGTTTTGCAAGGACATGTTGATATGGTACCACAAAAAAACTCTGATAAGAATCACGATTTTGAAAAAGATCCGATTGAAGCCTTTGTTGATGGTGATTGGGTAACTGCAAATGGAACCACTTTGGGTGCTGATAACGGAATGGGTGTTGCTGCTGCAATGGCTGTTTTAGAAGCAAATGACCTTGAGCATCCAATGGTTGAGGCTTTATTTACTATGGATGAAGAAACCGGAATGACTGGAGCCAAAGCATTGAAACCAAATATCCTGAAAGGCGATATTTTAATTAATATGGATTCAGAAGATGAAGGCGAACTTTATGTTGGTTGTGCCGGAGGAATTGATATTAATGTGGCTCATAAATTTGCGGCAGAAAAAAATTCCATGAATAAAGCCTTTAATATTCATATTAAAGGATTAAAAGGTGGACATTCAGGATTGGATATTAATATTGGACGTGCTAATGCGAATAAATTATTGTTTCGTGCATTGAAAGCAGTTGGTACAGGTGCTGATTTTAGACTTGCATCAGTTGCCGGTGGTGATTTAAGAAATGCGATTACAAGAGAAGCCGTTGCAGTTGTTACTGTTTCTGCTGATAAAGCGGATGGCTTTAAATCAAGTATTGAGGATGCTGTTGCGAAATTTCGTGAGGAATATAAAGCTGCTGAAAATAGCATTGCTGTAGATGTATCTGAAGTTGATAATCCTACAAATGTTTTAAGTGAAGCAGATCATAATGCACTTGTTGATGCTGTGTTAGAGACAGTACATGGCGTTGTGAAAATGAGCGAAAGCATGGAAGGATTGGTTGAAACCTCAACTAATTTGGCAATTGTTAAATTAGCTGACGGAGCATTGGAAGTTAATTGTTTGACTCGCTCAGCAGATGATGATGCAAAAATGGTATTTGCCAACAAGATGAAAGCAATTTGGGATAATTTGGGTTGCGATGTGAAACTTGAAGGCGAATATCCTGGTTGGAAACCAAATATGGATTCTGAGATTTTGCAAACCATGCAATCTAGTTATGAAAGTTTGTATGGAGTAATTCCTGAAATTAAAGCCATTCATGCCGGATTGGAATGTGGTATTTTGGGTGGTGCTTATCCGAATTGGGATATGATTTCTTTTGGACCAACCATTCGTTATCCACATTCACCAGATGAAAAAGTGAATATTGAAACCGTTGAGAAATTCTGGAAATGGTTAGTGGAAACATTGAAAAATGTTCCAACGAAATAGATGGAATTAGAAATATGATTAAAAGCTCATCGAAAGGTGGGCTTTTTTCGTTTAGTAGTATTTTGCGCCCTGACGGAGGCCGGCAGCCCGTGAACTGTGATGCGTTGCTGTTGTTGTGGCAGCTTAGCGACCGGAGGAAGCTCAAGTATGCCGCATTTACAACAGCCGCAGAGCAGTTTGCGGCTATAGGCCGTAGGCAGATAAGGCGCCCAAAAAATGAGTTGTATTATTTCTTAATTCCCGTGTAAATACTTGCAATTCCGAAACTGAGTGGATGGGTTTTTTGCGTTAAAAATTCGTTGTCTTCAAGTTGTTTTTCAACCTCTATTGATTTTGAAAATTCCTTAATGGATGTAGATAAATATTGATATGCGGCTTTGTCGTGTGATATGATGCGTCCCCAAAGTGGAATAAATCCTTTTAAGTAAAGTTTGTAAAACAATCGGATGATGGGGTTTTTGGGCATAGAGAATTCAAGTAATCTTGCTTTCCCACCGGATTTTAGCACTCTGTGAATTTCAGCAAAGGATTGCTGCAGATTATTGAAATTCCGGATGCCAAAAACTACGGTAATTAAATCGAATTGATTGTCGCTAAATGGGATTTTTTCGCAAAAGCCTGTTTTAAGTTCGGCTTGTATGTTTGATTTGTCGAGTTTAATTTTTGATTGCGCCAACATTCCTGTTGATGGGTCGAGACCAGCGAGTTTTCTGACTCCTGCTTTGTGAAATGCAATGAGCATATCGCCGGTACCGGTAGCTATGTCTAGAACATTTTTTGGGTCATCTTTTTTAGAAATTTTAATGAGTTTTTTTCTCCAACTTTTATCAATCCCAAAGGAAAGAAAATGATTAAGAAAATCGTAGCGTAAAGCAATACGGTTGAACATCTGCTCAACCGTATCGTTTGAATCTTTTGATAAGCGCTTGCCTTTCACTAAGATTCTATTTTGTTTCGGAGTGCGTGCATGAATTTTTCTTTTGCATCACGAATAAATCCGTAGGAAAAATCATCTACACGCATTTCGCCTTTTGTAACATGTCCTAATACTACGAATGGAAAGTTGTATTTTATCATTAAATCGATAAATTCCTGTTCAACATTCATGTCAACCGAAACGACAGCTCGCCCTTGTGCTTCACCAAAGAGAAATGCATCTTCGCGAACTTCTGCATCGGAGGTAATGTCAAAGCCCAAATTGTTTTCAATACATGATTCTAGAAGGTTCATATATAATCCACCGTCTGATACGTCATGTATTGATTCGACCAAATTTTCTTTGGCAAGTAATTGCAACATTTTGTTGAGAACCAATTCAAAGTCAATATCAAAGTATGGTGGTGGTGTATTTTTTATTTTATGATAACTGTATAGATATTCTGAGCTATTGATGTCATTTTTTGAGTGTCCGAGCAGTATAATAACATCGCCTTTTTTCTTAAATGATAATCCTTTTTTCTTTGATTTGTCATTGAGAATGCCGAGCATTCCGATAGTAGGAGTGGGAAAAACCGGTTCTGTTTTTCCGTTGATAGTTGTTTGATTATAGAAGCTGACGTTTCCTCCGGTTACTGGAGTATCAAATTTGCGGCACGCTTCACCCATACCCTCAATTGCACCGACAAATTGCCAGAATGCCTCTGGGTTATATGGTGAGCCAAAGTTCAGACAGTTTGTAATTGCAACGGGTTTTGCGCCTGTGCAGGCGACATTGCGTGCTGCTTCAGTAACAGCGATCATTGTTCCGATTTTCGGGTCGGCTTTCACATAGCGGCTGTTACAATCAACGGTAAATGCAAGCGCTGTGTTAGTATCTTTAATATTTACCAAGCCTGCATCGGCAGCCATGTTGGTTGTCATATTATTTGTGCGCACCATGCTGTCATATTGCTCTGTAACCCAATTTTTAGATGCCAGATTCGGATGTGTGATGAGAAAATCAGCAATTTCTTTTAGATTTTTTGGTTGAGGGACATCCTCTATTTTGAATTTTTTGCTTTCTGCATAATATGCTGGTTCTTTGTATTCTCTGTCATAAACCGGAGCTCCACCGCCAAGCACAAGTGTTGATGCAGGAACTTCGGCAACGTCTTCGCCTTTATATTTAAAATAGAGTTTGTCCTCATCAATGACTTCGCCAATTTGTACGCAATGTATGTCCCATTTGTCAAAAACATTTTGTGCTTCAGCTTCTTTTCCTTTTTTAACAACAACGAGCATTCGTTCTTGCGATTCTGAGAGAAGAATTTCCCAGGCTTCCATGTTTTTTTGTCTCAATGGCACTTTGTCGAGGTCAATGCGCATTCCTGAGTTTCCTTTTTCTGACATTTCGCTGGTTGAGCAGATGATTCCGGCTGCACCCATATCTTGCATTCCAACAACCACATTGGTTTCAATGAGTTCAAGCGTTGCTTCGAGTAGGAGTTTTTCTTGGAAAGGATCTCCGACCTGAATGGATGGAATGTCATTAGAGGAGTCTTCAGTAATGTCAGCAGATGCAAAAGTTGCTCCATGGATTCCGTCTTTTCCAGTTGATGATCCGACAATAAATACCGGGTTTCCGGCTCCTTCGGCAATGGCAGAAACCATTTTTCCTTTTTCCATAATTCCTACGGACATTGCGTTGACTAATGGGTTTGAATTGTAGGATTCATCGAAAAATATTTCTCCGCCAAGGACAGGGACACCAAATGAGTTTCCATAGTTTCCAATGCCTTTCACAACACCTTTAGCTATCCATTTTGTATGATCTCTGTCAATGCCACCAAAACGGAGTGAATTTAATTGGGCAATCGGACGCGCACCCATCGTAAAGATATCACGGTTTATACCACCGACACCAGTTGCTGCGCCTTGGTATGGTTCAACAGCACAGGGGTGATTGTGCGATTCTATTTTAAATGCACAAGCAAGATTGTTTCCAATGTCAACAAGTCCTGCATTTTCATCGCCAGCGCCGGTTAGTAAGACACCGCCGTCACGTGGCAAGGTTTTCAACCATTTAATGGAGTTTTTGTAACTTGCATGTTCTGACCACATTACGGAGTATATGCTGAGTTCCGTAAAATTTGGCATTCTCCCCATATATTTTTGTATGAGTTTAAATTCCTCCTCATTCACACCTATTTCTTTGGCTGTCTTGCTGTTGACTTCGGGATATTTCATATTTTTTTTATTTTGCATTGCAAAACAAAGATAAAATAAATCATGGAGAGGACGCAATATCCATGAAATTCTTATTCAAAAATATTAACAGGTGGATAAAATGGGAAATTGATGGAACATATATTTAATTTACTTTCAATTCATTAGCATCTGAAAAAATATGGATTCCAATGAAAATAAATGAAATAAAAAAATGGCTTATTACTTTCACAATAAGCCATTTGGTGGTAATTTGTTTTTGTTTTAGTGGAGCTGCCGGGAGTCGAACCCGAGTCCAAACAAGTAACAGAGAAGATTTCTTCATGTTTAGCTTGTTTTCAGTTGTCGGGAGGTGAACGGGAACAAGCACCCTGAGCACATCCTTAGTTCCTTAAATGTCTCCAGTTTCGCGGAACAAAAAACCGGATAGCCTGAAATTCCTGCACTCCATAATCGGTCGGAATCAGGCATGTCCTTCCGTGGAATGTCTCGTCGCAGTACCTAGTACCGCAATGAAGCTAACCTACTATGATTCGGTTATGCAGCGAGAGCGTAATTGTTATCGCCATTTAAAAAGTGTGTGAACATTTGGTAACGAGCATACTCACATGGCTCGACATGCTTACTTATCCATTATCCTTGCTGTCAATACCATTTCAGCCCCAGAAAAAGGATTACAAAAATATGCAAAAATTTTGCCATTTCAAAGGCTTAATAATTTCTACCCTTCATTTGTTTTAAAAGCTTAAGGAAATTATGAAAACTTACGGATATTTTCCTGTCCGATTGTATGATACGAAACAATAGACTTGTTAACAGGTTTATAAACACTTAACTCTTTGACTATGTGATGTGTTCTGCGGATGACATAGGGTTGATTTTTAGGTTAATTGTTAACTATTATTGTTGTCCTAATTTTTTTGGGACTGCTTTTTGATGTATATTTAGCATAAATTTAAACTTTTTTAAGTTAATTGCGTATGAATAAGGAAATGAAAAAAACGAGAAGCATAATCGGATTTATTCTGTTTGTTCTGTTGATATCAAGCAGCACACTGAATGCACAAAAAGTTTATAGCTGTCAATATAAGAGCGAAGCAGATATTAATGTATATGTTTCCGATTATCGAAGCAATGCAGATTTAGTTGTTTATAAATGCGATTATAAAAGTGATGCAAGAGGAAATGAAGGGAAATGGTATTTTGTGAAATATAAAAGTGAAGCAGATAAAAAAATATATATATGTGATTATCGCAGTGAGGCAGATTTAATTATTTATTTCTCTGATTATCGCAGCAATGCAAAATGGAAAAATAAGAGCAAACAACATTTAATGTATTAACTAAAATCAGAACCGTATTATGAAACAATTATTTACAATTATCACCGCAGTGTTTTTATTAACAATGAGTGCTAACAGTTTTGCTCAATCAGTATATGCTGCTGATTCAAAATACGACGCAGATATTAAAGTATATGTAGCTGATAGCAAGTATGATGCTGATCTCGTTGTGTATAAAGTTTCCTCGAAATATGATGCCGATGATAATAAAGGGCTTTGGTATTTTGCGGATTCAAAATATGATGCAGATAAGGTGATTTATTTTGCTGATAGTAAGTATGATGCTGATTTAGTTATTTATTTTGCGGATTCAAAATATGATGCCGAATGGCGGAGTGCCAATAAGAAACATCTGATGTATTAATAGTGAAAATCAGGTTTTAGACGATATTGAGATTAAATGAAAGCACGGCGGATTGTTGTTTGGGGATTAATTTTAATTCTCATTATTGGGAGTGTTTTTACAGTGATTTACACTAAAAATTTGCTTGAATCTAAGATTCTAACAGCTTTAGATATTCAAGAATCAAATCAAGATGTAAGCTGGAGCAAAATTCGAACATTTAATGAAAATGGGAAGCGTGGAATTCAAGTCGCAGAACTAAGCGTTATTAATTCACAATCTGGTGATAGCCTTTTTTACGCTCAAAAAGTTATCCTTTTTACAGAAGATAAAATTTCAACATTCAATGATCTTGCCCAAATTGCCATTTTTGTCGATTCTCCAATTATTCACCTTCATGAAACGACTGAAAGCAATGTAGATACAGACATGTCGGAGGAACTTGGGAGTTTCTCTTTTCAGGATATGCCCTCATTATATATCTATAATTTGAGCATTGTCAATTACAATACCGATAGCTTACCAACGCGCATTGATGGAATTTATTTAAAGGCAGTTCAGAACGATAAGGCATGGCATATTAACTTGCGATATAAAACCAAAAATCAGAACTTTTTTACGTCTGCCCAGCTTCGTGGAAATACTTCCAAATTCAAAATTGATAGTGCATTACTTGAAATTCAAGGCATTCGGGTTTGTCATTTTGAATATGAGCATAACCATTTTAAACGAGATAAAGATAATTACAAGTTGCATATTTTCAATCAACTGCTTGCTTCTGAAATGAATCAATTTGATCGGATGATAGGTAGCTCGTTTGTCGATTTTAATTATCATATTGCATCACATGATGGAGCCAAAAGTATCTCAGGATATTGCGATGCGCACATCAACATTCCGGATAGTTTGATTTTAAATTTTACGCATAAAATAAACCAAAATCAAACCTCAAATCATAGCCTTGCAGATTTAGATTTAATAAGCTCATCTGGTTCAATTGATTGGGAATATTTATTAAATTCTGAAAGTGAGCGTTTTAATTTTTCACAGCGATTTATTAGCGATTTTCAAACAGAAATTCAAATAGGAGACAATCAATTAAGCTTTCAGTCTGATGGGAACTTTAAAAGTGAGGCGAATACGTATGGAGAAATGCTTTCTGTTGGTGAGTTTAAAAATCAACTTAATGCTATCTATGATGATATTGATTACGAGATAATTATCGAAGGGAATGGGAATCAAACAGTGTTAAACGTATTGTCAAGCCAGTTAAATCTTGATGCTAAATTGCATTTTAATGAGTTCAAAAAAAGTATGCATTTTGATTCTGGTTTAAATATAGATGGTGTCATCCATTTTTCTGAACTACGTTTGCCTGAAAAGGGGCAGGTACCATCAAAAAATTCAATGATGCGGCTTGATGACGATAAATTTGTTTTGCCAGAGGTGTTTAAAAAATCAAACATTCGGCTTTCTGTTTTGATTGATACATTGCGACAGGATAGCACGATATTATCGGTGCAAAATGATTTTTTCTGTCAATATCAAAATGAAGCAATCCAACTAAAAGGGAGCATAAACTTTATGAATCAGTATTCCGGGAAATTACAAACAAATATTGATTTTTCTAATGGAAATTTGTCAGGAATATTGTTTTCGGATAGTGTTAAAATTCATAATACCAGTAACTTGCCATTAGTCGCTTCAAATATCGACTTTACTAAAGATACCGCAACCCTGTATGCATTTGAAATTCCGTTTCAGTTAAAAGCCGATGAACTGATAGTTCCCAAAAGTGTATTACGCAGTGATGAATTTTTACTGATGCTTTCTGGTGAAATGACAATTGATGATCAACATTTCGAACTTGGATTGAGTGCCCCATCTGGACAGTTTAAAGGCGCTGCTGCTTTGCTTATCAATGCGAAAACGACAGGAAAATCATCTGGGTTACAAACTTTAATCCTAAAAGTGAATAGAAATCAGGGGAAATTGAACATAAAAACAGAAGTGCGGGAGAATTAATTTGTAAATGATAAAGTTGCATTTGCTGGTTGCATCTGCGGAATCTTTTTTTATCTCAGGCAACGTAAAAACAAAACAATTTGTCTATATTTACAGATAACTTCAAGTCGCCATTTATAAATTAATATTGCTATGAAAAACCACATCTCAATTACTATCTTTAGCTTTCTGGTTGTGATATTTATACTTATAATTTCACATTTAGCAAATGCTCAATTAAATATTAACATGAGTTCTGAGGAAAACACAATTTGTGACGGAATTGATTGTAGTTACGAAGGCCCCTCAATTTTAATTAATGAAATTCTTGCTAGCCCCTCTTACGGCGATGGGTCAATATACGGAACAACTGGCGGATATACCCGTGAAGGCGAATGGATTGAGTTATATAATCCTGATCAATGTGAATGGGTTGATATTTCCTGCTATTTTCTTGGAAACTCAGCTCCTGATGGCTCTTGTCAACCAGGCGGTTTTATTTTACCAGAAGGTTCAATTGTCCCCCCACAAGGTTTTGCAATTGTTCGCGGAGTTAATGCACCGGCAGTTAACCCTGATTTGTTGGTGGTAAATGGTGGAAATACGATAGAAATTGTTTTAGACAACTCAAACATGGTTTGTTTAGGGACAAGTTACAGACTTTGGTTTCCTAATGCCGGCGGATGGTTTGCTTTTTATGATAATAATGGTGTTCCTCAAGATGCAATTTCTTGGAATAGTAGTCAGTGTTCAGAAACTGCATCTTGCAATCCGGGACCAATTGGTGGATGTACCTATGACGGTGGAATTAGCAGTTACAATTCAATTCCATCAGACAGAAAAACCTATGTCTCATCGAACGCGCCCGGCTCTGATATGTCATGGGGTAGAGTTCCTGACGGTGGCACATGGGCTTACAACACAAATTTATCACCAACTTACGGCACCTGTAATGACGACTGTGTTCCCGAGCCGGAAATTACCTGTGTTGGTACAGCGACTGTAAATGTATCAGGAGGAACACCCCCGTATAATTATCTATGGGATGATGAAATGGTGCAAACTACTGAAACTGCTACCGGCTTATGCGAAGGTACGTATTGTGTTACGGTATCTGATGCAAATGATATGACTGCAACTGCATGTGTTGACGTATTAAATTATCAGTTGGATATTGATGCAACATCAAATACAAATCTTTGTTCAGGTGAAACCTTAATATTATCGGTAAATGGAGATGCTGAAAATTCTTTTCAATGGGCAGGACCTGAGGATTTTGCAAGTAGTACACAGAATCCTGAAATTCCATTTTCCGAACCGATAGAAAGTGGAGATTACTCTGTAACTGTTACAAATGACAATGGCTGTACTGGTGAAGATACCGAAACGGTAATGATTTCACCAACACCTGATCCAGACGCAGGTGCAGATGATGATGTTTGCGGAATGGAATACAGTCTTAATGGAATTGCATCATCTCTAACAAACGATATTGAATGGACTTTAATCAGTGGCCCGGGAGCTGCAAGTTTTACGGACAATTCAAATCCTGAAACCATGGTTAGTGTTACTATTGATGGTACTTATATTTTTGAGATTATTGAAACATATACCGGAGAAACGGTTTGTACTGGAAGCGATCAAGTCAGTATCACTTTCAATGAAATTTTAGACCCAAGCATTACGCCAATCGATGATCTTTGTCTAGATGACAGTCAGGTAGAACTTATCATACAAGATATTGGTACGCTTTCGAGTATCCCAAATATTAATGCGGAAATTGAAGATGGAATTATTTACCCTCAGGAGTTAGGCCCAGGTACATATACTATCGTAAATGAAGTGAGTGGACCCTGTGTAACCAGCCCACAAAGCGAAATCACATTTAGTGTTTTTGATGATATTGAAATTACGGATTTTAATGATCAGAATTGTGTCAATGCACAATCTGAATATGAAGTAAGTTTTTCGGTTGTCGATGGTTCAGGGAATCCTACCTCTGAGTACTTAGTAAATGGAAATCCACAATCAAATGCTGACTTTCTTGAAACGCATCTAAGTGCAACACCATATGCATATACAATAACTGATTTAAATGGCTGTTCATCTTATATATTTGAAGGATTTCGCGATTGCGATTGTCCAAGCCCTGGTACAATGACAAGTTTAGAATTAATTAGTCTCTGCGGAAATGAATGTACAGGAGCTTTGGTTTTTCATAATGAAGACTCTATAATGATTGCTGATTCTCACTTTGAATTTTATATTCACAACGGAGACAATAATCCCATTGCATATGATAACACACCAGATTTTTGCCGTGCAGCTTTTGGTGGCGAATACAATCAAATCTATTATATCACTCCTATTTCCGGATATGACGAAGACCTTAACGGACATGTTATCTCTAGTGAAAGCTGTTACGGAATATCACAAGGAACTCCCGTAATTTGGCGACAAACGCCAACTCCCAATGCCGGACAAGACCGTGATACTTGTAGTTTACGCATTCCACTAAATGGAAATGAGATTCCTGATGGAATGGTGGGATATTGGTCATCTGATTGTGACTTTTTTGCAGGTCAAGGATCGACAACTCATAGTCCAAATATGTATGCAAATGTTACAGAGTATGACACTTGTACTTTTACCTGGCATTTACAAAACGGAGCATGTATTGGAGAGGATGATGTAGAGATAACATTTAATCAAACCCCAATTCCATTTGCCGGAAATGATACCATTGTCTGTGGAAACGAAATTACCTTAACAGCGGAAAATAGTGTTTCTGGAAGTACGTTTCAATGGTCAGGTGATGCAAGTTTTAGTAGCCCGAATGCTGCAACAACTGATGTAACTGTTGGAAATAGTGGAACTTATAACTTTACCTTGACAGAATATAATGAGAGCTGCTTTAGTCAAGATCAAATTCAAGTTAGTTTTATCCCCGGACCGCAACCTTATATCTCTAATAACAATGATTCAATTTGTGGACAATCTTATATGCTTTTGGTAGAAAATGTTTCAGGAGTTGGTTCTTGGTCTGCTTTTGTTGATGGTTCTCCAACATCAGCATTCTTTGATGATAATACCAGCTCATCCACAGAAGTTACTATTGATAATTGGGTTGGCACATTTCAAACTGTGGAGTTTGTTTGGACAGAAACCAATACATATCAAGGAGTTGAGTGTAGTGCGCAGGCATCCACCGAGATTACTTTTGCAAAACAAACGAATGCCTTTGTTGGCGGCCAAAATTATATCGAACATTGCGGATATGAAATTAATCTGAACGCTGATACAATAGGTTTTGCCCCAGATGATGAAGGGTATTGGATAATTAGTGATGTCTTGGGATATTATACTCCCGACAATTATACTGCCAACACAAATTTTGTCATGACATCAATGGGGAGTTTTGGTGGAAATGCAGATATAGAATTTCCTGCTTTATGGGTGGTTACTAATGGTGTCTGTTCAGATGTGGACACAATGACTATTCATCTTTATAAAAAACCTGATGCATTTGCCGGAAATGATTTCTCCGTTTGTGGGTTATTGGCTGATTTGAATGCATTTTATGATTTACCAGCAGGTTCACCCGATTATGATGCCGATGGATATTGGACAAATTTATCTGATTTGAATCCTGAATCAGTGAATTTTAACCCTCCAACTAGTAATGAAACATCTGTGAATGTTGGTGGTCCGGGAGAATATCATTTTTTGTGGAGAGAAAATAATTCCTTATTACCAAGTTGTCATGATAAAGATACAATTGTTGTTACATTTATTGAACAACCATTAATTGACGCAGGTGATGACTTTGATGTATGTGGAAACGTTACAACACTCAGTGCAACAACTTCAGACTTTGATTTATCATGGCAACCAGTTAGTGGAGTTATTTTTGAAGATTACAACGAAGCAAC
>JAYEFQ010000090.1:0-2836 GCA_034658655.1 Bacteroidota bacterium
AAAAAAGGCATGTATGAAACCCCGCTTTCAATTGCAAAAATACTACTACATCATAAATATGACCTGATTCAAAAAGCAGTAAGTTCCGCTCAAAGAAATTAGCAAAAAAGCAATGCATGTTCCCGATTAGTTTTTAGTAACGCATTACAAAAACATGCCTCGTACATGCCTACGCTATGCAATTGAAAAACTCCCAGAAAATCGGCGTCAAGCATTTCTAAAAGGATACGTTTAATAAAAAAGCAGAGATTTCTCCCTGCCTTAATAACGTATATTCGACGTAAGAAAACACGTCTAAAAAATATCGATAATCGCTTTCTAAAGAATAAAATCTGTTGATAAGAAAGACGATTTATTGTTTCGAATCACATCACGCACAATTGCTTTATTAGTTTCTGTTCCCTTTGCAGCCACAATACTACGAATACTAAATGATCTTAGTGCATCGTAAACAGAAAGTGTGCCTTCTGCTGAATCTTTTCGTCCAGTAAATGGAAAGGTATCTGGTCCACGTTGACATTGAGAATTAATATTCACACGACACAACTGGTTCACCAAAGGATCAATTAAATGTGCAATCGTATCAGGATTCGTTCCAAATAAACTTACTTGCTGTCCATATTTTGAATCAATGATATACTGCAATGGCTCCCCAATATCTGTATATGATATAACAGGAATAACAGGACCAAACTGCTCTTCGTAATACATCTTCATCTTATCATTAACAGGATACATAACGGCAGGTGTAAACATCGAATTAATAATTTTGCCTCCTTTTTCCGGATTCATTAGTTTTGCACCATGTAAAATTCCATCATCAACAAGATTTTTAAGATACTCAGTCTTTCCTTCTTCAGGAAGTGCAGTAATTTTCACACCATCTTCCCATGGCAAACCAACCTTTAAAGCATCAACGGCTTTCACTAAGCGTTTAAGGAATTCATCCTTTATCGACTCGTGCACATACAACATTTTCAAAGCAGTACAACGCTGACCATTAAATGATAAGGCACCACTCACAATTTCAGGAATTGAACTATCTAAATCAGCATCTTTCATTATGATAGCCACATTCTTCGCTTCCAATCCAAGAATAGTACGCATACGATGTGGTTTTGGATGCATCAACTTAAGTGTATCGGCAATTTTACTACTACCGATAAAAGCTAAGGAATTGATTTTCCCACTTTCAATCAAAGGAGTTACTACTTCACGACCTTTTCCATAAATTGTATTCACAACTCCTTTAGGGAAACACTCTGCAAATAACTCAAGTAATGGTTCAAACAATAAGACCCCAACCTTCGGTGGTTTGAATATTACAGTATTTCCCATAATCAAAGCCGGAATTAATGTTGCAAATGTCTCATTCAGCGGGTAATTATAAGGCCCCATACAAAGCACAACGCCCAAAGGTGAACGTCTGATTTGTGCGAATATTCCTTGCTCAATTTTTAAACGGCTGTTGTCACGATCAAGCTCTTTATAGGTATCAATGGTATCCCGAATATAATCCAAAGTACGATCAAATTCTTTCAATGAATCTGGATAAGATTTTCCAATCTCCCACATAAGAATACGAACAATCTCATCACGCTTTTCAGCCATTCTGTTAAGAAATTTTGACATAATCGCAGTACGCTTTTCAACACCCATTACTGGCCATTTACCGCGTCCGTAATCATATGCTTCAATCGCTGAATTCAACGCAGACATAGATTCTTTACTCGTCAATTTCGGATAAGATCCTAAATGATAAGGATGACAATCTCCGTTTTCTTCAGTCACATATACCGGAGACTTAACATCCTGGTATATTCCATTCCAAGTCACCAATTCTCCATTCAATAAATACACTTTTTGGTGCACCTCTCCCGGGACAAATTCAGCCGGAATTTCTGAGGGTTTTAAACATTCATACGTTTTCATAATCTTTATATTTTTCAATTACAAAAATAAGTATTTATCCAATTATTAAAAAGTATTAGCCAAAGGAATACCATTCTAAAATCAAAATTGCCAGTATTATGCCGATGTAAATTCAACCAGCAAATGCAACTCTATCATTTACAAATGAATAAAATATATTTTTAGAATTATTGTATTAGTATCTTTTTATATTCAGAGAATCCTACCACTCTTGTCTCAACAAAATATATTCCTTTAGGTAAATTGGAAACATCAATTATATGTATATTGTTTTTATTAGTAATTTTTATTCCCATTTTTTCACCTATACAATTATATATATTTATCGATGTGTTTTCTGTGTTATTAGTTTTAATATTTAACACTTTACCAATAACAGGGTTTGGATATATTTCAACATTTATATATATCTCATCAAAATATACTGCTTGTACTTTGGAATATGTATATTTACCATCAAAATCAGTTTGTTTTAAACGATAATAGTTAATCCCTTCTTTGGCATTTTTATCAATAAAACTATAACTTATTTCTCTATTACAATTTCCTGCGCCATTAATTCTTTTTATTTCTGTAAAGTTTACACCATCTAGTGAATGTTCAATTGTAAAAAAATCGTTATTTATTTCGCTTGCTGTTATCCAGTTAATGTAAATGTTTTCATTATTTTTTGCTACTGAAAACTGTTTTAATACTATAGGGAGCGTCAATTCAAAACTATTACAATTTACTACATCTGTAGTATTAAATCCAATGGCTAAATTGAAATTTCGTTTAGTATTATCATTTGTTGCTGCTGACCAATCATATGATGCTGCACCAAATTTACCATTATATACAGAAGGTGAATTATCTGTTCTATCAAACCACAATTCATCCCAAGGGTAGTGGCCAGATTTGTTTT
>JAYEFQ010000091.1:0-41166 GCA_034658655.1 Bacteroidota bacterium
TGAGGTCACACCTCTTCCCATTCCGAACAGAGAAGTTAAGCTCACTAGCGCCGATGGTACTACTAACGTGGAAGAGTAGGTCGCCGCCTATTTTTAAAGCCTTGCGAATTTTCGCAAGGCTTTTTTTGTATCTTTGCACTATGAAAAAATATGGGCTGATAATATCCTTCCTTTGTTCATGGACACTCTTAAGTGCCCAACATGAAGGAATTGAAAGACACTTTGATACGTTTCAGTTGAATTTCATCCCACAAGAAATTAATGCTAACATCAAAAAAGATACAACACTTGAAATCTTTCATAATGTCGAAAACTATTATCAAGACAATGTATTCGGTGGTATGAGAACCGGAAACAATGGACATCCATTTAAAGCATTTGACTATTTTAAACAAAGTCAAACACCTAAATTTATCTTTCTACAACCCCTACAAAAATACACAACACAAACAAATCAAATCACATTTTTCGACACGAGAAAACCATTTGCAAAATTCCAATTCATTAGTGGACCCCAGGATTTTGAAGATGTTATGGCTGTGTTTACGGCTAACCCCTCTCCTTTTGTAAATATGGGCATTAAATATCGATCAATAAAATCAAATGGCGATTTTATTCATTCAGAATCAAAAGTAAAAGATTTCAACTTTTGGCAATCTTATACTAAAAAAAGATATCAAAATCATTTAAGCTTCATTCACAACAAATATAGTTTTCAAGAGTTTGGAGGCATTGTAAACGACTCAGCTTATCGTATCGATAATCAAAGAATCCCAAACCTCGAAGTAAATCTGAAAAATGCTGAAACCACAACTACGCATCAGAAGCTTTCCTTTACTCAAGAATATCGACTAGGCAAAATGCAACTAGATACCATCTTTACAGAAACTGATACTGCAATCCAAATATCTCATCAAGGAAAATTTAGCATCTATCAACAAATTAGTTTAGAAAGAAACTCTCGTATCTATTCAGATATTCCATCAGACTTTTACGAACATATTTACAGAGATTCTGCAATAACATTTGATTCAATATCACTAAACACATTAAGTCACACAGCAGGATTACAATACTTTCACAAAAAGGATAGCATCTCTAATTGGAGATTATTTGCCGGTATAAACAATACATTCAGCAAATATCACATTGTTACTGGAGATGAATTGATTGAAAATCATAGTATAAAAGCCTCCATATTCTCAATGAATAGAACAAAAACACACTACAGCCTAGAAAGTGAATTTGGTATTAGCGGGAGGACACAAGGAGATATCAACCTTAATGGAAAGTTTGCTTTCCTAACAGATTCAACTGGCAACTCAGGCATATTTTTAAACAGTACAGTTTCAAATCAAGAAACAAACTACTTTTATGAAACCTTTGCGTCAAATCATTTTAAATGGGACAATCAATTTAATAAAACATTTACCTTACGCACTGAATTGGCTTTTGTGATGAGAAATTATCACCTAAAAGCATATGTCAATCATGCATTGCTTAACAATAGTATTTATATTGCAGAAACCGGAATTCCCACACAACTAAATCAAACAATGAATGTAGCAAATGCCGGCCTATCAAAAACCTTTTATCTTGGCAAATTTGGACTCAAAGGGGATGTCGCATTTCAATATATCGACAAGTCTGAAATCATAAAACTCCCCGAATTCATAGCATTTACAGGCGTTTTTTATGAAAATCTGATTTTTGATAATAATATGCTGCTCAAACTTGGCATTGATGCACGTTTTTTCTCTGATTATGAATCATATACATATATCCCGGCAACGGGTTTCTTCGCCATCCAAAATCAACAAATAAACGAATCTGTTCCACTGATTGATGCATTTTTAAGCTTCAAAGTGAAACGTTTTCGTGCTTTCTTACGTTATTCTAATGTAGGCCAAAGCTTTTTAAACCTAAGAGGATATTCTTTGTTATCTTATCCGAACAGAGTCGGAGGATTACATTTTGGTTTCTCTTGGGAATTTTATGACTAAAACTTTACATATGAAATATTCAAAGCTCAAATATTTGGGCTTCATGGGACTTTTCGTATTTGCATTAATATTTGGCAAATGCACACTAAGCACCAAGGAAGCACCAGATAAAGACAATACAGCCATTGACTTTCCTGAAATTTTAAATCGTGGAAAACTCATTGTCGGGGTTAGTACAAACTCAACCGACTATTTTGTGTATCGCGGAAAACCCATGGGTTTCCAATATGATATTCTTAATAAATTTACAAAAGTCCACAATCTCAAACTTAAAATAATCGTTGAAAACGACTTAATTAAGAGCACCGATTACCTAAAAAAAAGAGACATAGATATCATTGCACAAAGCCTTACAATTACTCCTGAACGAAAAAAAGTTTTTGAATTTACAGAACCAATCGCACAAACCCGACAAGTACTTGTGCAGCGAAAACGTCCAATTAATGAAAACGATTCAGCAGAATTCATCAATAATCAACTTGAACTTGAAAGTAAAACTATTCATATTCAAAAAGGAGGTTCGGCATATGATCGCTTGCGAAATATTAAAGAAGAAATTGCCGGAGAAATTAAAATTATTGAAAATGACACGCTAGAAATGGAGGAGCTGATTCGCTTAGTCGCGAATGGACAAATCGATTATACCGTATGTGATGAGAACGTAGCAATCATTAATAAATCATATTTTAAAAATATTGACATCAGTATTCCTGTTAGTTTTCCACAAAATCTCGCTTGGGCTGTACGAAAAGAGTCAAATGCTCTGAAAGACAGCATTAATACATGGCTAATTGAATACAAGGAAACAGCAGAATACAAATATCTATATCACAAATATTTCAAAAGCTCACGAGCTACAACAACCATGTCAAGTGTGTTTTATTCAGGAAAAGATGGACGAATTTCTGAATATGATGCTGTAATTCAAGATGCTGCCGATATAATTGGTTGGGATTGGAGATTGCTGGCTTCCTTAATTTTTCAAGAATCACGCTTTAACCCAAATGCAGTTTCATGGGCTGGCGCCTTTGGCATTATGCAATTTATGCCTTCCACTGCTGCATCTATGGGTGTTAATCAAAACTCATCAATTAATGAACAAATACTAGCTGGAGCACGATACATAAACTATCTTGATAAACTCGTGCCAGAATCCGTCACATCACATCAGGATCGAGTGAAATTTATACTAGCTGGTTACAATGTTGGTTTCGGTCATGTACAGGATGCAATACGACTTGCCGAAAAATATAATCATAATCCGAATGTATGGGACAGAAATGTTGAAGATTTTCTACTGCATAAATCTAATCCGAAATTTTACGAAGACGAAGTGGTAAGAAACGGTTACTGCACTGGATATCAACCGGTAAATTATGTTAATGAAATTGTCGAACGATACGAACATTACCGAAATGTTATTCCATTCAGTTAAGCGAATCCTGCGGAACAAATAAATCAGTTTGCTCAATATTGCTTTTATTCCCAGCACGATCGCGCATATAAAATTGGTAACGAAGCGTATCTCCATCAAACGGAGCGTAAAAATTCAAATCATATATTAATACATCACCTTTTAATACCGGATTATTTGCTCCAGGCTCAAAATATGGAATACGGTAATAGTAATCCACAATCAAATCTTGCCTGACAAATATTCCATCTTCTTTCTTGTACAAATCAATAAAAACATGTTTAACCGAATCATTAAGGCTTGTATCAGTCGGCACATAATCACCAACATCTCCATCACCATCAATAAAAGAAAAACGAAGAGTTCCACTTAAAACAGTATTACCCAATAAATCAACACTATCAGCTAATTCAAAAGAAATATAAGTTATCTCAGGTTCGGGTGGATAAGACTCTATCTCATAACACCCCCAAACCATGAAAATAATAAAAAATATGCCGAGAAATTTCTTCATCATTGCAAAGTTAATCATTTTCAACGAAAACTGTCGTCAAAATTTTGCCAACTTATTTATTGACAACCCCTAAAAAACACGGTAAAACATATCCAAAATTAATCCGAAAGCATTTTATATGCCCGATAATCTGCATAATTCCATGACAACCAATGTCGCTCTGGATATGTTTCAACAAACGCATCAATTTCCTCCTGAATTCGACTATAATAAAGCTCAGAACTCATGTAATTAACAGCAAAATCAAATTGTTGAGTTTGCATCGCATCAATTTCCTGCAATTCCTCTTTTTCCTTCTCTAACCAAGGCAAGGCTTTTTCATCCAAGCGAACCATATAATCATAATGTACAAATGCTGTTTCTGAATACCCAAAATTATACCGTGCAATGATAACATCCCAATTAAAAAAGCTCATTGTCAGAAAAATCAAATAAATACTTAATGCATTATATCTCAACAAGAAAAAAGCAGTTTTCTGGTTGTGAATTTTTATGATAACCGTAATAACTCCGACAATCACAGCCAAAATAAAAAAGATCACTCCTATCCGCTTGTATGCCAAATTGAAATAATCAATATAATGCATGTTACGAATCAAAACGGAAACAGCAAGCACTATATTTTGAATCAGCCAGACGTAAGCGACAATTTTCAATGTCTTGTTTTTTGGATAAAAATTCAGATTACGACGAAAATAAAACAAGATAATTGCAATAGATATTAGAATTGAAAAAATCAATAGCCAAGTGCCTTCATGAACAAACTGCTTAAGGTACTCTCCCTCCCATTCAAATCCAAACCACACATTTATCACATCAAGGGAATTTACCAGCAATAAAATAAGATTCAAACCAATTAACAGAAACAAAGCACCACGATACTCAGCTTTCAATCCGGTTTTTCGCCCTCTGTAAACACGATTACTACGATTTCTAAACAAAATATCCTTCGATTTTATTTCTGATTTAACAATGTCATTATTTGCTTTGCCCAATAAAAGAAAAACGAGAAATAACCATCCCATAAACGCTGTCGCTATCCACCACCAGTCAATCTCACCAAAAATTAATGTTAATACATTGCCAATACTTTCAAAAAAGTTGCCAGCCATGTCATCAAACCAAGGACTGCCACCCCGATAAATCGCAACAAAAATTAAAATGATTGCGATAGGGATCACAAGAATTTTTAACCATTTCCACAATTTCCGAAACTTTCCGGGTTTTTCATCTACCCGACGTAACCGCAGAAAAAATTCTTGAAACCCGTAAAACACATTCAAAACTTTTATCCCAATTAAATAAACTATTGAGCGAGTTTCAGGAAAAACAACAGCTCCACTCAACAAAATCATGGACAAATAATTCATGAAAATAGCAAGCTCTGAATTGGTAAATACTGAAAAAACAGCACTCAAAAGCATGCCTATGGTCAAAATAACATGATGAAAATTCTGGAAATTTATCCGTCGGAAACACAACCAAACGCCCAGAATAAAGCCGTTAAATAAAAGCAGATTAAGTCCTGCCGGTTTCATGTGAAAAAAAACTGCAAACAAAATTGCGCCTATGAATAAAATCCAAAATGGGATACTACGCTTCATGAGTTTCGATTTTTATTAAAACGTTATTTCACGAAACATCGTATTTTTATTAAGGGTTTATTAAGCTTTTTAACGATGTTTTTAGAATTAAGCAATTACTGCTTTAATATCTTCAATAAGCCTCTGCGCCAATGCATCAGCACCTTCAGCAGTTTTGCTTTCAGAATATATCCGGATAATCGGCTCAGTATTCGATTTGCGCAAATGCACCCATTCATCGGCAAACTCAATTTTCACCCCGTCTATTGTATTAACCGGTTGATTTTTATATTGCTCCCGAATTTTTTCAAGCACAACATCCACATTGATTTCCGGAGTTAAAGCAATTTTATTTTTTGAAATCACATAATTCGGATAGGTTTTTCGCAAATCAGATACTGTCATATCCTTCTCGGCAAGCAATGATAAAAACAGCGCAATCCCAACTAAAGCATCTCTGCCGGCATGCAATTCAGGATAAATAACGCCTCCGTTTCCTTCACCGCCAATAATTGCATTGGTTTGTCGCATCATCTCTACAACATTCACCTCTCCCACTGCCGCAGCGGCATACTTTCCACCATGCGCCTCTGTCACATCACGTAATGCACGTGTTGACGACATGTTTGAAACCGTATTTCCCGGCGTTTTTGACAGCACGTAATCAGCAATGGCAACCAAGGTATATTCTTCTCCAAACATGCTGCCGTCTTCACTTACAATCGCTAGTCGATCAACATCAGGATCCACCACAAAACCCAAATCGGCGCCTTGTTTTTGAATTTGTGCTGAGATTTCCGTTAAATTCTCCGGCAATGGCTCAGGATTATGCGGGAAATGTCCGTTCGGATCACAATACAACTCAAAAACCTGTTCCACGCCAAGCACTTTCAACAATTTCGGAATACTCGTACCGCCAACAGAATTCACACAATCAATCGCCACTTTAAAATTTTTCTGACGAATTGACTCAACATTCACTAAATCAAGTGTTAATATCGCTTCAATATGTTTATCCTCGTAATTGGAAATTTCACTTAATTCGCCAAGTTGCAAAACACCTGAATAATGAAAATCCGATGCATCTGCCAATTCCAAAATCCGTAAACCTTCTTCTGCATCTAAAAATTCTCCGGTGTGTCGCAATAATTTCAAGGCATTATACTCCTTCGGATTATGACTTGCCGTAATAATAATCCCACCGTCAGCATTTTCAAACATCACCGCCATTTCGGTTGTCGGCGTACTTGCCTGTCCGATATTAATCACATCAACACCCATACTTTGCAGGCTGGCACAAACCAAATTCGACACCATCGGCCCTGAAATTCTAGCATCTCTCCCAACAACAATTTTTAATTTTCTATCAGTAATATTTCGGCTTTCTTTCGCCCATACAGCATAAGCCGACACAAATTTCACCACATCCAAAGGCGTTAAATTATCACCCGGTTTCCCGCCAATTATCCCCCGAATTCCGGAAATCGATTTTATTAATGTCATAACAATTTATCTTTTGCGTAAAAATAAAAAACCCAATCCGCATCTCAAAACCTTTTTATGGATATAATTTGGGCACATCCCCAAACAGCGAAAATTTATTCGATTCTCACCAAATACAAATTAAATATTTAAGTGTGAAAACACAAATATCACGGTTTGGGGTCGGTCTGCGGCTACTAGCTGCATTCTGCTCTGCCACTGCCGTTTTGTTGCTTGCATGGGCTCATTCCAATCGCCATGCCTTCAACACGGCAGTAAGGCATCGCAAAACACAGGCTATTCACCTACGCCCTTGTGCAAAACAGACTGCTAAACTTCAAACTTAAGAAAATCGTAGATGAATAGTGGCGTTGCGAAAGCTTTCTATACACGTAAAAGTGAAAAACATTAATAATAGCAGGCAGCCAGCAGTTTAGCACAATGCAACCGTTTGAAATTTGGAATTTGTTAAATTGGGTTTTGGGATTTGGTGCTTTCTTCTCACAGTTTAGCACATTTTTCTTTCTTTCGCTCCTTCAGAGCTCCTGAGTTTGCTTTGTCATAACATCGGACGATGTCCGATGTTATACGCTAACGCTCCTTTGGGGCTGGGATCAACGCTTTTGTAATTTCCTGGTCAAGGTCTCGCTAAGCGCAGGAATGCAAATAGGAAAGTCGAAACCTTGAGTTAAGGAAATTTCAATTGCAGCAGGCAGCCAGCAATTTAGCACAAAGTGAAAGTTTGGAGTTTAGGTTTTGTTAAATTGGGATTTATTTGTTATTTAGAATTTGTATATTTGTATCCTATATGAGCTTGATCTTTCAAAAAATTACCAACTAATGACTTTATGAAACTATTCAATAAAAACACCCCAATTGCCAATGCAATCATTAATCATCCCGATTTGATTGTGATTTTAGAGCGCTTAAATATCCCACTCGGAGTGCAGGAATGTACAATTCAAGGTTATGCAAAACAAAATAAAATTAATCCCGAATTTTTACTGAGTTTATTTAATCTACAAGTGCATCACTTAATTGAAGATAATATCACATTTAACAAACAGGATACCGAGCAAATTATCGATTACCTGAAATCTTCACATGATTACTACACTTCAGAGTTTTATCCCATCATATCAAAACACATAAATACATTAATCAATCACAACACCAATTCAGAGTTTAAAATGCTGCAAAAATTCTTTAATGACTATCTGCAGGAAGTTGAACAGCATTTTAAGTACGAAGATGACATTGTTTTTCCTTACATGCGAAATTTAATTCAAGGAAATGCAGAAACGTCTAATTATACTGTTGAAAAATACAAGCAGCATCATGATGATATTGAAGCAAAACTCGAAGATTTAATCTCGCTTTTAGTCAAATTTTTACCTCCTGCGAATGACATCAAACTTCGTAGAAAAATCATAGAAACACTCGCTAAGCTTGATGAAGATTTACAAATTCATGCACGCATTGAAAATGAAATCCTTATCCCGCTGGCAGAAACAATGGAGGTGAAAAGCCATGACTAAGCAAAGCAACATATTGCTCATTGAACCTTCAAGCATCATTGTCGGAGGAATCGAAAACCTCTTATATGAACTTGGGGCGGTCAATTTTCAAGCGTGCCGTAATATCCCCAAACACGACCCGAATTGTATAGCTGAAGAAATAAACTGGGATATTGTTATAATCAATCCGGTTGTTATTAACAACTGCCCGAATCTCAAAAAAAATCTAAATAAGCAATTTAAAAATGCAACTTTTATTGCCCTACTTACAACTTTATATGACAGAAGTTTTTGCGACATGTTTCAGGAATGCATTTACCTCAACGACGATAAAAAGACCATCCTGAATATTTTACGAAAATATACACAGCAAAACAAATCTAAACTTCAATATTCCAACATTTTATCCGATCGTGAAACCGAAGTACTAAAATTGCTCATCCGTGGCGACAGCATTAAAGAAATCGCAGATAAACTTCATATCAGTAATCATACATCACTTAGTCACAGGCGTAATATCAGCGATAAACTAAGCATTAAATCCGTAGCGGCAATGGCAATTTATGCAGTAGCAGCAAAAATTATCGATCCCAACGAAAGTCTCGAAGAATTAAAATAAAAGTAACTACTCAGTGCTAAAATTAAAAACATTAACTATTCAAACACATTTGAAACGATAGCATGATAATACGCCACATGGCGGATGCAAAAAAAGAAAATATAGGACACTAGATATCAAACAAGAGGTTGCAACCTCTTGTTGATTCCAATATTCTTTCTCAAATTTGCGGTAATGAGCTACTTTTGCTGATACTGATTAGTTACAAATAAAAAATTCTACTGCAAATTTCGTGAGAGATTTTATCATGAAATTGAATCAGAAGCATTAAAAGCTCACATTAATCAATTTGGAGAAGGCATTTTCGAAAATCACAGCTAAATCTTGTGATTTTACCTCAACAATATCCCTTATTTTTGTGATTGACACATGCGCTCTAATCCCTTTACTTTGTCAATGTGAAATAAAACAAGCATTAGGCAATATGAAACAGAGGGATTAAAAACACTGAACTATTTAACCATAGTATTCTCCAAAATTCCTCTTTTTCATGCCTGATAATTTAAACCCCACGATTTCACACACGGCACACTCAAAATCAAGCTACAATATAGGGGACTTCTAATAACCCGCAGCCGGGAGTAGGCGGCTAGCTTAGTGCTGGCTTTGCTTTTTTGTTGCAAACTGTGAGTTGGGCGACCAGCGGAAGCCCCTAACGAACAGTTTTTGCAACAAGCAAAGCAAGTGCTAACTAATAGCCGAATACCGAAAAGCTGCCCAGATACAGGAATCAGGAGTTAGGGGTTAGAAAAAAAACACTTTCAAGTTTCCAACCTCTAACCTCAAACCCTTGTCTCCGCCAGCAGTCGGCCTGTGCGACTACCGGCGTAACAGGCAGCCCCCCGGCGGATCAAATTCCCTGAGTGTCATTTTTCAGGAATTTGCGAACTGAAAAATGCAACACGAAGCAACCCCGACTAATGTCGGGGCCTCTAACCTCTAACCTCTAACCTCTAACTTCTATCCTCTATCCTCTAACCTCTAACCTCAAACTTCTAACCTCAAACTTCTAACCTCTAACTTCTAATTATCGGTATAATTTGCTATTTTTGTAAACTCGAATAAAAAATAAATAAACATGAATATTCCAAGCAAATACGAAGCCGGAAGTGCAGAAAAAAAATGGTATAAATATTGGATGGACAACGGGTTTTTCCACTCAGAACCGGATAATCGCGAACCTTACGTGAATGTAATTCCGCCACCGAATGTTACCGGCGTTTTACACATGGGACATATGCTGAATAATACCATTCAGGATATTTTGGTTCGTCGTGCACGTATGCTTGGAAAAAATGCAGTTTGGATACCTGGCACTGATCATGCATCCATTGCCACAGAAGCAAAAGTGGTTAACAAACTCCGCGATGAAGGCATTGACAAAAACAGCCTGACCCGTGATGAATTTATGAAACATGCCTGGGAATGGAAAGAAAAACACGGAGGCATTATTCTGGAACAATTGAAAAAACTCGGCGCAAGCTGCGATTGGGACAGAACAGCATTTACTATGGATGAAGTTCGCTCCGATTCTGTAATAAAAACCTTTGTGGATATGCATGAGAAAGGACTGATTTACCGCGGCGTACGCATGGTAAATTGGGATCCACAGGCAAAAACTGCAGTTTCAGATGAAGAAGTTATTCACACCGAGGAGCAATCAAAACTATATTACGTAAAATACCAAATTGAAGGCGATGAAAATGAATTTATAACGATTGCAACCACACGTCCTGAAACAATTTTGGGTGACACTGCCGTTTGTATTAATCCGAATGATGAACGGTTTAAGCATTTACATGATAAAAAAGCAATTGTACCATTAGTAAACCGTGTGGTGCCAATTATTCAAGATGAATATGTGGATATGGAATTCGGAACAGGTTGCTTAAAAATTACGCCGGCTCACGATGAAAACGATTACAAAATCGGAGTAACACACAATCTTGAAAGCATCGACATTTTCAATAATAACGGAACCTTAAATGAAGCAGCTGAGCTCTATATCGGCACAGATCGTTTTGATGCACGCAAACTTTCCGTAAAAGATTTAGAAACAGCCGGGAATCTGCTCAAAATTGAGGATTACACCAATAAAGTCGGTCGTTCAGAGCGCACAAACTCAGTCATTGAGCCAAAATTATCTATGCAGTGGTTTTTGAAAATGGAAAATTTGGCAAAACCTGCTTTGGATGCGGTTGAAAACGACGAAATCAAACTTTATCCTCCAAAATTTAAAAATACATATCGCCACTGGATGGAAAACGTGCGCGACTGGTGCATCAGCCGTCAATTATGGTGGGGACATCGTATTCCGGCGTGGTATCTGCCAAACAGCAATGAATTTGTTGTTGCAGAAACCGAAGCAGAAGCATTAACACTAGCCATAAAAAAAACCGGCAATGCGAATTTAAAAACAGCAGATCTCCGTCAGGATGAAGATGTATTAGACACCTGGTTCAGCTCATGGTTGTGGCCAATTTCCGTTTTCGACGGCATTAAAAATCCTGACAATAAGGAATTCAAATATTATTACCCAACCAACGACTTAATTACTGCACCCGAGATTCTATTCTTCTGGGTTGCACGTATGATTATTGCCGGATATGAATATACAGGAGAAAAACCATTCTCCAACGTTTATCTTCATGGAGTAGTTCGCGACAAACAGCATCGTAAAATGTCAAAATCGCTCGGAAACAGTCCGAATCCGATTGATTTAATTGACAAATACGGTGCAGACGGCGTTCGCATGGGCATGTTGCTTTGCTCACCTGCCGGCGGCGATTTATTATACGATGACAATTTGCCAGAACAAGGTCGCAACTTTAGCAATAAAGTATGGAATGCATTCCGATTAGTAAAAACATGGGAAGTTGATGAAACCATCAGCCAACCGGTACATGCAGGCATCGCCATTGAATGGTTTCGAAACAAATTGAACGAAACCATTAAAAACCTCAACCAACAATTTGATGATTTCCGCTTGTCGGAAGCTCTGATGACTGTTTACCGCTTGTTCTGGGATGAGTTCAGTTCATGGTATCTGGAAAGCATTAAACCGGCATATCAGAAACCAATTGACGCAAAAACCTACGCAGCAACGGTTGAGTTCTTTGAAGCCATGCTGAAACTTTTGCATCCTTTCACACCATTTATTACTGAAGAAATTTGGCATCTCATTCGTGAGCGTAAAGATGAAGATTGCATCATGATTGCAGAATGGCCTGAAATCACAAGCGTTGACGATGAATTATTGACAGAGTTTGATTTTACTAAAGAAGTTATTTCGAATATCCGTACCATCCGTAAAGAGAAAAATCTTGCGCAAAAAGAACCTTTGGAGCTTCGTGTCATTCCGCACGAAAAATCTTACAATGCACGATTTGAACCATTGGTAATTAAGCTTTGTAATATCAGTGATTTATCGCATATCACAGAAAAAATTGACGGCGCAGGAACATTTATTGTCAACACCAATGAGTATTTTGTTCCGTTGGGAAATCTGATTAACACAGAAGAAGAAATTACAAAGTTGGAAAAGGAATTGGAATACAATCGCGGATTTTTGAAAACCATTATGAAGAAACTCAGCAACGATCGCTTTGTAAATAATGCACCAGAAAAAGTGGTGGCTATGGAAACAAAGAAAAAATCGGACGCTGAAGAGAACATCCGACTGTTGGAATCACAAATTGAGGCGCTGAAAAAAGGGTAGGCTGTATTTTAGTCTCTGCAAGAAAACACTAAGTGGTTGTTAAAAAATAAGGTTGACAGAATAGACGATGTTATTTTTGCTTTTAACGAGGCATAAAATCAGCGAATAACCACAGTATATTTAAGGATTTTATAACGAAACAAAAAGAACAACCACTAAATATAAAAGACTTTTTACTGAAAAAACGCTCTGCATTTTGGCGAATTAATGGAAATTGTTAATCTTCGTACTTGAAAAAAAAGAATGATTATGGAAACACTCAAAGCAATCATGACACGCCGCTCATATCACCAATTTAAAGATGAACCGGTAAGCGATGAACAGATAAAAACAATCCTTGAAGCGGCAATGAACGCTCCCAGCGCAGGAGATGGTCGCCCTTGGCATTTTGTTGTTGTTAAAGACAGGCAAAAATTAAATATGCTGGCAGACAAAATCGATGAGGGAAACGACATGTTCAAACAGGCAAAAGCAGCCATTTTAATCTGCGGTGACCCAAAAAAAGAAGGTTTCCCCGGTTTCTATCCGCAAGATTGCTCTTGTGCTGCCCAAAACATTCACCTTGCAGCACATGATTTGGGACTAGGTTCAGTTTGGATTGCCATTTGGAGTGTTCCGCCAAGAATTAAAGGAATTAAAGAGGTCGTAAACACCCCAGATACCGTTGAACCTTTTGCTATTTTCCCAATTGGTGTTCCTGCAGAAGATTTAAAACCAGAATATCGTTACGATGAATCTCTTGTACATTACGATACCTGGGGAGAACAGAAATAACTTTTTATTTTTAAATTTTATAACTTCTCCAAAGTTCTAAACTTTAGAGAAGTTATTTTTTAAAAAAAGTTATTCTAAGGTGTTATTACGAAATAAAGTGAACAGAATAGGCGCAGTTATTTTGTAACAATGCCTAAGTCAAAAGGGTCTGCATACCTGACGATGCGATAATTATCAAACCAAACAGGATTATTTCCCGAATTATACAAATAAATTTTTAAATGTCGGGAATGCATTTTTTCTGTAATGGCAAAGCTCAAAACCAATTTCTCCCAAGCACCTTTTGTTTCCACACGCTCAGCATTATTCAAGTAAAAATAAGACGCATCATCAGCTGACGCAATAATTTCTGCATCTCCGCCATAGCGCCAAACAGAAACTTCAAACATTTCACCCTGTTTTGCACCTTCAGGCAGCTCCCACGCGAATCCGTAAGGTTTATTTTTATCTGTTCGACACGAGAAGTCACCGTCAAAAACATGTTCATCACTTTGCATCACGACATTTCCAATAACTGTCAAACTATCAGCACAAAGAAATTTCTGATTTTGAATCATTTCTGCATTGCAAAATAAATCCATAAGCACCGATTTTTCATCCGGATTAAAATTTCTGACAGTATCTTGCAAATCAAAAATTAATATCGATTTATATTTGCCAACTAAATGGCTTGCAAAGGGTTTAACGTAAGGGTAAGTTTCCAAATCGGCAGGATTATTGACAATTAAATATTTTGCTCCCCTCTCAATTGAAGCCTCAATACCCGCAATATCCTGATTATAAAGGATAGGTTCGGCACGATTAAATCTGGCATCCTGATATTGTGTCCAGCCATGTTGATTCATTAAGCACAAGCTGACATTTGAACCATCCGGAATGAAAATCACTTTATCATCATAAGCCAAACCAATTTCCCGTAAATAAGGCTCAATATCATAAACATCAGCCTTAAGTTGATAATACTTATTTGGCCAGGCATTAATGCGAAATTGCTGTTGATTTGCTGCATGATAAACATTCAAAATTAGCAACAAGCCAAAACCGATTTTTAACCATTTTCCATTGAAAAATTCAGGCTTCTGCTTTTTTAATATCCATAAAGCTGAAACTAAAAAACTGATTGGCAGGATATTCAGATTTATGGTATAATAATCGTGATTATAAAATGTTTGAAATTGCAAGACAACAAACACGAAAAACTGCATGACAAGAAAAATCAGAATCGCAAGATGCATACGACTTAGTTTTCGAAGATTCCATATCGTATAAACTGCCGATATCAGAAACACAAGATGCAACGAATCATGAAAATAAGCTGTTCGCCAATATGTCCAAACATGGGAAATTAATTCACGAATTTGTATGCCGGACATTTTCCACAAGGGAAATACCGTAGTTGAAAAATAATAACATTCATGGATTTCATTAAAACGATGTGCATATAAAACCCATGACCCAATGATGAGCAGAATAAGACCAATTCCGGTAAAAAAATATAATTTGTGAGGAAAATTCTGTGAATCAGTCTTTTTTTCGCCAAAAATCATATTAAACACAAGGTATCCGGCAATGGCAAACAAACTCATCAGTGCAGGCAGTTTAAATATCCCGGCAAAGAGAAAGAAACCCATCATTTTCAGCAAATGAACCAATCGCTGATTTTGCATATATCTGGCAAAATAATAAATGGCAATGAAAGCGAAAGATAATGCCGAAACATTGGTGAGAAAATTATTTCCGTAATACACCAAAACCGGCGAAGTAAAAACGAGCAAAGGAACAAGCATCGCCCAAAACTTATTGTCGAGTAACAAAATCAGAGTTCTGAAGAGATAAAACAAACCCAAAAAGAAAATAAATAAATTGATGAGGCGAATGAGGATTTCATGCGGTCCGAAAATTTTGTATAAGATAGCGGAGAAATAATACAGCACAGGCATCTCACTGGTTGCAGCATAGCCTGTCGTTCCTCCATCTGAAGTTAAATTATGCACCTGCGGATGCAATGGATTCATGTCATCCTGATAATAATTTAGCGTAATGCTGGCACAATCTGCTTGCCGCCATGCATGTATGCTTTGTGGACGATATGTTATGCTCTGGTTATAGGAATAAATAAATCCTATTATTAACAGAAGCGACCAAAATATCAGCTTTTGAAAAGCAGATGAATAAAAGATTTTCCGTTTCATTTCCTGCAATTTATACCTTGACAAGAAACACTAATTTCCGTTTTTCTCCAAACAATTAATCCTCAACGATAAAATTAAAGTAACTAATCAGTATCATCAAAAGTAGCTCGTTACCGCAAACCTGAGAAAAAACATTGGAATCAACAAGAGGTTGCAACCTCTTGTTTGATGTCCGAGGTTCCATATTTTTTTTGCATTCGCCATGTGGCGGATTATCGTGCTATCGTTTTAAATGCGTCTTAATAGTTAATGTTTTTAATTTTAGCACTGAGTAGTTACAAATTAAAAAACTAATAAAATAACTTCTCCAAAGTTCTAACCTTTGAAGACGTTGGTTTAGTTTTTTTATTTTTTATAAAAATCGGTACTTTCAAAAATCTTATCTGCTGATTTTGCAATAAAGCCGGAATATAATTTTCCATCTGCGTCTAGATATCGCATTGCAAACTCGTAATAACTTACGGGAACCTCAAATTCACCTTCTTGAAACTGCATACGCTTCATATTCGCCTTAATACTAGATTGCTCAAGCAGCTCCTCTGGGGTTCCCTTGATTTCTCCGCCTGAATCGTTCATTAAAAAACCATTGTCTTTCAAAAACTGATTGGTTTTTTCCATTGAGTTAAGTTTCTTCAAATGGGTTACGCTCACAGTAAAGTGGTTAACTGTAAATCCGTAAAGGTAAAACCAAGCCGCATATTCTGACTCTTCGCGGAGCTTGTTATATACCTCGTATGAAGGTTTTTCTTCCCATACATTTCCTGCCGTTAATATCTCAGATTTTAATGGCAAATCAGCAGGAATTTTTGCGACAATTTCCGCAACTTTTGCTTGAAGAAATTCAGAAAAATCCTCGGTTTTTAATTGAGAGATAAACACCCGCGGTGCATCTTTCATTGTTTTATGCTCAAAATGCTTTGCAAATAAGTGCTTTTGTTCAAATTGATATTCGCCTTTGAATTCGTAACCCACATTGATAAAATGTTGCGCCAACACATCCACATTAATAGACGAATTATTAACCGTTCTGAATGCAATGTGATCGTTAATGACTTCTTCACCTTCTCTCACAAAAAGATCGTAAACCCGCTTTGCTTCTGGATTTCTTGTGGCATAATCAACCCACAGACTTTGAAATAGCTCGTTTGTTTTTTTCATAATTTGATATTTATACCGATTGTGATTAATAATTACACCGATTGGAAAACAAAAAAAAGCGAAGACTGTTCACTCATATATGAGACGAGTATAGCAAGTTAAAAACGTAAACCGCTACAACCTTGCACCACAAAACGGGCAAAATCTAAATTTCTCATCAACTTCCTGCTTGCAGTTTATACAATAGTGAAGCTCGTCGATTACCGAGGCAAGCGTAGTCCCTGTTTTAAACGTGTAATCATCAGGAATTTATTGTAAAAAAACAGATTCATTTCCTCGCTCAGTCAATAAAAACAGCTGCTCTTGAGCTCTATTAATTGCAACATAAAAAAGGCGACATTCTCCCTCCAATAACAGGTCGTGATTGCTTTCTTTAATCACCTGATATATACGATCTTCCAACCACACATCCGGAAATCCGCCATATCCTTGAGTAAGTCCAATAATGAAAACTGTTTTCGCCTATAAAAAAAACGTCGATCATAAATCTGCTTAGGGCTCTTGTTTTTATCATTAATAAATTCAAAGTATTCATTAGTTTTATCAGCAGCAATAATTAAGCGATCTAACATTTCATTTGCCGCATTTTTCGAAAAGGTTACCGCAAGAATATTTGATGGATTCACATGCTTTTCTTCAATTAAATACAGAATTTTCTGCAATAAGGTTTTAGTTTTCCCCGATCCGGCACCGGCCAATACTAAAAGCCGCTTATCGTCATTAATAACTGCTTGTTTTTGCTTGTCATTTAACTGACTTAAATCCGTTTTAGATGCTGCCATGTAATAAAATTAGTCAAAACTGATGATTCACAAAGTTATTCAAAGCTTTGTAAAAAACAGAAATAAAGGGCAAATATGGAAGATTCTATGCCCATATATTGTGACTATGACAGTGCAAATATCAATCTTTCACACAACGCACAGAACAGCCATCATTATAAAAAGTGTAAAAGATACCGACGGATGCTACTTGATAACTAACCATAAACTTATTATATGACGTTCTGTTTGTGGTTGAAGTCCAATAGTCCCCTATACAATTCACAGAATTATCAAAATTGTTAGTTTCTATACGGTGCCCCGCAGCAAGTGCGCTAAAACCACTCCGGTTCATATATTCTGGGTAATCGTTATTACCAGGGACACCTGAGTTCGCAGAGGGATTAAATGAGTAATCTGCACTTAAAGCTTTTGAAATAAGGTTATTCGTATCAGGATCAGCATCAGAGTCGCTACTACCATCGTAATTATAACCATTATTCTGCAAGTATATCATTAAATTATTAAATTTCTCGTTACTAGGCACATGCCAACCATTCGGACATAAGGTTCCACTATTCACTGCTTCGAAATTATATAATGGTCCATAATCAGCAGCAAAGCTAAGACTATCATTATTAGAATAACAAAAAGCCCCTTCAGTTGTAGCATTCCACTCTGTCTCATCTTGTATTCGCGGCAATGGTATATTATTGATATAACGTGTCGTCTTAAGATTTTCTGCCATCCAAGTAACACTACCGATTGTGGTTACTGTGTACTGATGACCTTCTGCATCTTGACAGTTGATAAATTCAAAGGTTATATTATTATCACTATTAATGTAATAAACAGCAATACGTGACCGCCCGTAGGACCACGCTTTAAAAAGTAAAATATCTCCTTCATCATACTGCCATTCAATAAGCTGAAAGTTTTTTGTTGATTTATTCATCTTTACATCCGAAACAAGACCAAGTGGTTCAATTTTAAGAAGGTTGTTTCCAGAAGATTGCACTTGAAGTTTTTGCGTATATTGCGCTTTGTCAAAATCCAAATGGATTAAATACGTACCACTTGCAAAACCACTTACACTCCACTTATTCAGCCCACGCCTTAGGTTCAATATATTTCTTATAATTTGTCTCCCTGCAATATCACTAATCACAAGCATAGCATCTCCATCCTGAGGACTGTAAAACTCCAAGTAACTTGTTCCTTGACTTGGGTTTGGAAATACCGCAAACTCAGGTTCCATTTGGAACTCCGGCATAGAAGAAAGTACATCTAACAGATGAAGTGTGTCCTCACTATACACTGTAATATCTTTGTCTTGATTGAGATTGTGTATTTCAACACTATCAATTTCTGTTGTTAGTCCAGAAGCTATAAAGCCAACTTTATAGTCTTGAGCAGATAAAATTCCGAATACTAACACTAAGCCAATTATTAATCCTGTCTTTTTCATAGTTATATGGTTTTGATACAATAGATTACAAAGATACAAAATAATTACTTCACTTTTAATTTTTTTTATTGCAAGGCAGGTTTCACTCTACCCCAGCCCACTACCGATAATAAGCTTGTTTCATTTTTGTGTTTTTTAAAGTTATACAAATTTAAAACAAGTTGTCATTTTTTCGCATAGCTTTCTGCCTTTTTTTGTTCCGTTACGCTACGCTTCACTACACAAAAAAAGGCAGAAAGCTAACCAACAACGTGGTGCAACTAATCACATAACTATTGGTTATTACGATATATTTTCTGGGATTCACAACGAATAGCGTGGAAAACTAATAAAAAACCGTATCAAATCATCATCATTGATTTCCGATTTTTATTCTAATCACATTTTTTTGTACCTTGTCCACTCATGAAACGAACTGTCGTAATATTGCTGTTTTTTATTGTATATATCCATTTAGGATACGCGCAAACCAGTATTTTCAGCATCCCAGAGTATCCTGATAATTATGCCAGTAAAAAATCAATGCGTCAAGATTTACCGGTAGAAATTGACAATTCGACACTTTCCTTTTTCCCACCGATTTACAATCAGCAGCACAATGTTTGCAATCAGGTTTCTGTCGCTTACTATTTAATGTCATACGAATTAAATTGTAAGCTCGATCGCGATGGCAGCCTGCCCGAAAATCAGATGTCGGTTTATTTTCCCTACAATTTCAATAATGGCGGTTACGGATGGTATGGTTCCAATTTTTTGCAAAGCTTTGATCTGGCAAAACGTCAAGGTATTCCTTCGCGTGCTATTTTTGGTGACACTGCACATATGGATACCATTACTTGGATGAGCGGAATCGACAAATATAAATCAGCATTACAAAATCGTGCAAAAACCTATTATGGAATTGATTTATCCACCGAAACTGGTATTACAAAGCTGAAAGCATGGTTATACGATCATTTGAATGGCGAATTAAATGGTGGCGTCGCACTTATTATGGGCGGATACAATATCCTTGGCAATTTATCAGAAGCATCGCCATATACAGAAGAAAAAATACTGTACCAATGGGGTGAAGTTGCCACACATGCAAGAGTAATTGTCGGATACAACGATTCCATTCGTTTTGATGTAAACGGCGATGGGGAATTTACCAATGACATTGATCTTAATAGCGATGGAATTATTGACATTAGAGATTCAGAATTTGGCGCCTTTAAATATGCAGAATCTTACGGAACGGAAACCGGAAATAATGGCTATTACTGGGCAATGTACCGTACATTCGCGGAAATTCCAACAAATGGCGGCGTCTTAAACAAGTCTGCCTATGTTATGATTCCACATATTGATTATGAGCCGCAACTCAGCGCTGAAATCCAATTAAATCACGACAAACGAAACCAATTACAAATTGGCATTGGCCTTTCAAGCGGAGAAAACTTAAATGAGATTGAACAACAGTTTTATTTTCCGATTGTCAATTATCAGGGAGGACCTCGTCCTATGCAAGGTTTTGATGTTTCGGGAGCAGAAAATTTTAATTATGCGCTTGATTTAACCGAAATATTAACCCATGTAAATCCGAGTGAAACATTTCGCCTGCATTTACTCCTTAACACTGCCGACATTGCAAATCCCGGCAACGGAAATATAAACACTTTTTCTATTGTCGATAATACAGCAGATGAAGCGATCTATTATCACAACACATCAGAAATTTCAATTATCGATTATCCAGAGCATCCAATGTATATTGATTTAAGTCTGGATTTTGATAAGATGGAACTTGTTACTGATTCAATAAATTATGGCAATCCGGGAGATTTTTTTCAACAGCAACTCGAATGTATTGGAGGCACAGAACCCTACACTTGGTCGCTTATTTATGATTGGAATCTTGAATCAGAAGAGCTTACTTTCAATTTAAATACATCGGCAGAAAAAATTTCTCCTGATGAATCCTTTGAGGGTGAAATACCTGTCCAATTGCCATTTGATTTTCCGTTTGGAAACACGACAACAAATCATATTCAAGTATCAGCAAGGGGATATATCATGCCATCAACAGAAATCGTAATGGGCAGTTATTTTCGCGATTACTTGCGCCCCATGCTCTTAAACAACCCAGTAATTGCAGTGCTGCCAAGAGACAACGCGTTTATAAATCCTGATAAAAATGATGGAATTTGGATGGAAAGCTCAACAGAAGCAGTGCATATTTATTGGAAACTGAGCGAAAATAATCAAGCGGATAATAATGCGGCCGAATATGCAGTGAGTTTATATCCAAATGGAAACATCGAATTTCATTATGGAAATATTAATCTCAGCGGAACTGCAGAAAAAATTTATGGTGTTTCACTGGGAGACCATATTTCATATCGGCTGATTAACATAAACCGTTATCCGGCAGAACATTCTTTATTACGATTTAGCCCTCAATTAAATCCAGAAGTAACATTAAACAACTCTGGACAGTTAGAGGGGCAAATCACATCTCCTGAAACAATGCATTTAAAAATCAAGATTGAAGATACTAAAGGTCAAATTCTAATTTGTGATCTTCTGCAAAAAGATAGCTCATCAATTGATTTAAATGCGTCTGAATCGGAGGTTTTTCCAAATCCTTGCAGCAATCAATTCCGTTTCATTAGCAATAATAACCAAAGCTACGAACTCCGAATCTTCGATTTACAGGGAAAAGCAGTCCTTCAAACAACAATTCAAAACAATCAGTATGTTAATGTTCAAAGTATACAAAAATCTCAGTATATTGTGAGAATAAAATCATCTGAAGGAGAAATTAAAACATTTCCATTAATAATAATATAATCAGACATGAAAAAATATTGGTTTATAATCATAGCAACACTTTTCTCAGCCGGTTTAGTACAGGCGCAGAATAAATATCCAGAAGAAAAATACTCACCTGATACCTTAAAACCTCTGACGTCAAAAGAACAGCAGAAATTACAAATGCTTCCTGAGCTTAAATTGCCTGCGCAATTTAAAAACAGAAGCCTTCCGTATGCTGTGGACAATTCAACACAGCCATACATGCGAGATATTTTTAATCAATCTGGTTTAGATTGCGGACAAGCAGCCTCTGTTGCCAATGGTTTTACGTATGAAATCAACCGTTTACGTGATCTTGCCGCTGATCAACTCAGTACAACCTACCCCTCCTATTTTCCTTGGAACTGGGAAAATGGCGGAAATGGATGGTACGGCGTTAGTTACTACCACAGCATGGATGTGCTTAGAATGGTTGGGGTACCAAACCTTGATGTGTATGAGGAAAACGTTAATGGCGGTGATAACACTAGATTTATGAGTGGCTACGACAAATATTTACATGCAATGACCAACCGAATTCGGGGTGCTTATTCTATTGATGTTTCAGATGAAGAAGGCCTAGAAAACTTCAAACATTGGATAGATCATCATCACGAAGGTTCAGATGTCGGAGGTGTTGCATTTTTCTACTCACAATATCAATCTCCATCAAATACCTTACCAGCAGAATCTCATCATGCCGGAGAAAAAGTCATTACCAGTTGGGGATCATCACCTAACCACGGAATGGCGATTGCTGGATATAACGACTCCATTAAATACGATTATAATGGTGATGGACAATTTACAAATCACATTGACATTAACGGAGACGGTATTGTAAATGTGAAAGATTGGGAAATCGGTGCCGTGCTAATGAACAATACCTATCACTCTTACCCTGCAAATGACTGGGGAAATGAAGGTTATGCTTGGATGATGTACAGAACCTTAGCACTCGACCAATACAATGGTGGTATTTGGAATAATACCGTAAATGTACTTAAAGCAAAAGAAAATTATGAGCCGCAGCTAAGCATGAAAGTACAAATGGAGCACAATAAGCGGCAACGTGTAAAAATGAACGTTGGTATGACAACAGACCTTGGCTCTGATGAACCAATGTACTTGCTTGATTTCCCAATTTTTGATTTCCAAGGGGGAGATCAAAGAATGCAAGGTGGAAGTGATGCCGGTGCAGAATTTATGGAGTTTGGATACGATTTAACGCCATTCCTGAATTATCTCGAACCCGGAGAAACAGCAAAATTCATTTTTCAGTTAGAAGAAAACGATGCAGATGGAACAGGAACCGGAGAATTTATCGCCATGAGCCTAATTGATTACACCAGTTCAACACCTGTAGAAACCGACTGTGGACAAAATAATCTGGCATTAGTAAATAATGGAATGCTAAAAGTTCCTGTTACGGCAAATATTAATTTTGACCCACCAGAAATTACCACAGAAAGCTTCCCGGTTGCCACAATTTATGAAGCATATAGCCACCAATTATCGGCAACAAATGGAACTGCACCTTATTACTGGTCATGGGATATGGATTTTGAAGTAGAAAATGAAATAGGAACCTACCCTGATTTAAGCGGCACAACACTTTCAACAGGAGGTGACAATTATGCAGAATATGAAATGCCTTTTGAATTTCCATATTATGATTCGGTTTATTCCAGCATTTATGTGTATGAAACCGGAGCAATTATGATGGAGGCACTACCTACCGATTTGCCTTACAATTCTGATGATGATGTTGTTTTCTTTAATCGAAAAATGATTGCCGGACTTTATATGGAAGAAAACGGATCGCTCGGCTCCCCAACATTGCAAAGTGTTGAAAACGCAGACAATGTACATTTTACTTGGACAAATGCAGACTATGAATTCAGCATACGTTTATATGATGACGGAAGCATAAAAATGTATTACGGAGACAATAATCTCTCCGTACACCAACGTTTTGTTGCTGGAGTTTCATCTGGAAATCAGGAATTTGCACAAATTTTACCCATCTCAAATGCAGAAAGCATCACAAATGGACTAATCTATACCTTAACGCCACATAAAATTCCTGACGAATTTACAATAACAGAAGATGGCATCGTTTCTGGGACACCTATACAACAATACTTGGCAGAAGCCCTTCCGATACGTGTGAAAGACGAAAACAATCTTATCAATAATAAAATTGTACCGATTAGCACCGACGGATTCATTATTGATTATGCATTTCACACACTCAATAATGATGTACTTGAAGTTGGAGAAACAGCCACTATGGACATCACGCTTATCAATGAAACTGGCGAAAATGTAACCGGTGTTTCTGTAAGTTTAACTTCTACCCATACAGAAGTTACCATAACCGACGACAGTGAGGTTTTTGGAAATGTTGATGCGACCGAAACAGCAAGTATATCAGATGCTTTCAGTTTTGATATAGGATATGAATGCGAAGACGGGGAAGAATTAGATTTCATCATTCATGTAACATCTGATCAAGAAGACTGGGAACGACCACTCACTGAAATTGTACACGCACCAAAAATTGTCGCGCTAAGTGCTGCAATTGATGATGGCGACAACGGACGACTCGACGAGGGTGAAAATGCAGATTACTTACTCACTGTCTCAAATGCAGGAGGCGGAGACATCCAAAATGTGAGTTTTCTGCTAAACAGCGATGATGATTACCTCAGTATAAATACAAGCAATGAATTTTCAGCAAATCTGCCAAGTGAAGCACAAGACATATTATCGTTTAATGTTTCAGCAAATGCGACAACACCACAAGGACATGTTGCTCCTATGATGCTTTATGTAACGAATGATAATTATTCAGACAGCATCCAATTGTATTTAAGCATTGGTTTAATTGTTGAAGATTGGGAAACCGGCGATATGGAACAATTTTCATGGTACACAGAGGGCAATGCAGAATGGTTTATTTCTGATGATACTTCCTATAATGGCTCCATTTGTTTAGAATCAGGCGATATTGGAGATTCACAAATTTCCACTTTGAAAATTGGAGCGCAGGTACTTACTGAAGACAGCATACGTTTTCATCGAAAAGTGTCTTGCGAACAAGATGAAAACAATCACAATTGGGATTATCTAGCATTTTTTATTGATGGCGTAGAGCAAGCCAGATGGGATGGAGAACAAAATTGGGAACAGGTTTCTTATCAGGTTTCAAATGGGTTCCGTATTTTTGAATGGAAATACATAAAAGACGGTTCGGTATCAAATTTTGAAGATTGCGCTTGGATTGATGACATCATTTTCCCTTCAATTTATGATGCTCCACCACAATTTTTTGTAAGTGTTGACAGCATTTACAAACAAATGCCAATAGACTCCATTGACACCGATACAATTACAATCTCAAACATTGGTGGTGGTATTCTCGGCTATGATTTGGAATTACGAAACACACCGCAAACTGGAGGCAAAAGCATTGCAGGATCAACACTAACATGCTCTTCAGATGGATTCATGCTGGGTGAATCGATTGTTTGGGATTTTACCGTTACAAATAGCTCAACAGATTCTGAATGGATAAAAGAAATTATGATAAATTTTCCAGCAGGATTAGATATTATCTCTACTACTGACTTTTACGACACCAACGACACCTTATTTTCGAATGGAATTTTAGGCGATGGTGTAATTATTACCTGGTTTAATGAAACAGATGCAGGTTGGGGAGTTATCACAGGAGGTGAATCTGCAACAGCAAGCATTACAGCAGACATTGCAGAAGATTTTGAAGGTGATATGGATGTTGAATATCAATTAATCGGAGATATTTACGGTGAAGATCCACATTATATTAATAATATTTTGACAATAGAAAACCTTGGTCCCCCGATTAATTGGCTACATATTACACCCGAATCAGGACAAGCACATCAACCCAATACAGATAGCATTATTTTGCATTGGGACACGAATGGCATGGAGCCCGGGTTGTATGAAGCAGAACTAAAAATTTACCTTGAAAATGATACCGTTACAATTCCGGTTGTACTAGAAGTTACTTGGCCTGTTGATATTGAGACAGTAATTGCAGAAATCTTTGACATTTTCCCAAATCCGACACATGACATCTTGCATATCAACATAAACAAACTTGAGGAAAAAGCAACACTTGATGTAATTGACATTCAGGGACGTGTAATAATGACAGAATCGCTAAATGCAAATCAGAAAAACACAAACCTTGATTGCAAGCATTTAAGGCAAGGAACTTATATTATCCGAATAATTTCCGGCAACGAAATTACACAACGGAAATTTATAAAAATGTAAGTCTCCATTTTTGAAATACTTAGGGGTTATCAACCCCTTATTTTCGATAAGCAGAATTTCGAATACTAAAACGCATACGTTTAAATCCTAGTCGATAAAGAAGAAAAAGGTACAATACAAATGTTAATAACAAATAATTAGACTCAGACATAAGAATGTAGTTGTATGTACCGTGCAAAATGATTGGAACAAGTAGTGCAAGTGCAAAATGTCGATAGCGTTTTCGGGCAGAAAACTTTGCTTTGGCAAGATGAAATCCCATAGCAATGGCAAAAATTGCATGAGCAGGCACAGCAGTTATTGCCCGCATAAGTCCAACTTCCTGACCGCCTGAAACGACGTACATAATGTTTTCAACCAAAGCAAATCCCAATGAAACAAAAACTGCATAAACAATTCCATCAATTTTTTCATTGAAATGGGTACTACGGTAAACCACAAGCAAGAGAATAATCAGTTTTGAGGTTTCCTCGCAAAGACCCGCAACCAAAAAAGACACATAAAGGGCATCCTGATTTACTGTTTCAACTGCTGGCATAATATCCAGCATGGCAGTTTCCCACCATATGATTGGCGGCACCGTTAATGCACCACCCACAAATGAAAACAACAAAAGCCACCAAGGTTCTTTATTGTATTTATCGCGATGATAAACATACGCTAAAATTAAAATCACAGGAACCGAAGCAATGGTAACAAGTCGTAACATAATCAATCAAATCGTATAGCTTCTGCCGGACTGATGCGGGTTACCAACATCGAAGGCAAAATAAGCATAAGTACTGTAATAAATATGGTTCCTAAATTTAATAGTAAAATTGGCAAAAAGCTCAAGTTAACTGGCACGGTTGCCACATAATACGAACTCGGATCAAGTTGAATTATGCCAAACTGTTGTTGCAAAATACACAATCCTATGCCAATAATATTTCCCCACAATAAGCCTCTACCAATCAAAAAGGCAGCATGATATAAAAATACTTTTTGAATTGAAATATTATTTGCACCTATACTTTTCATAATACCAATCATATTTGCCCGCTCAAGAATAATAATCAGCAATCCACTAATCATATTAAAGCTGGCTACAATCAACATTAAAATTAAAATCACCCACGTGTTTTTATCTTGTAGGCTCAACCAATCAAAAATCTGCGGATACTGATCAAACACATTGTCAACTGCCAAAACACTGTTGTCAGGCGAATACTTTGAGCCTACAAGTCGTGTTAATGCTAAATCTACAGCTTGCAATTGCTCTACATCATTAATGTTTACTTCAAAACCACTCACTTGATCGTCTTCCCAATTATTCAGCTTTCGCAGATGTTTAATGTCGCAAAACACAAAAATTTTATCCATTTCCTCCAATTGCGTATCATAAATCCCACGAATCTTAAAACGCCGCATGCGTGGAGGTTCTTGGATAAAAAACATTTTTACTTTATCACCCAATTTCAGGTTGAGCTTATTCGCAATATTCGCAGAAATCACAATGTTGTTTGAATTCGCTGTATCAGTTATTGTCAGTGTATCGCCCTTTATAAGATAATTATTCAAAAACTTCCAACTAAAATCGTTATCTACGCCCTTCATTACAACACCCTGAATGTAATCCTCAGTCTGTATAATTCCGGCTTTTGTAATGTATTTTTGAATACGGTTGACATTCGGAATCGCCTTAGCATCCTCAATCCACTCCTGATTTTCAGTAATTGGAATTGTTTCGTAAGAAATATTATTATCAAAATTTCTGACTTGCAAATGCGAACCAAAGCCAATCACTTTATTACTAATCTCCTGCTTAAAACCGGTGAGTACGGCTACTGCAAGTATCATAACAATCAATCCGATTGAAATTCCCCAAACAGCAATCTTCACAATCGGGCGACTGTAGTTGCTGTTGCCTGTCTTTCCCTGCATCAGCCGTCGGGCTATAAATCGTTCAGTATTCATTTTTATCAGATATGCTACAAATGTAATTATTATCCGTTAAGATAGAAAAGCTATGTGCACCTATTAAAAACCAATCAAATTACTTTTCTTGACCATATGCAATCTCTTTCTTATCCAACACATCAAAGAAAATTGCATTGCTCAACGGACGATTATTTGACATGACCACCGAAGAAACTCGAGCTTGCAGACAAGTTGCATTATCAGACAAACGAACAATTTCCTGGAAAAAATCGATTTTCAAATTGCCTTTTTTTACCACTTCAAGACGCACTAAAAAACGGTCGCCGGGTTGTAGTGATTGTTTATAATCTAATTCAGCCCGAATAACAACGGCATCTTTCCCTTCATCATGCCACTGTGCAAAATCCAAATCTATACTATGCAAAAACTGATGTCGCGCATGCTCTAAATAATTTTGATACACAGCATTATTCACAATTCCTTGTAAATCGCATTCATAATCTCGCACCGTCATTGATAATTCAAAAATACTTTTCATCTGTTTGAAATATTTAGTTTTTACCCGATTTTCACAAATTTAAACATTTACAGTACATTTGCCTAAAATCGAAAATAAAATGAACATCTTTATCGGCAGATTATCATCGAAAACCTGTGAGAAAACACTAACTGATTTATTCAACAAATTTGGCACAGTTAAAATCTGCTTTGTTGTAAGAGACAAACAGACAAAACACAGTCGCGGATATGCATATGTCATTATGCCAAATAAGCAAGAAGCAGAAAATGCGATTCAATCAATGAATAATTACGAAATTCATGGCGAAAAAATGATGGTAAAAAAAGCACGCCCAGGCGAAATAAAATTTATAAAAGAAGAAGAATAAAACTCCAACTAAAAAATAGTTGTAAAAACATACTTTCATTCTGAATACTCAATTATAAAAACCATCAATTAAACACACTACAAATTAACATAATATTAAATTTTGGCGTAATATTAGTACTATAGATACGAATTTACGCGTAAAATTAGGAATTCAAGTTATGATTTAGGCGTAAAATTAGGAACATAGATACTATTTTTAGCGTAAAATTAGGAATTCAAAAATAAATTAATACCTTTGTGGTAAGAAAAACACCTATGAAAAGTCGGTTTCTTAAAAAAGAATTATGTATTAACAGATACAGCAAGCTTGGTCGAATTATTGTATTAACAGGTGCTCGTCAAACAGGAAAAACCACACTGGTAAAAAACCTGTGTAACAATTATCAATACATTTCGATAGAAGATCCGGTTGTCGTAGAGCAACTAAAGGGCTTAACAGCAAGCCAATGGAGCCAACTATATCCACAGGCAATATTAGACGAAGTTCAGAAAGTACCAGTATTTATAGAAAGTATAAAATCTGTTTATGATCAATTTGATAAACCAAAATATATTTTACTTGGATCCTCACAAATTTTACTACTGCGTAAAATCCGTGAATCATTAGCTGGTCGTTGCAAAATATTAGAAATGTTTCCTTTAACCTTACCTGAAATATTAACAAAAAAATTTACTAATGAAATTTCACTATCATATTTCCAAAATTTATTGATAGATGGGGACATTCTCTCAGAGCCCTCAATATTGTTATATGGCAATCATCCATCTCGAATTAAAGAATTCAATCACTTTCTTCAATTTGGGGGACTCCCAGCCTTATACGACAACACACTTAATGACAAAGAAAAACAAGACTGGTTAAAAGATTATATTAAAACATATTTAGAGAGAGACATACGTGATTTAGCAGACATCCGTAATCTTGAGCCATTTACTAAACTATTAAGGCTTTTGGCTGTAAACACAGGTCAACTTGCAAACTATTCTCGCCTAGCAGCTGAAGCAGGAGTAAGTCCAAAAACAGCACAACGATTCATTGAATACATGAATATCAGCTATCAAACAGTCAGCCTGCAATCATGGAGCCGTAATCATAAAAAAAGGTTAGTTAAATCTCCAAAAATTCACTTTTTAGACCCTGGAGTTATGCGAGCAGTAAGTCAAAAAAAAGATCCACTAACAGGAAGTGAATTTGAATCAGCTATTATTGCAGAAATATATAAACAAGCAAAAATGGTTAATGCAAATTTGAATTTCTATCATTTAAGAACTTCAGATGGTAGAGAGCTTGATCTATTAATTGAATCAGAAAGAGGATATATCGCGATTGAAATAAAACAAACTAAAAATGTCAGAAGTGTTGATGGCAGGCATTTACGAGAAATTGATGCAATATTGGACAAACCAGTTTTACACAAATTCATCTTGTCAAATGATTACCACATCAAAGATTTCAATAATAATACGACAGCAATTTCCGCAGTTCAGTTCCTGACCTAAATAATTATCCATCTTAAGGAAGACTTCTAATACCGAATAAGCATCAAAAATCGATATGCAATTTTGCAGTAATTGCAAAGGGATAAATATCTGCATTTTTCAGGTGAGACAATCTCCAAACGGCATCTAAACGCAAAACCTTAAAAATATTGCTTATACCGATATTGGTTTCCATATAAGGGAGTGGGTCACCTGATTCAGTATAAAAATCATTAATAAAATATGGATAAAACATCAACATCCGATTTTCGGAACTAAGGTTTCCAAAACTTGCACGAAACCCTATGTGTTCACGCCATTGTAAGCGTCGCATAACCGGAATATGATTCAAGAAAAATCCTTCGAATTTTTGCTCAGCATAAAACGACAGGTACTCATCTGAAACAAATTCATAATAATTCATCAAATTAAAGGCAAAATCAGAAAATGCAAAGGATTGATTTCCTTGATGGACAAACAAAAAAGGATAATACGCTTTCCCAAACACTTTACCGGCTTCAAAGGCATAATGCAATTCGCCAAGCGGATACAACAACAATTTATGTTTGTAATTGATTAAGGTTTTTATAAATTCATGTGGATTCGCTAAAAATCCTTCCGGAGAATATACAATTCTCAAATTAATAATCGGTTTTTTTGTCCCCAAACTCACTTGTTCAAAACTACCTCGTATAAATTTCTCATCTTTTGCATAATGTAAGCCAAAAACCAATTCAGAATTTTGTATTTGCTCTGTCAAGTCATATCGAGGACTACGCTGAATATCACCCTGTTGGAATAAATAAAAATTACTTGTTGGAGGAGAAATAATTCGCTCCGTTTGCAAACCAAGAAAAACAGAAAATCCTTCAACAAATTCATGTTCGTAAAGCAATTCATACTGATCAGCAAAATGTAAATGAATTATCCCGGGGCGACGCAGCATAGTTCCCAGCAGATTGTCTGTTCGCAGTGCATTTAATCCGCTACCCATTTGCATATAATCATGTGCAAAATGAAAATGCAATGCCCTACGTGGCAGGGTATTAAACATGTAACTACTTCCTCCACCGTATTTCCATTTTTCATCACCAAAGCCATAGGCCCCATAGGATTCAAACAGCACTTTACGGCTAAATTCGTTGCTAGTGCGTAATCCAAACCGAAGCCTATTTCCCTCTACCGGATTGCTTGAAATAAATGAAAAAACCGGACCAAGCTCTACCAAACCTGTTACATAATATCCGGTAACCAGCATCGTAATGATTCGCTCCCATTGCTGAAAAGCCTTAATTTCAGTCACAGTATCCACCATAATATAGATGGCTCGCTCTCGCTCAGATAGATCTTCGGGACGCTGAGCATTCCAATAATCATCGGTATCACTTAAGCTATCTGTTTTATAAACCAGATTTGTAGGATGTTTCTCATGAAAAATAATTGTATCAACCTCCTGATTAATTTTATGATTAGAATAATGTGAGGTTTTCCGACCAAAAAATCCTTCAGCACTCTCAAATATATTAAAATCAATAAACAAATTGTCGTATGAAATCATCCAAACCGAATCAGCAATCTCAACAAAGCGCTTTTCTGCAATAAGGGAATCGACAAAATTTATACTTGCCGTTTGGCTTAAACTAATACGAAATGATTTCACCGCAAAACTAGTATCATTTACATACACATAACCTTCAATAGTTGACTCATATTTACGTTTAGGAACAAATTCCAATTTGTAACACCAACGGTCTTCTTGCCATAAAGTATCAGATAACACATAATTATAATATGATTTTCCCATCCGCCCAATCGGACTGATAAACCCTTTTCCAAGCACCGAAATTACATTGTCATATATATTGACATCCTGATACATGTCTCCGGTATATCGTCGCAAACTTTCATTATTAATTCCAGAAATATTATTGGCACGAATCACTTCAAGCTCTTGACCGCTCTTATTCGAATGATATCGCTCAGAAACCGTTTCAGAAATAAAAAATGGCAGATATGCCTTCCCGCTCACTTCAACCGTATCAATATAATCATTCAGAAATTCAAAAGGCTTTAACAAAGCGGCATCGCCAAAATTTCCTTGCAAATTATTCAAATCAAATTGGAGTTTATTATACACCGAGTATGAATAATGATCAAGAAAACGCAACTTGTTATCCTCACGTTTTTCACGAATAAGTTCCAACAAAATCATTGCAGGATCTTGCCCTGCACGAATAATAACTTCACCGAGTTTCATAACTGAAGGCTGAAGTTCAATTTCTAAATTCGGCATGTAAGCGGATGTTATTGGAATTCGCTGAGTTTCATAACCAATAAAGCTAACAAACAAACTGTCAGTCATACGATTACTACGAAGATAAAATGCACCATTTGCATCACTAATTCCACCAACATCTGTTCCGGAAAAATGGAGGTTTACATAAGGCAATATTTCTTTTGTTTGGGCATCAGTAATGGTACCGCTTACGCGAATACTTTGTGCAAAACTTGTATTGAGAAACAAACAAGCAAATAAACAAAACGCTAACAAACCATATTTCCGATAATGAATCATACACACATTATACAATCCCTTCTCTTATCAAATCATGTAAATGAACCATGCCCATATATTTCCTTTTTTTAATCACAATAACTTGCGTAATGTTATTGGATTTCATCATGTTAAAAACATTCACAGCTAACTCGTCAGGGGATACTATTTTTGGGGTTTTTGACATAATATCTTCTGCAACAATTTCTCCAACTGCACTTAAATTTCGCTCTAACATTCGACGAATATCCCCATCAGTTATCATCCCAACAAGATGCTTATTATCATCTAATACGGCGGTTGCACCAAGTCGCTTACTACTAATTTCTGAAATAATGTTTGCAACGCTATCCTTAATATTTACACTTGGCTGCTCATTTAATGGGTAAATATCACTCACACGCAAATACAGCTTTTTTCCCAAAGAACCACCAGGATGTACTTTTGCAAAATCGTCAGAAGAAAATCCTCGCATATCTAACAAGCACATTGCAAGAGCATCGCCAAGTGCCAACTGAGCCGTAGTACTGGAAGTTGGAGCCAAGTTATTCGGGCACGCTTCCTCGCTCACACAAGCTTTCAATACAAAATCGGATTGTTTTGCCAAAAATGAATCAAGATTAGAAACCAGTGCTATTAGCTGATTATCAAAACGCTTAATTAAGGGAACAAGTACTTTTATTTCTGATGTGTTTCCACTTTTTGACAAACAAATCACCACGTCTTCTTTTTGAATAATTCCTAAATCACCATGAATCGCATCTGCTGCATGCATAAAAATACTGGGTGTTCCTGTTGAATTAAAAGTTGCAACCATTTTATTTGCAATATTGGCAGACTTACCAATTCCGGTAACAATAACACGCCCTTTACATTCATAAATGGCCTCCACCGTCTTAATAAAATCATCATCAAGATAAGTAATCAACTGACTCACTGCCTCGGCTTCTAATGTCAAGGTTTTCTTTGCTATCTCAATTATCCGCAATTTATTATCCATGATTATATTTTTTTTTAAAATTAACACAATATTACAACAGTAAAGATTTTTTCAGTATTAAATTTCACAAATCATTATTAATAAAAAACAGTTTACATCAAAACTTCAAATAATCTTCTATCTACTAAGCAAATACACCTATTCGTTAAGCGAATAAACCACGCGAAACAAAAGAAAAAATATGTTATTTATGGTTACTACTCAGCAATGAAGTTAACAAATAAATGAGAATAATTAAAAACTATTTTTTAGAAAGTATATATTTTGTTCTTTTACTTTGTGAAATCGAAAAGACAGTTACCATATCGCTACGAAAATATAATGAGTTTAAACAAATAATTAAAACTCAATCAAGACAAATTGATAAACTTCGTACAGAGATTATGCTTCTTAAAAGCGGCAGAAAAAACACTACCAGTTCAACGCCAAGTTCACAAGATTATACCCGTAGCAATATATATATAATTCAAGAAAAAAGTCCAATAAACCACGTGGTGGACAAAAAGGACATAAAGGAAGTTCTTTGAAGATGAGTGATAAACCTGATGAAATAATCAATCATAGTCCAAATTATTGCAATAAATGCGGAGCAGCATTTGAGACTTCTAAAGCAACACTTCACACAAAACGTCAAGAAATAGTATTACCACCAATATTCCCAAAATACATAGAACAGATAGCATATCAATACACTTGCGATCAATGTGGAAATACATCAACAGGAAAAATACATCAACGGCTAAAAATCAATATCCAGTATGGAAAAAACGTACAAGCCCTGATAACGTATTTATCGGTTTCTCAATATATTCCAGCTAATAGGTTGAAGCTGTTTTTCAAAGACTTTGCTAATTTGCATATAAGTGAGAGTAATATATTTAATATTCTATCTTCAATGAGTAACAAAGCACAACCATATTATGAGCAAATTAGACCTAGATTGGCAACAACAAAATATGTAGGGAACGATGAAACAGTAGCTCACATTAATAAAGCAAAAACATGGTTTTGGATATTTCAGAATGATTTTTTGACATTTATTAAGAGAATTGACAAAATTTGAAGAGGTTTTTTCTAGCCAATGGGCAACTAAAATAAAACTGCTTTTTAAAGAAACTATGATTTATAAAAAGCAAATGCAAGCAGGCGATTATTATTCAGAGAATTTGAAAATAAAAGAATTTGAAAAAAGGTTAACCAATCTTCTGATGGTTGATACTTTACAGATGCATCAAAAAGAAAGGACATTTGTTAACCGACTGATAAAAAGGCGGGATGCTATTTTTAGCTTTCTTTATTATAGAGAAGTCCCGCCCGACAATAATGCCTCGGAAATCAAATCAGTTCAAATCTTATGAATTTGCACAACACTTTGCTGTAATTAGGTCGGTTGTTGATACAACAATTAAAAATGGACAAGATGTTTTTAATGCACTTACAAACTTAGCAAATCAAGAATTATTGGCTGCTGAGTAGCAACAATTTATATCAAATTTGAAAAATTATTCAAAATAGGTGATAAAAAGCACAAGCTAAGTAAATATTTTTTCCTATTTTTGATTAAGATACAAAATGAGAATAATGACACATAAGAGAATTGATGATGAAGCTATAGATGATGTTCTGAAAAAATATTTTGGATTTGATAAGTTCAAAGGTTTACAGAAAGAAGTAATCCGTGCACTACTTGATGGACACGACAACTTTGTTCTCATGCCAACCGGTGGCGGGAAATCATTGTGCTATCAGCTTCCTGCACTGATGTCAGAGGGAACCGCGATTATTATATCACCACTAATTGCGCTTATGAAAAATCAAGTGGACGCAATGCGAGGCTTTAGCTCTGATTCAGGCATAGCGCACTTCCTTAACTCCTCACTGACAAAAACTGAAATTTTAAAAGTTAAAGAAGATGTACTCAGTAAACGCACAAAACTATTATATGTCGCTCCAGAATCACTTAGTAAAGAAGAAAATATTGACTTTTTACGTAAAGTAAACATCTCATTTTATGCCATTGATGAAGCCCATTGTATTTCAGAATGGGGGCATGATTTTCGCCCAGAATACAGACGCATCCGCCCTATTATCAGTGAATTAGGAAATTCTCCGGTTATTGCGCTTACTGCAACAGCAACACCGAAAGTACAGCACGACATACAGAAAAACCTTGATATGCTGGATGCAAAAGTATTCAAATCATCGTTCCGCAGAGAAAATCTGTATTACGAAGTGCGCCCAAAACATAATGCGACTAAGGAAATCATTAAATTTATCCGTAAAAACGAAGGAAAATCAGGAATTATTTATTGTCTGAGCAGAAGAAAAGTTGAAGAGTTAGCAGAAACCCTCATTGTAAATGGCATTAAAGCAAAAGCATATCATGCTGGGATGGACTCTGCAACTCGCTCGCAAACTCAGGATGATTTCATAATGGAGGAAATTGATGTGATTGTAGCAACTATCGCATTTGGAATGGGTATTGACAAACCGGACGTTCGTTTTGTAATTCATTACGACATTCCTAAAAGCTTGGAGTCTTATTATCAAGAAACTGGGCGCGCAGGAAGAGATGGTGGCGAAGGCTTATGCATTTGTTTTTACAGTTATAATGACATTCAAAAACTTGAAAAATTCATGCAAGGCAAACCGGTGGCTGAACAGGAAATCGGAAAGCAACTTCTGCTAGAAACCGTTGCATATGCCGAATCTAGTGTTTGCCGTGTCCGACAGTTACTCAATTATTTCGGCGAAGAAATGAAAGAAAATTGCGGAAACTGTGATAATTGTCTCAATCCGAAAACAAAATTTGAAGGAAAACACTATCTCGTTCAAGCACTTAATGCAATTCTCACAGTAAAGGAACGCTTTAAGGCTGAACATCTCAGCAATGTGCTAGCTGGCAACATGAATGCAGCCGTATCATCTTACAAACATGATAAAATTGAAATTTTTGGCAGTGGTGACGAACAGGATCACAAATTTTGGAATGCCATTTACAGACAAGCACTTATTGCAAGGCTAATCCGTAAAGACATTGAAAATTACGGACTCTTGAAAATGACAAAAAAGGGATATAAATACCTAGAAAATCCAACCTCATTTATGATGGTGACAAATCACGACTACGAAGCAAAAGACACAGACACAGAAACAAATCAAGCCGGAAGCAGTGCTGCAGATCCTGTATTATTTTCTATGCTTAAAAATCAACGAAAAAAGGTTGCCAAACGCTTAAATTTACCTCCATATATTATCTTTAGTGACCCCTCACTACAAGAAATGACAATCCAATATCCCATTACAACTGAAGAACTCACACGAATATCAGGTGTCGGGACAGGGAAAGCCAAAAAATATGGAGCAGAATTTATAGACTTGACAAAAAAATACGTCGATGAAAACAACATCGACAGACCACAAGACATGGTGGTAAAATCCGTTGTAAAAAAATCAGGAAATAAAGTATTTATCATTAAAAGCATTGACAAAAAAATGCCTTTGGATGATATCGCAGATGCAAGAGGACTGAAATTAAGTGATTTGCTTGATGAAATTGAAGTGATTATTAATTCCGGGACAAAAATTAATATTGATTACCATATTAATGAGGAATTTGACGAAGAAAAAGTAGCAGATATTTACACTTATTTTCTTGAGGATTCAGAAACTGGTTCTCTGGAAGAAGCTCTCGAAGAATTTGAACACGAAGATGTGTCTGAAGAAGAAATCCGACTGGTTCGAATTAAATTCATTTCTGCCATGGCAAATTAGAGCGCACTTTATAACTATGTTAAACCTTTACCTGACGTCCTTTCCACTTAGGGGAAATAAAAAATGCAACCACACTACTTACTAATGTCCATAGCGGATACAATATACTGAGCACAATCGTATATGTAATTCGTAGCTTTACTTGCATTCGCATACAGACACGCAAAAAAAGAAGATGATCAAAAACTAATTTAAAGAACACAAATAAAAAGAAAACCGCCCATTGTCCAGTTACAAACAAAATTAAAATTAGAACAAAGGCCATGAATTGCAACAAGGCAAAAAAACCTGCAATTAACATACTGAAATTTAATCGATACTTTTTCGTCTTACTCAACCATCTCGCCCGTTGATTAAGTAATTGGCGCACAGACTCACTTGCCGGAGTAATTACTAAAGCAGCAGGATGAAAATTAAACCGAATATTTTTCTTCTGTTTTTGCAATGCATCTAAAAGAAATATATCATCACCCGAACTTATGTCGCGCCTAAAAGGGTCATCAATAGCTTGAATACAATCATTTCGAATTAGCATATTGGCAGCGTTACTTAAAACAGCTTTCTCAAAGCCAGCAGTTCCCACTGTAATTGATTGTAAGCTTAAAAACTCTGCTTCCTGAAATTTTCCAACCATGCTTTTACCGTGCATACTCACCGGTCCCAAAACCATATCGGCATTTGAATTTTCGGCATAACAGGTCATTTCACTTATCCATTTGGGGTTGGGAGTACAATCTGCATCAGTAAATAAAACATACTTTGCCTTTGCGTGCATTAGCCCCAGCTCCATCGCAGCTTTTTTCCCTTTAAGTCCGTTGGGCAAGTGTAATTGTAAGGTGCTAAATCGAGTTGTTTTTGCAAAACTATCAAAATCAATATCTGAAGAATCTTCTGAGTGATCATTAACAAAAACAAACTGTAGTCTGTGTAATGGATATTCTTGCTTTTTTAAAGCCTCCAACAAAGCACTTACTCTAAGTTTTTCATTTCTATAAGCGATGATAACAACGACATCAGGTTTTTTACAACTAGATACAGTTTTATGTTTGGGAAGCTTAGAAATCCCCCGAAGAATAAAAAAAATAAATATAGAATATAAACCCACTGGGATTAAAATCAGCAACATAAGACCCTATTCCTTAACCCATTCTAACATTTGATAATCAGAATCAAGCATTCCCATTTTTAAATAGGCATTTATTGCATTTTGATTTTCACGCTCAACGTACAAACGTAACCCACGGTAATCTTGATTATCTTGAACAATTTCCTTCAAATAATCATACATCATCCGGAAAACTCCTTTTCGGCGATAATCAGCACAAACATATACCGACTGTAACCAAATAAAATACCCGGCACGCCAGTCGCTCCATTCGGGAGTAACCATAAAACAACCAATTAATGTCTTACCATCAACTGCAACGAAATATCGTGCTTTTTGTTTATCGTTAAGCACAGCATTTATACCGTGTTTTAAAGTTTTCTCATCTAAAGCGAGATCCTCGGTTTCTTTTGCCATCGCAATTTGAAACTCCACAAGTTTTGGAATATCCGTATTAAGTGCTGGTCGGATTTTCATAATTAGTAATTTTTTGAGTTAATAAAAATAAGGCTCCAATGATTGAAACGAATAAAACATTTACAATCCATAATAAAACAGATGCCAAAATTACCGCTGCAATCTGAAGCGTGAAAGCGCCAAAAAACACGGCTGTCAAACTTGCTCTTAAGCCCGGTTCTCCAATTGTAAACATTGGCAACAAACTCATAAAAAAATACAAATTTGCAGCGGACAAAAGCACTTCAAAAAAGCAAATATCGACATCAAAAAAGCCACAGACCAAATAAAACTGTATTACAAACACAGCATAGCGCAATATACTCAGAAACAAGAGATTTAACAAACCAAAAGTTGGGACATCTCGAATTGGTTCTATTTCGCTAGCATACCGTTTTAAAAACGGAATACGAATTAACAAAGCATAAATCCATTTCAGCTTAAAATATATAAGCATCAAAGCAATAGCGAGCGTAAATGACAAAGCTATTAAAGTGAGATTTGACAATATGAAAGCAGATGTTTCGTGAAACGCCAACAAAAAAATCAGGAAAGCGGGAATCCCAAATAATAAAGTTGTAAAAAATTGTGAATAACTGCTTATTAAACTAAGCACCGAACCTTTAGCACGTTTTTCGGGAGGTAGGTAAATAATTCTTCCTCCAAACTCACCAATACGATTGGGTGTAAGCAAACCAACACTTACCCCACTGAACACAGACATAAACGCTTTAACAAAGGATATCTGATACGTTCTTCTCAAAACAAAACGCCATTTTAATGCCTCTATCCCCCAGTTAATGGGAATTAAAAAAATCACAAGCAGTAATAAATGATAATTTTCTCGCCAATAATCGGGTAATGATGTAAAAACAATTTTTGTATCTTCAGCCCCAGTTAGCTTAACATAAGCAAAGCTCAAAGCGGCAATCAGCACTATACTTTTTATTAGCAAATCAATCCATTGTCGTTTTTTTTGCTTCATAAAGGGGCCTTCTATTAAATTAAAGACGCTCCCTATTTACTAAAGGTCGCCCAATTGTTGCAATTAATCCTGCGACAAGCAATATTATCATTTGTAATCCATGAACAACTAAGGCAAATAATTTGGCATCACTTTCAGGAATTCCATAAATCAACATTGTCTGTATTGTCATAAAATGCCAAGCTCCCATTCCATTTGGTGCGGGTGCAACCATTCCATATGATCCGGCAACAAATATCGTTAAGGCCGCTAAGCCACCGAGAGATTCAATGCCAGGAAAAGCCGGAAAGCAAATCCACAGCATGGAAAAATACATGACATAAATAAAAATGGAGTGCCCAATAAAAGCTAAAGGTCTTTTTAAATAAAAAACAGATTTAATTCCGTGCACAAAACTCCGAATAAATTCCCCAGTTTTAGCAATCACTCGATATTTATCAAACGTTCCCTTTGCAACCAATATTAATAAGCCCAGCATGATTAAGCCAAATACAGCAAATGCAAACCAAAATTGCCACTTGAGAAGAAAACCCAGCTGTGCTTTAAATTCAGGGTTTTGCCCGATAAAATCACCTACGACAGACCCTTGAACAAAAAATACAACAATCGTTAATAAAATCAACAACAACATATCCAT
>JAYEFQ010000092.1:0-2784 GCA_034658655.1 Bacteroidota bacterium
AGTATGGAGCAGTTCCATTTCTAGGCTTTTTTGATAACCTAAATAACATTCTATTACAGTATGAAAATGAAGGATAAAAAAGCTGAGCAAATCGAATTAAAAAGAAGGCATAAGGAGCAGCTTAAAGCAAACAGAAGAACTGAGCCAACTTTTGATAGACCAGAGCCAAAACTAGCAGAAAAGCCTACGATTTTGATCGTTTGTGAAGGAGAGAATACCGAACCTTCATATTTCAAACAATTTAGACTTTCATCTGCAACAATTAAACCTATTGGAGAGGGATATAACACGATATCGCTTGTGAATAGAGCAATTCAGATTGCAAACACAAGGTCATATGAACAAGTTTGGTGTGTTTTCGACAAGGATGATTTTCCTGATGTAGATTTCAATAATGCAATTACAATTGCAAAAGCAAATAAATTTGGGGTTGCATATTCAAATCAAGCATTTGAATATTGGATAATTTTGCACTTTAATGACCATCAAGGAGGGGGGATGCATAGGGATGATTACAATAGTAAAATCAATAAACTTCTTAAACCATACAACATTTCGTATGACGGAACAAAAAGCAAAATGATAACTGAAGACATTTTTGAACTTTTGGATGGCATAGACGAAAAAACTAAAAAAGAAAGAAAAACATTAGCCATCGAAAGAGCTAAAAGAAATCTAAATCAATTTGACCACAATAATCCAGCAAAGGAAGAATCAACGACAACCGTTTTTAAACTTGTAGAAGAGCTTTTAAAATATATTTAGACAATACGAAACAAAACACCAGCCACCAATATATAGGAATACAAGCCCTACTCCAACATTCGGGAACCTAGCCAAACAGGTTATACTAAACCCTTTTGCCTGACTTATGTACTTTAAACCGGTTTCATGTGTTTTTAGCTGACTCTATTTAGAGTCTGTCCATAATGTCCGATTTCTTCGTTATGTTCGTATTTAAAACAGTCGATCCGCCGGCTGGCGGAAACTCCTTGATTTTAAATACTTCACAAGCACTTCGGCCAAGCTCAGCATAACACCTCGAACTCGAACTTTATGAATCAGACTCCGACTAAATGGACGAACACTATTTAGCAGCATCAAATTATCACTTGCAGCAAGCAATTTAACCCATGACAACATACTACTCCACTACAATTTGCTCAAACACATCATTTAGTTTCAGGAAATAAACCCCAGGACTTAAAGCATTCAGATGAAGTGTGTGCAATAGATTGTGCTTAGACACTGCTTGCGTCAGCACACATTCGCCCAACGCATTCAGCAAATGTATCTCATCAAATCCACTGCTTGCAGGCAATCGTACATGCAATAAATCACTTGCAGGATTGGGAAAAACAGCAATTTCATCTGCATCAAAAAGGGAGGCGTTTGTAAAATCATACAAATTAACTTCCCGAGATATTTCTAACGGCTCATCATACTCTCCATTAACAATTGCCTGCAGATAAATCACATATTCGCCCGGCATCAAGCCATTCGTATTCCAGTGAGTAATTACATTTTGGTAAATTCCTCCCGAAATTCCATCAGCAATCAAACTTCTATCATCAGGAACATCAGCAGACGCATAATACAAACGGTATTCGCTCACAAAATACGGAGCATCAGACCCAATAAAGTCTTGTGCATTTCCACTTACGGGTACTAATTCACCAATAGATTGCATATACAAACTATCCAAAGCCAAATCAACCAAAAGAGAAGTATCACGCACCGAAAAATTCTGATTTCTTTCCGTATTAGCAAACACAGCGATACTATGTCCGGCAAACACATGTTCATCCCAAGGATAATACAATTCGGAATTCACAAAAGACCCATTAGAGCGCCCCTCCATCACAAGCTGACACTCAATTTGTGTGGCAAAGACATTTAAATTGCCATGATTTGTGCCCAAATAGCCACCAGAACCATCGCAAATTCCACCAAAGGCATTTACAGTACCATCTTCCATCGCCAAAGCCTCTCCGTAAAAACATCCATCAATAGTAAGCGTACTAGCATTCATGGCATAAAAATTCCATGTCCGCACACGGGAATTTACGAAGTTTAATTGTCTATCACCAGGATTAAAACTCTCCGAGGCATAAAACTGCTCATTCATCATACCTGAAACCGTATGCTCTCCCCCATCATTAAATATCCAACCGCAGGTTCGCATGTCAGAATTTGAAATTGTAACATTACTCCCAGCCATGGGAAACATTCCCCAATTAACATTAGTACAAGAATCAATGCTTACACTGTATGGAATTTCTTCCAATCCGGGAATTGTCTCATTAAAATCCATATCCTCAACCCAAACCCCTGCCGGAAAGGTATAACTTGCAGTCACATTTTCCGGAAAGTAAAACCACAAAATCAACGATTCACTATGCGAAAAACTTGCTGTACATGAATCCGTCAACAAAAATTCCCACGCATTAATACAATGCTCAACATTGAGCTCCGATTCACCCATTGCCGAAATAGTAACCGAGGGAGAAAAATAACTACGCTGAAAATTCAAACTTGCACTACCAATTACCGAACCTTCAAGCAGTCCATTGGCAAAATCTAAATCAGTATCCCTAATACTAACACTGGCAGTATCCATAGCAAAAATGCCATATTGATAACGATAATCCATCGGGAAAGTCAATTGACAGGAGTCAATCTGCATCATTGAATGTCCAAGCGCATAATAATGACCTGCGACACTAATCGTTGCCTGATTAGCGAAAATCTCACTATCATCCACACTCACAAGTTGTCCGTTTA
>JAYEFQ010000093.1:0-13461 GCA_034658655.1 Bacteroidota bacterium
AACTCATGTAAGATGATATTGGACAACAAAGGACTTATCGGGCTTCCTTGTGGTACGCCTTTACGACGTTTTTCAAGTTTCCCGTTTTGTTCGATTGGAGCTCTCAGCCTCTTATGCACTTCCTGTTCGTCGGTACAGATATTTGTAGTCCTGCTTCCTTCACTGCCTGAATCGCTTCAGACCAGCTTGCAGCTTACTAATTGGCTTCACCAACTTGCCAATAAGGGACTTTCACCCTCTGGAAAAAAAAATACACACTTATTGTTCGCTTTTCTCAATTTAAATTTGCATATTTAAACTTTTTAATGAGCTTACAATAAGTGTGCTCTTGCTCATGCAAGGCACACACAAAGGCTATACGTAATTTGGGTAATGTGCTAATATTGAAGTTTATAGCATTAAATAAAATTTGTGGTAAATTGAAAATTAATCGTTTCAAAATCCCAAACTACGCATAGCCAAACCGTTATGGGCAAGGCAAAGAAACCACATTAGAGAATGAAATATGAAATTATTTACAATAGATAATGAAGGTAAATTTGTTCAATTCAAAGAACAAGAATTCAAAGAAGAAAATAAAGAGATTGATTTAGAAATCCTGCTTGAAAACAATCCCGAATACTTTTTTGAAAATAGTAAGATTTTAATAATTGGACGACAAGTAACGACTAACTTAAATACCTTTATTGACTTGATTGGCATTGATGAACTTGGAAATGCTGTGGTTATAGAATTAAAAAGAGATAAAACACCAAGAGAAACACTTGCTCAACTAATTGAATATGCTTCATTTATTGATAATTTGGATTACGAACAACTAAATGACATTTTTCAAAATTATTCCGGTGAAGAAGTTGGATTGGAAGAATACCACCAACAATATTATGAAAATGGAGCAAGTCAAAATGTTTCGTGGAACAAAAATTCAAAATTGGTAATTGTTGCTCAGGATATTTCCAAAGAAATTAAACAGACCTCATTGTATTTACGAAAAAAGGGAATTGACATTTATTGCGTAGAATTCAAATATTTTGTGAATAATTCTAACATAAAAATGATTTCGAGTGATTTTATAGTTGGAGACGAAGAATTTATCAGACAAAAAGTAAAGTCAGAAACACAATTGCCAAAAACAACGCAGGATAAGTTTATTGAAACTCTGAATGAAAACGGAAAATTTGTTTTCAATAGACTTTTTGACTTTGCAAACAAAGAGAATTTATTGTTAAGATGGGGTTCGAAAGGGTTTTCTTTAAACTTACCTTTTGAAAATGGATTTGTTGGACTTTGTTTTGGATACCCACCGACTTCGGTTTTTAAACAAAGTATTTATACTGGATTTGAAGAAATAAGTAAAAAAGTAAATAATCCTGAAAAGGTGATTTTTGATTTTAGAGCCGAATTAAAAAAGCAAAAGAATTTTGAAAAAGCAAGAACAAATTTGAAATGGATAATAACGAAAAAATCTGAAACAGAGATAAATAATTTCACGGAAACGATAAAAGTATTAGTAGAAAAAATAAGAATAGAAGGGTTGAGAAAATGAAGCCCAGCCCATAATATATAGGAATATGAGCGGTGCGCAGCACCCAGCGAGTATTCCCGGTTTACCCCGTTGAATCTTTTTTTTATTCCATCGGGGTTGAACTAAATCCTTTTGCCGAAACTATGCACTTTAAGACAGATTTGTTGGTTTTGATGTAGCCAAGATTATGATTTTAGGTGTTAATGATGTTCAAAAAACAGCAGTTTCATTACAGACAAGCCTTGACTCTTCCTGTATTGCTTCAAAATTTTGGGTTTATAGCCTCCTGTTTTTGCATGAAAATGCAAAAAAAACAGAGGGTGATAATCATAAGCAAACTGATATAGCAGCGATGGCAGATGCTTGGCTGACGACCATATGCGGGGTATCTCTCGTTTGACTTGCATTCGTCCTTTTTTGCAAGCCGGACAGAGTCCGGAATCAAAACCGGTTAACCGATGGATGCGTTCTGCACTTGTTTCTACGGATTTTTCCAGACTCTCGATGCTCGGTTTTTCTTTCGGCACAAACTGCAGATTGAGGTTATACCACTTTAAAATAAAAAATTCCGGTATTATGCCGATGTAGTATCCGCCATGTAGCTGATTCACTATCGGTATAACTTCTTTGAAACTGTCAATTTATTTCATCACAACCCTAAGTATTACACCTAATAAACAACCGAAACCACACCGGTAAACGGTTCAATCTCATTATGTAAATCAATAATATATGTGTACGATCCTGTCGGAACTTTATTACCATTAAAAATACCATCCCATGGCTCACCGGTACTTCTGGCATCATATAATTTCTGTCCCCATCGATTGAAAACCATAATATGAGCGCGCGGATAATGATCAATATATTCAACAATCCAAGTATCATTAACACCATCTCCATTAGGTGTAAATGCATTTGGAATTCGCAGACATAATCTAGGGTTTTCAGGAACAAACACGCTCAACATTTCCACACAATCATTAGCATCAGTTATGGTAAGATAATAATTTCCGGTAGCTAAATCTGCAATTGCTGCCACAGTATCACCATTTGACCAATTAAAACGATAAGGCGATGTTCCTCCAACAACAGAAATTGCTGCTTGTCCATCTTCATATCCAAGACAACTCGCTTGCTGAACGGCAGATTCAATTGTTAAAGGAGCCGGTTCAGAAATAGAGAAACTAGTTTCATCCATACAACCATTATCATCCTCAACACGCACAGAATATGCTCCGCTAACTAAACTATTAATTATTGAGCCGCTGAAAAGTGCCTCGCCTGACTGAAACCAGATATATTGATATGGGCTAGTACCTCCCATTGCGGTTGCTGTCGCCGTACCACCTGATTGTCCAGCACACATTACTGGTTCAGTAGTAACATATACATGAACTTGATCTGAAGGCTCATTAATTACTGTTGAAGCCTCAGTTGTGCACATATTCGCATCCGTTATTGTCACAGAATACGAACCCGGAGCCAAATTATTCTGCAAATATCCTGATCCACCATTAGACCATGCGACAACATAAGGTTCTACCCCTCCATTAACAACAACTTCAGCACTACCACTATCATCACCCAAACAAAGTACATCTTCAGTTATCAAATTTACGCCCAATACAGGGGGCTGTGTCACTTCATACGAAGCCAATCCCGGACAACCATGCTGATCTGTAATGGTAACAGAATAATCTCCTGCTCCAAGATTACTTGCGACTCCACTCGTTGATGAAGAACCTACCCAATTATAAGTAAAAGGACCAGTTCCATCAGTCATTTCAGCTTCAAGCACAGCACTTGACTCTCCATAACACAATATCTCCTGTGTTTGAACAATATTTACATCATTGTTCCCATAGTGATTAACACTAGCAGTTGCTTCAATAGTACATGCATGGTCGTCTGTTACAGTTACAATATAATCACCGGGAGCTAAATTAACAATACTGGCATTATTTCCTCCCGTATCCCATGCATAAGCATAAGGCATCGTTCCACCACTTACATTAGCAGTTACGGCACCATCATCAAATCCACATTCAGAATCAGTAATATCAAAATCAATTGCAAGTGCAGGTGGATCACCAACTTGTACTGTTGCCGTTTCCTGACAATTAATATCATCAGTAACAGTTACAGTATATTCCACATTTGGTAACATACCGGCAGCAGTAGCATTGGTTCCCAATCCACCACTCCATGCATAAGTAAATGGTGAAGTTCCACCGCTCACATTACAAATAGCCTCTCCGCTGGCTTCACCATGACAGAGTGCATCTGTAGTGGTAAAATCAATAATAATTGGTGGATCCATTGTAACAATTACCGTATCTGTATTTGAACATCCACTCACATCAGTAACCGTTAAAATGTAAGTCGTGGTAACTGTTACATTAGACGTAGGATTTGCAATTGCCGGATCATCCAAACCAGTTGTTGGCAACCAAGCATAAGTATATGGTGCTGTCCCATTTGAAGCAGTAGGACTTCCTCCGAGGCTTACCGATCCACCAGCGCACAACGTAACATCTGGACCTGCATTTACAAGTATCGCATCCGGGTCGCTAAGTTCGACAACCACCGTATCCTGACAATTTCCATAACTGTCTGCAACCGTAACCCCAGAATAACTCCCGGGCAAATTAACCGCAGTTTGCGTTGTCTCCCCATTCGACCAGAGATATGTATAAGGTGGTGTTCCTCCGGTTACATTAACTGTCGCAGACCCATCATTATCACCATAACAGTCAATGTCAGTAATTACCGATCCAGTCGCTTCAATTCCATTAATGTGAAAATTAAGGGAATTCTCGGGTGAATAATTTGCACAAATATCATCAACCGCACCTCCTAATACAGTCAATGTGTAATCTCCGTCATCTTCGACGTAATCATCTAATTCAAGTGTAAAAATATCATCATAATACGTATCACCATAAGTAGATCCAGCACCTGCAATACATATTTCACTCCATACATCAGATATATCATAAGTTCCTTCTGGTCCGGTTAACACAAAATCTTCTACCTCTACACTGGTACACCAGAGGCGCTCGCTGAATTGAACTGTCAAGGTAGAAGAGCCGCATATCGGATTATAAACTAGATTTTCCATATATGGCCCTGTATTGTCAACAATGGATGCAGAACCTCCGAATGTAATAGTATATCCAAAATTTGAACCTGAATAATTGCTAACATTAACAACATAAGTTTCGCCAGCATTTACATTAAGAACATCATTATATGCACCGTCGTCATGATCCCCGCAATCAAAAGATGAACCACCAGTAGGTCCGGTATCATAAACACCATAACTATACCCATCATACCAATTACAACTTACCATAAAATCAGGAGAGCTAGTAATCGTAGCAATATCCATGCAATCATGACTTGTTAAGTCATATACAGCCCAATCATAATCATCGCTAGAATTTGGGGAGATTAAAAAACTTACAGTTCCACTTGTTTGAACTGTGAATGTGTACCATACATCGTTCATTTCTCCACTAAGCATACAATTCCCAGGACATCCCCCTGATAAAGCTATTTCATTCCAGTAATTTCCTGTTCCTGAATAAGATGCAGTTGTACTATATGTATTAAAACAGAGAGGAATTGCTCCAAGACAATCCTGCTCATTTGGTGGCGTTACCGTGCGATATGCAAGATCACCAGCTGCTACTCCGCTAGCATTACAATTATACTGATAAATAACAATACTATAGATCCCATTCGCAGTGCAGTTCCAAGTAATTTCAGAACCTAACCCGCAATGGTCATCATTATAAGAATACACAACATTTCCATTTTGATCACAAATCTCAATTTGTGTATCAATCAAGTTATTTCCACCGCCTTGACAAAAAGAAAAAATATAAGTAATGTTGTCATAACCATCAAAAGTATAACGATCACCAGCATTGACACCTACTGTCTGAAATGTAGGTAACATGCTCAAATTAGCGACTAAATTACCTCCCCCGGCACATTGAGCTGAAATCTGATTGCTCACAACAAGTAGCCAAAAACTAAAGAAAAGAACAATCCATTTTCTTATTGGTTTTTTCATAACAATATATTTTTAAAATCCTTAAGCTTCTTTCTATCCTTTCTATCTACACATACGCAAAGACGTATTTTGCGTAATAAAGTTGCCTGAACTCCACGAATACCCATCCCCCGTCTGTTAAAACTTTATTAAAGAATCCAGTTAAGCAACCCAAAAACAATTGCTTAAAGATATCAAAACTTATTTTTTATCCAAAACTTATTTTGAAAAATTCTCAAAAACAGGTGTGATTTGATAGAACTCATTCAATCCAATGAATTTTAGCGAAGTGTTAATTAATGGATGGGAACTGTGATTACGAATAAATTTCCATTTCATAGAAAGCCCTGAAAAACTTTCAGACTTTGACAATTCATCAGGGAAATATTTCCCATAAAGATAGATTTCCGGAGTAATTAATTGAGCAACATCATAACCTATAAATGCATATCGCTTAGGCTCATCGAGAAATTCCTCACGAAAATTCTCAACAAAAACCTTAATCAAGCTGTCCTGATAATCAAAATACATGGGTGATACATAAGAAACTTTGAGCTGCTTTAATTCCTCAGCCGCAACACCATCTAACTCCAACCAGCTTCTATCTCCAAGAAGACGAACCTGATGTTTATTGCATTGATACAGCTTATTGATTAATGAGGTAATAAACACCTCATCTTCACTCACAGAAATAACCAAATTAGTATCTTGTTCACTCAAAACACCTTTCAAAGCAGACAAATTTTTTGTATCATAATGAAAAAGCTTGACATCATACTCATCTTCAACAGATCGAAGTGCAAAATAATCGATTAAATCGGTTCGAATTTGTTTGGCAATTTCTTGAGATTTCAATGTCCCATCATGCGCTATAACCACGTAATCATCACGCTGATACAAATAAGAAGCGATAAAATCATTTTGAACTCTTTGATTTGAATAAATGCTGATTAAATTAGGATAAGCAAACAAAACCGTATCATTCACCCCAACCGGTGCTAAAACGGGAATTCCATGTTTTAATCCGTAATCAAGACTCAATTTCATATTATCATATCTCACTGGTCCAATAATCAAATCAGGAACGTTTTCTAATTGACTTAATATATTTTTCACACGCTCTGCACTAGACTCCGTATCAAAAACTGATAAATTCAGATTTTTCCCTTGCAAATCCAGTTCAGAAATTCCCATTAAATAACCCTCATAAAATTGAATCATTTTTTCGGACAAGGGATAATACTGTGGATTTTTATTTTGCCTTTTCAAAAGATTTGCTCTTTCCAAACTAGTTTTTGCGTGAAATGGCAACATGAGCACAATATATACACTTTCTGTTGCGTCAACCTGCAGGCTGTCACGACCCAAAATGTCAGGCACAGGAATCGAATCAGAAATTTCATCAGGCCCTACATGAACTGCCAATGAATCTTCAGCCTTCGGAAATGTCAACACAAATTCCTCATCCGTTTTAGGGATTTTTAACACTTCACCAATCCGCATGTGTCGCTCAAGTAATTCAGTATTATCATCTGTAATTTCATCCCGACTCAGTTTATATTTTCGACTTAGGCTATATAAAGTTTCTCCGGCTTTCACTTCATGATAAATATATTTATTACTATCACGTTGTAAAACGGGATCTGAAAAATCAATTTTCTCTACTATAATACTATGTTTCGGAATACGAATAACATCTTTCCGCTTTAATCCGCGATCTTCAAGCCCCGGATTTGCTTCATAAATTTCTTGAATAGTAACATTATACTGTTTTGACAAAGAATACAAAGTGTGCTTTCGCCTGATTTCGATGCTGTGAAATTGTGTTGTATCAATATCTGGCGCCGCATACTCTGGTTTAATCTCCACAACAGGAATCCGCAATGTTGAACCTGCTTTTAACCCTTCTGATAATTCCGGATTGTGAATAATTATTGTTCTTGTTTCAACATAATAGGTTTTTGAAATAGAATACAATGTTTGTCCGGGTTGAACTTTATGCAAATAAAACTTTTGACCATCAAGAATAACTTTCTCCTCAGAAATTTTTATCGTCGGACTTTCCTGCTGAGCGAATGATACAAAGGCACACAGTTGTAAAATAAGAAATAATCCGCTAATTTTTTTCATAATTATCTATTGATGATATGATATGACAAATATACGAATATTCACAGATATTCAAAAGCCATGCCTATTTTTAATCAGAATCACAATATAAAAAAAATACAAACAAGAAATTCAAGTACATATCTATTTATATGTATTGGGGCGCTATTCCTGTCTTCGGCTGCTAGCTCCCTTGGGTTTCCCCGTTTTTGCAATGCGGCAAACAGGAGCTTCTTTCGTCGCTCTGTTGCCACAGCAAAATCAGGTCAAACCCTGCGGCAGGCTATTCGCCTACGCCAGAGCGCAGCTATCTGCTACTAATCATGAGTTCAGTATGGATGCAAAATTTTCTTCTCAAGCACTCGCTCAGCAAAGGAAAACCGGCCATTTTTCCCTCCCAAAAACTTCAAAAAATGTCATTTCGATGGAGCGTAACGAAGTGGAGTGACTGAGAAATCTGTTAGCAGTTTAGCACATTTTCCTAACTCCTAACTCCTAACTCCTAACTCCTGACCCCTGACTCCTAACTCCTGACCCCTGACCCCTGCTATCGCAGATTCTGGATTTTTCATTTTTTTCGCTTTTGAAAATGGAATTTTTAAGAACAAAAAAACTCCCAAAACATAAAACATGAACAGCGGCGAGATTTCTCGGGCTATCGCCCTCGCAATCTGAGTGGGGGGAAATGACAAACTACAAATCCTAAATCTGCTATCGCAGATTCTGGATTTTTCATTTTTTTCGCTTTTGAAAATGGAATTTTCAACGCGAAAAAAATGAAAAATCCCTTTCAGCTAACGCTGAAAAGGATTTTCGTTTGTCGGGATGGCGAGATTTGAACTCGCGACCCCTCGCCCCCCAGACGAGTACTCTAACCGGGCTGAGCTACATCCCGAACTTTTCCGATGACAAAAATAGCACGGATAATTCAGTTTGCAAAATAATATCTCAAGAAAAAATGAAATCTTTTACTTTTTATCGACTTTCACAAAACTTTATGATAAAAAATTCGTTTCATTTGTATCTCAAAATTAAATTTGTAAAAAAAATTGAAAAACTATGTTATCAATAAAGCCGCGTTTAATAATCCTGCTGATATGCTTTCTGCTAACTATCAACTCATACGCTCAAAAACACACAATTAGCGGATATATTAGAGACATAAAAACCGGCGAAGAACTTATAGGAGCAAACATCAATATAAACGAAATAAAAACCGGCACAAGCACTAATCTTTACGGATTTTATAGCTTAACCGTTCCAGATAAAACTTATGAAGTCACATTTTCATTCATTGGTTACCAAGAAACAATAGAAACCATTAAAATAAATAAAGACATCAGCTTAAATATTGACCTAAAACCTACGGCATTTACAACTGAAGAAGTTGTTGTAAGTGGGGAACGTAGCGATGCAAATGTTAACTCCAGCCGTATGAGCGTTGAAAAAATCGCGGTAGAAGACATAAAAAAACTCCCCGCATTTATGGGCGAAGTTGATGTGATGAAAACCATTCAATTACTTCCCGGTGTACAAGCAGCCGGCGAAGGCAATACCGGATTTTATGTGCGTGGCGGAGGACCAGATCAAAACCTAATATTACTCGACGAAGCAACTGTATATAATGCATCGCATTTATTTGGATTCTTCTCGGTTTTTAATGCCGATGCCATAAAAGGCTTTGAGCTATACAAAGGCGGAATGCCAGCCCAATATGGTGGAAGAATTTCATCCGTTATGGATATTAGCATGAACAATGGAAACATGAAATCCTATGACTTTGAAGGCGGAATCGGAACCATCTCTACTCGCTTAACGGCTCAAGGTCCCATTGTAAAAGACAAAGCCTCTTTTTTATTCTCGGGAAGACGAACATACATTGATCTCTTGGTTAAGCCATTTGTCAATAAGGAATCGCCATTTAAAAATTCAGGCTATTATTTTTACGACGCCAATCTTAAACTCAATTATAAATTTTCTGATAAGAATCGCCTTTATTTATCAGGATATTATGGCAAAGATGTATTTAACTTTTCAAGTACCGATGATGGATTTGGAATGAAAATCCCATGGGGAAATGGCATAGGAAGCTTACGATGGAATCATCTCTTTTCTAACAAATTTTTTGTTAATACCACCCTCCTATTCTCTGATTATCAATTTCAAACCGATGTGAGTATGGGTACAGGTGATGAAACATCTTTCCGATTAATACAAAGCTCAGGCATCAGAGATTATCATTTTAAACAAGATTACAGTTTTATTCCAAGCCCACGGCATACCATAAAATTTGGAGGGGAGTATATTTTTCATCGATTTACACCAAACACTTTACAAATCGAAACCGAGGACACAGAACTTGACCTCGGAAAAAGCCAACAACAATATGCCCACGAAGCAGCAATATATATTGGTGATGATTTCACAATTTCAGAAAAACTTACCGTTTATGCAGGACTAAGAGCCAGCACATTTGTTCAAGTTGGTGAATTCACTCGATTTGTAAAAGATCAATATCGTCTCGATAATATAGATACCATTCAATACGGAGCCGGTGAAATTGTTGCAGACTATTACAGCCTTGAACCACGCGCAAATATCAAATATTCACTCTCACAAACCAGCTCTGTTAAAGCATCTTACATGCGAAATAAACAATACATTCATCTGGCAAGCTTATCGGCATCTACCCTGCCAACCGACCTTTGGGTACCTAGCTCAGACATTGTAAAACCTCAAATAGGTGCTCAATATTCCATCGGATACTTCAGAAATTTTAGTGATAATCTGTTTGAAACATCCTTACAAATTTATTACAAAGACATGGACAATTTAATTGAATACGCCGATGGAGCCTTACCAATGGATCAACTTAATGATAATGCAGATAATTATTTTGTCTCGGGCACAGGTCAATCCTACGGAATGGAAATGTTCATTAAAAAACGCTATGGCGACTTTACTGGTTGGATAGGTTACACGCTTTCAAAAACTGATCGACAATTTGATGCAATTAATGATGGCGAAATCTTTCCCGCAAAATACGACAGACGACACGATCTGTCCATAACAATGAGTTATCAAATTAACGAAAAAATAACAGCGGCAGCAGTATTTGTTTATGCGACAGGAAACACCACAACACTTCCAGTTGCTCGTTATACAATTAACGGTGAAATTATTGAAGAATACGGGCCAAGGAACTCATACCGTATGGATCCATACCACCGCTTAGACCTATCTGTCACTTGGATTGCGAAACAAACCAGCAAATGGAAGTCATCATGGAATTTCTCTATATATAATGTGTATAATCGGAAAAATCCATATTTCATTTATTTCGATTACGAAGGAAATGCATCAAACGGAAGTTTCCAAACAAGTGCAAAACAAGTTTCTTTATTTCCAATTTTACCGGCTATAACCTGGAATTTTAAATTTTAATCACATGAAAACACCACTCAAAATATTTGCAATCACACTTGTCAGCATTTTCATGTTTTCTTGTGAAACTGACATAACTGTTGACCTACCCACACCTGAAGAAAAACTTATTGTTCAAGGAAAAATTGAAACCGGCGAAAATCCATTCGTTTTCTTAAGCAGAAATATTGGTTATTTTGAGCCTGTAAATATCCCGGAACTCGATGAAAACTCTGACATTCAAGAAGTTATTCAAGCCCTTGAAAATAGCATGGGACTCATTTATGATAGCACAATTGTTATGACCGTTACTGATGGTAGCAATTTCGTGGACACACTGATTCCCACAATTAACTTTTTCGAATTCCCAAACTTTGGTTATCAGGCAAGAAATATTGTAGGGCAAGAAGGACAAAGCTACCGTTTAGACATCCAGTACAAAGGCAATACATTTTGGTCAGAAACAAGCATTCCACAATCTGTTTCAATTGATAGTGTATGGTTTGATTTCAATGAAGAAAATGACACACTTGGAACACTCGGTTTTCTTTTTATGGATCCAGACGGAATAAGAAATTTCTACACCATTGAAACCTTGGTTGTCGATGAGCAATTTGCTTATAATCCTCCCTATTTCGGCTCATATATTTTTGATGACGAACTACTCGACGGAGATACAATCCGTTACTTTCCACTGCTGAAATCCGACGATGGAAATGATTTTTTTCAAACAAATTCTGAAGGACAAGATGATTTCAATCAAAAAGCATTTTACAAATTTGGAAATACCGTAAACATAAAACTTAACAGTATTGATGTCGCAACATTCATCTTTTGGACATCATTTTTTAAGCACTTAAATACTGCCGGCAATCCGTTTACTAATCCTACGACCTTAAAATCAAATATTGTCGGTGATAATTGCGATGGTATATGGGCAGGATACGGAGCAAACATTAAAACCGTAACAATCAATAGTAGTTTAGTTCGTGAATGAACATAATTTAATTATTTTTGTTATCCCAAATTATTCATTCATTTTTTACAATTAAATAGCATTATGGAAAAAATTAAATGTCTTATTATCGGATCAGGACCGGCCGCTTACACTGCTGCCATCTATGCAGCCAGAGCAAATATAAATCCTGTTATTATTGAAGGATTACAACCAGGGGGGCAATTAACAACCACAACAGATGTTGAAAATTTCCCCGGATATCCTCAAGGAATTACCGGTCAGGGAATGATGGAAGACCTGAAAAAACAAGCAGAACGCTTTGGAACAGATATCCGTTGGGGACTAATTACTGAAGTAGATTTCAATCAAAAACCATTTAAAATCAAAGGTGATCCAGGAATTGAATTGGAGGCAGACACAGTTATTATCGCTACCGGAGCTACTGCTAAATATCTAGGACTCGGATCAGAAGAAAAATTCAGAGGACGTGGAGTTTCTGCATGTGCAACATGTGACGGTTTCTTCTATAAAGGAAAAGATGTTTCCGTTGTTGGTGGTGGCGATTCTGCTGCTGAAGAAGCACATTATCTCGCAGGTCTGGCAAAAAAAGTTTATCTCATTATCCGTAAAGATTACATGAGAGCCTCCAAGGTAATGCTAGAGCGTGTTGAAAAAACAGAAAACATAGAAATTCTATATCGACATACTACTAAGGAAGTACTTGGCGACGACATGGGAGTTACTGGAGCACTTCTGCACAATGATGAAACCGATGAAGATGTTAAAATTGATATCGACGGATTTTTCCTTGCCATCGGACACACACCAAATAGCGGACCATTTAAAGATTATCTCGATACCGATGAAGTCGGATACATTAAAACCATTCCAGGAACATCAAAAACAAATGTACCTGGTGTATTTGCATGTGGTGATGTACAAGATTCCATCTATCGTCAAGCAATTACAGCCGCCGGATCAGGATGTAAAGCCGCATTGGATGCAGAAAAATATCTCGCAGCACAATAACTTTACTAAATCAGTTGAGCACACGCTTTACCCTGACCTTCAGGTCGGGGGAAATAAGGATATGAAGGATGAAATGGATTAATTCCTTTATTTACAGCCTTTTATAAAACGTTATTTGTGAATTTGCATCAAACAATAACAAAGTCAAATTCATCTATCGCAAGCATGAAGCCCGAAGGCGATGTAGTGAGCTCAGTCGAACTAGCTTCAATATTAATAACCACCGGTAAAACCGGTGGTACCTGAACCGCTAAACTCATCAACCCTGAAGGGGTTGAATAATAAATTCAAGGATTGCACTCGTCCCTCGCTGACCCGTCGCTATTCAAATTTGACCCTTTCAGGGTCTGAACC
>JAYEFQ010000094.1:0-13325 GCA_034658655.1 Bacteroidota bacterium
TAACATCCCGTACCTAGCGGCACGGATAGTGTCTCTGCACATTAGTTTTTTATCGACATCCTGTCCCTAACGGGACAGTGTTACTAACACTGGTTTTTCAAACCTTGTCCCGTTAGGGACAATATCTCGGTAACCCCAGACAAGGCACGCAGTCCAGTGCTACTGCCAGTCCATCTGCTCTGTCCCGTTAGGGACAATGTCTCGGTAACCCCGGACAAGGCACGCAGTCCGGTGGTACTGCAATCTACACCGCTAGCTTTTGGCGCTGATTTTGCAGCGAAGCACGCAAAATCTGTGACAAAAGCGGTCTTCTACTCCAATTAAAGTTGGAAAAAGGTGGCTGAGGAACGAATCCTCTCGAAGCTACGTTCCGACCGAAGTCCAGTGCTACTGCCAGGCCATCTACTCTGTCCCGTTAGGGACAATATCTTGGTAACCCCGGACAAGGCACGAAGTCCGATGCAAGTGCCAAGCCATCTACCTGTCCCGTTAGGGACAATATCTTGGTAACCACGGATAAGGAACGCAGTCCGGTGGTTACAAAAATGGAATAACTTTTTCAAGTTTCATAGAGCGTGAACCTTTAATAAATATCCACTGATTTTTTATTTTTTTATTTTTTAAGAAGTTTATGAGTGCATCAGTATCTCGAAAAAACTCAAAATTAAATTTTGAATTGAATTGGTAATACGATTCTCCAGCTAACAAAACGCTATGAAAACCTAATTCTTTCAGAAGGTGTAATACGTTTAAATGGGCTTCATTTGTGATGGAACCCAATTCTTTCATGTCTCCAAGTATTACAATTTGATTGTTATCGGGATTATGAAAATCTTTAATCGACAGTTCAACACTACTCGGGTTGGCATTGTACAAATCCAGAAAGAGTGTGTTTCTATCGGTCTTCTTAATTTCTGATCGTTGATTTGTTGGTTTGTATGCTTCTATTGCTGAATTGATTTTTTCGCCGGGAATTTCAAAGTAATTTCCTACGCAGGTTGCCAGTAGCAAGTTTTCAGCATTATAAGCGCCCTGTAGGTTTGATGTAAATTTCCCTGATTGGGATTCTGTTTTCCATGCCAATCCAATTTTATGATTGGATTTAAACATTTCTGCAAAGCAATAAGCCGGTTGCTCCAATGCATAACTGATAATTTCTTGAGTGCCTAGCATTTTTAACAAATGTTTATTGCCAATATTTATAAATGTGATTCCATTATTTGTTTTAAGATAATCGTACAATTCTGTTTTTGTTTTTTTAACGCCTTCAAAGGATCCAAAACCTTCAATATGGGCTTGTCCAACATTTGTAATAACACCAAAATCTGGTTCTGCAATATTACTGAGTATTTTTATTTCTCCGGGATGATTGGCGCCCATTTCAATGATTGCAAATTCAGTGTCTTCTTGGATACGCAATAAGCTTAATGGAACTCCAATATGATTGTTCAGGTTCCCTTCAGTGGCAATGCATTTGTATTGGCTTTTCATAACAGAAAATGTAAGTTCTTTACTTGTTGTTTTTCCGTTGCTTCCTGTTATGCCGAGAATGATAGCATTCATTTTTTGTCTGTGAAACCTAGCGAGTGCCTGTAAACATACAAGGCTATTTTCGCAGAAAATTGTTTTTCCTGGGATTTCGTAGTTCACATCATCGATGATGGCATATTTAGCCCCGCTTTCTAATGCTGATTTTACAAAACGATTTCCATCAAAGGTTTCTCCTTTTAGGGCGATAAACAAATCGTCTTTATTAATGTTTCGTGTATCGGTAGATACTCCATTGCATTGTAAATATTTTTGATAAACAGATTTGATATCCATACAATCAATAGCATAAAAAAACCCCATATAAAAATATGGGGTTTTAAGTTAATATTATTTTTTATTCTGGTAAGGTTTGTGAGCCAACTCTTATCATTGCGCAACGGAATCCAAGGTTTGCTTGTCCTTTTTTCTCATCCAGTGATCTTCTTGATCCTGGAGTCATCCAGAAAGCGCGGTCATTCCATCCACCACCTTTATAAACACGAGCACGGTTTGTGATTATTGAAGTCATGCCTGTTCCTTTTCCTGTTTTTGGGTTACTTGGGTCAAAACGACCTTTTCCCCATTCAGTTCCCTCCCAATTTCCTTCATCGTACATTTTTCCTGTAGTATTTAATCTTGGAATTGAGTCTTCATTTATATCCGTATATTCGTTGAGTCTTGCACCATCATTCCACCAACCGGTACCACCTTCTGGGATTAATGAGTTTAAATCACCATCTAAGTAATTTATATTATCGGCACGTGTGTAATTATCACGGTTAAAGCAATGTTCCTCATCAACAGGTTTTTTAAGAATTTTTCCTGTAATGTCAAAATGATCTTCAGCTTCAGCTGTTAATTCTACCATTCCATCATTAGGGTCTCTTACAATTTGTTTTTCGGTATATACGTTTCCTCTGAACGGGCGGAATTCTGCCATGTCTTCGAATGTAACATCTCTGTAAACATCCATAACCCATTCGTTAACATTACCTGCCATACAATAGAGCCCAAAGTCATTTGGCCAGTATGAACGTACCGGTCCTGGAATATCTGCTGCATCATTTAATGCACCTGCAACACCCATGTTATCACCACGTCCTCTCATGACATTTGCCATGATTTGACCGCGGTCATCAGTTCTACTGTCATTACGAATATAATGTCCATTCCACGGATACAAGCGACGCTCATAAATTCTTTCTTTGTAATGATTTCCAATGTATGCCAATGCTGCATATTCCCATTCAGCTTCTGTTGGAAGTCTGTAGCGAGGTAAGAAAATTCCATCTTCCAAACTTACCCAGCGACGATTTTCCTCATATGCACCTTGTCCTTTACGTCCTTCTTTTAAAGTTGAGGGGTCAACATAAAGGTTCTCAACTTTTCCATCAGGGCCACGTCCGATTTCGTCAATATGTAAATCTAAGTTATCTGCATATGTCAGGTACGAATCTAAGTTGAAATGTTTTGCTTGATCCTGTGGTGCTGCGTATGGGTCTAAAATTCCTTCACGAATTAAAATAAACTCATTTACCCTGTCAGTACGCCATGATGAATAATCACGGGCCTGAACCCAACTGACACCAACTACTGGATACTCTTCATAAGCCGGATGTCTTAGATAAAGTTCTACCATTGGCTCATTAAACGCAAGCCTTTCTCTCCAAACGAGTGTGTCGGGGAGTGCCCTGCGATAAAGATAACGGAAATCTGTTGCATATACTTTACGTAACCAATATAAATATTCGCGATAATCAATATTTCGAATTTCTGTTTCATCCATATAAAACGATGAGACAGTTACTCTGCGTGGAGAATTATTCCACTGAAACATAACATCTTGTTCAGTACGACCCATTGCATAGGTACCACCTTCAATAAAAATCAGCCCTGGACCAGTTTCTTGTTGATATCCAGGATGGTTTTGGAATCCACCAAAACGAGGATCATTGTAGTACCATCCTGTTGTGTTGGACGCTTCATGCTGACAAGATGCAAAAATCATTGCACCAAAAACTACGAGCCAGAAAAGATGGAATTTATTTTTCATATCTAAATAGATTATTTATTATCAATAACTAAAATGATGGACAACTTATTGTTCTAAATGATGTTCTTGCAGGACGACAGCCAAATGTAAATCCAAAAGTTACCTCGTGTGCACCTAGTGTTGAGTTCCTTAATTTAGAAACAGTAAGGTCATAAGAATATCCGAATTTAATATTATCTTGTCTGAACCCTATTAGCATAATAAAGGAATCATAATGGAAATTGAAATTTTGTCTTAACCAAAATCCTGCAACAATTGCTTTCCTGTTTACATATACTCCCCAGTTAAATTGTTGGAAGTCACCTTGTTGGTGAAATAATATTTGTGGGGCTAATGATAATTCACCACGACGGAATTGTGAGGAATTTATATCGATTTCAGTTCCGAAGTGTACTGTAAATTTACGAGGTAAAACGGCATCGCTACCTCTTAAAAATGATTCAGAAGGTTCTGTTAAGTGGTGTACGGCAACTCCAAAGAATGTTTTTTCACTAAATCCGATTACTCCGGTTGAAAAATCAAAATAATTTTTTTGATCATCAACTATACTTGGATCTTCTTGTGTTGCATAAATTGGACCATAAAGTGGGTGAATCATGTCGGGGAAAATAAATTCCCACTGCACAGTTTTCATGACATAGGCAGCCTGAAATCCCGCTGTAATAGCAAATCGCCTAGTAATTGGCAATGTGTAGGAATACATTCCACCAAGTGTGGTTGAAATGATTGTTCCATCACCTTGAACGTCATTCATCAACAATATACCGGCACCACCTTGTAGTGCGCGAACGTGTTGATCATACGATAATGAATAGGTTACATAAGTCTGACCTAATGCAGGCCATTGATTACGGTAACTCATGTTAATCCGCGGGCATTTGTCTGATCCGGCAAATGCTGGATTTAGATAAAGAGGATTTGCATAGAACTGCGAAAAATGCGCATCCTGTGCCTTGGTCATGCTACTCAGTCCAACCAAAAAGACTACTATTATGAATGAAATACGTCTAATCATGTCGTTGCTATTGTTCCACAATGTGCAATTATACAAATTTTTTGTCGTAAAATAAAATACTGATGACAATAATATTACAATTTTGGCGTTTTTGAAAGAAAAACACAAATAAATTTATAATCTTTGAACGCAGAAAAATAAAAAATATTATGTATAAACAAATCGTCATTGCTTTTCTATTCTTTATTATAGCTGGTGTGGGCTTGTCTCAAACTAAAGAATTTTCATGTCAAATTGAGTGGAAAAAAAATGATATTATTTCTATTGATAGTTTAAATCAAATTGAACGTTTTTATTTTCAAAATGCGATTTATCCTGAAAATTTAGTGATTCCACATTTTGTTGAACGGATTTCCATGCATGAAAAACGCATCCAAAATGCAAAAATTATTGTTTTACGAACAAAAAAGATTTCTGCTGAAGATTTATACGGGATAGATCAACTTGAGCTTGACAAATTGTCTTCTGATTTTTTGTTGACACATATATATACTACAATTCGGAAAAAACAATTTGCATATTTGGATGTACTTCCAATTAGAAAGCTTGAAAATGGAGAATTTGAACGTTTGGTTGATTTTGAAATTAAACTGGAATTTACAGATGCCCCAGAAATTAAAAGCAGTCGTGCTTACGCTGAAAATTCAAAATTAAGTGATGGTGATTGGTATAAGTTCAGAGTTTCTGAAAGTGGTGTCTATTCTATATCTTATCAAGAGGTTGCCAATCTAGGATTTGATAACCCTTCAGATATTGGTGTATTTGGTTATGGATATATGGTGCCAAAATTAAATGTTAATTCTCGTTATGATGATTTGCCTGAACGTCCGGTTTATCACAAAGATAATAATGGAAATGGCATGTTTGATTCAGGCGATTATTTACTGGTTTTTCTTGAAGGACCCAATGAGTTTAAGTATTCAGGGAGTTTATACGAACATGTAATTCATAATTATTCAACTTATGCATATTATTTCCTTTCGGATAATTCTCAGAAAAAACGCGTGCAGTTTGTTGATGGTGCAGGTGAGGCAGATTACGTGACATCAACTTACGATTATTATGCTTCAATGGAAAAAGATAGCATTAATATTATGGGGTCGGGCAGGAATTTTTACTGGCGTAAGTTCAGTTATTATTTGTCATATAACTTTGATTTTAATGTGCCTTCACCAGTTTCTAGTGAAGATGCGACCATGGTTTTACGCTTTGCTGCTGCCTCAAGTGTTGATAGTCGATTTAAGGTGACTTTTAATGGTGACGTGTCTTACTCACAATATATTTCGTCGGTTTCAGGTTCTTACTCTGCATCTGTTGCAAAAACAATCGAGTATCAAATGAATGCAAATGTAAATTCTACTAATAGTTTAAATATTGAGTATTTACCGAGTACATCATCTTCTGAAGCCTGGCTTGATTATATTACAATTAATACACGAGCGAACTTGCAATTACAAAATAGTGAATTGCAATTTCGGGATGCTCAAGGTATCGGATCCGGAAATGTGACACAATATATATTAGGGGGAGCAAATGCATCTACTAAAATATTGGATGTTTCCGATCCTGTAAATGCATTTGGTGTCAATCCTGATGCGTTGGATGGTTCTAGTCTGAAGTTTTCTGTTGAGAGTGATCAGCTGAGAGAATTTGTCGCATTTAATACTTCCAGTGCGTTTCCATCACCTCAATTTGAGGGATCATCAGCTCTTGGTTTTGTTGAAAATCAAAATTTGCATGCATTGTCGCAAGTCGATTATTTGATTATTTCATATCCTGACTTTGTCTCGTATGCTGAGCAATTGGGTGCATTGCACGAATCCTACAGTGGCTTGTCTTATCATGTTGTAACACCAGAAGTGATTTTTAATGAGTTTTCGTCAGGAACTCGTGATGTGGCTGCAATGCGTGATTTTGTGAAAATGTTTTATGACCGTGCGGCTTCTGACTCTCAAATTCCAAAATACTTATTGATGTTTGGCGATGGGAGTTATGATAATCGTGCTCCTATGGGTGAAAACGGAAATTATGTGCCAACTTATCAGGCCGTTAATTCGTTGAGCCCGTCTTCTTCTTTTGTGAGTGATGATTTCTTTGTGCTATTAGATGATGAAGAAGGAAGTGTGAATGGTACCGAAGGGCTTGACATTGGCATTGGTCGGTTGCCCGTTCGCTCTCAAACAGAAGCAGAGGGAGTTTTAAATAAAATATTTGCTTACATCAGCCCTGAAAGTTTTGGAAATTGGCGTAATGTAATGTCTTTTATTGGCGATGATGCTGAAGATTATATGGCACATCAAATACAAGCAAATGAAATGGGTGATACCGTAATGGTGCATCACCAAGAGTTTAATGTTGATAAAATATTACTTGATGCGTATGAGCAAGTGTCAACAGTACAGGGAGATCGATATCCGGAAGTCAATCAAAAAATTGATGAGCGTGTAAATCATGGTTCATTAATCGTGAATTACTCTGGGCATGGTAATGAGAAAACACTCGCCCATGAAGCCGTTGTTACACTAAGCCAAATTAATAGTTGGTCAAATGGTAATAAATTGCCTTTGTTTGTTACTGCAACCTGTGAATTTGCTCCCTACGATGACTATGAATTAACTTCTGCAGGTGAATTAATTATTTTAAACCCAGATGGTGGTGGTATCGCCTTATTGACAACCACTCGTTTAGTTTACTCTGGGAGTAACGATAGAATTAATAAAGAGTTTTATCGACAAGTTTTTAAAACAGATGAGAATAATATGCCTTATGCACTTGGTGAAATAATTATGCACACAAAAAATTTATCATCGAGTTCAACCGATATAAATAAACGAAATTTTTCCCTGCTAGGTGATCCTGCACTTCGATTGGCAATTCCAGAGTACATCGTGAAAACTGATTCAATTGGCGGAAATTCAGTTACCGTATATGAAGATACCTTGAGTGCTGCAAGTATGGTGAGGATTGAAGGACATATTGAAGATCGTTCAGGGAATATTAAATCTGATTTTAATGGGGTGGTTTATCCAACAGTTTATGATAAAGTAATGGAGTATTCTACACTCGGAAATGACGAAAATCCTCCCATGGATTTTCTAGAACAGAAAAATATCCTCTATTCCGGACAAGCTAGTGTTACTAACGGGTATTTTAGCTTTGAATTTATTGTCCCTGTTGATATTGCCTACTTTTATGGAAATGGTAAGATATCATATTATGCAGCATCTGATTCAAAAGATGCACATGGTTATTATGATGGATTTTATATTGGCGGAAGCTCTGATACGGATATCACTGATAATTTCGGGCCTGAAATAGAATTATTCATGAACAATACTGATTTTATTGATGGTGGTATTACCGATGAAAATCCAATTTTGTTAGCTTATATTTTTGATGACTCAGGAATTAACACGGTTGGAAATGGAATAGGACACGATATAACTGCGGTTTTAGATTATAATACTTTAAACGCAATAGTCCTAAATGATTTTTATGAGGCTGATTTAGACTCTTATCAATCTGGTAGCGTTAGATATCCGTTTTTTGATTTGGAAACCGGCTTGCACAGTTTAACATTTAAGGTCTGGGATGTTTTTAATAATTCGAGTGAGGCAGAAATTAGTTTCCTTGTGGCAAATTCATCCGAATTAGTCGTCGAACAATTGATGAATTATCCAAATCCCCTTTCAGATTATACCTGTTTTACTTTTACCCACAATCATCCCAATGAAGAAATGGAGGTTGAAATAAAAATATTTAATATGAATGGACAACTCATAAAAATCATACAAGAAAATGTTTATGCAACCGGCTATACTGTTGATGATATCTGCTGGTACAGCGACAATGGAGGGGGCGGAAGTGTTGAGCAAGGTGTCTATATTTATCATGTTCAAGTACGTTCTGAAAATGGAGATGTGGTAAATAAATTTGAAAAAATGGTTGTTGTGAAATAAATTTGTTGTATATTCGTTTAATGCTTGTATTTTTGACAAATAAAAATTAGAAACATGAAATACAGAATTTTTGTACTATTAATCTTAGTTAGCCTTGCACTTAACTCACAGGCTCAGTTTGTAGACGATCCAATTGGTCGTAATGATGTGAACAATGTGATTACCACAGCAGTGCCTTTTTTAATGATAGCACCCGACACACGATCTGGTGCAATGGGTGATGCCGGTGTGGCAACAAGCCCCGATGCAAATTCACAGCATTGGAATCCTGCAAAATATGCATTTGTAGAGGATGAAATGGGTGTGTCTATTTCTTATACCCCTTGGTTAAGAAATATCGTGAATGATATGAATCTCGGATACGTTGCCGGATATTATCGTCTTGATGAACAAAATGTGTTTTCCGCATCATTACTCTACTTTGATATGGGCTCAATCCCTTTCAGAGATGAATACAATGTCGCATTAAGAGATCATCAGCCCAATGAGTTTGCCATAGATTTTGGTTATAGTCGTTTGCTAGGTGATGATTTTTCTGGTGCCGTTGCAATGCGTTATATTCATTCAAACCTTACAGGTGGAATTGAAGTGGGTGGTTTGCCTACCAAAGCAGGTCAATCAGTGGCTGCCGATGTCGCTTTCTTTTACACCAATGACCAACTTGGTTTTGATGGAATGAATGGAACCCTGAATGCTGGTGTAAATATTAGCAATATTGGTGCAAAAATGTCGTATTCTGATGGAACACAACAAGATTTTATTCCAACAAACTTTAAACTTGGTGTTTATTATGAACTCGAACTCGATGAATACAATAAAATTGGTGTTACTGCCGATTTAAATAAACTATTGGTACCAAGCCCACCACAATATGAAACATTTATTGCTGGTGATACCTTGCCAAATGGGGATGTCGCAACGACTACCGAAGCTGTCATGGTGGCAGGTAAAGATCCCGATGTGTCAATGGCATCTGCACTTTTTTCTTCTTGGGCTGATGCGCCCGGAGTGGTAGGTGGTACAGTTTTTTCTGAAGAGTTTGCTGAAGTTTCTTGGTCTTTTGGTGCCGAATATTGGTACGATAATAAATTTGCTTTACGTGCCGGTTACTTTACTGAACATCAATATAAAGGGGCTAGAAAATATGCATCAATCGGTGCAGGGTTAAAATTAAATGTCTTTGGTTTGGACTTCGCTTATTTAATTCCAACCCATGGCTTTAGTACTAGTCCTTTGGCTAATACATTGCGATTTACTTTGACATTTGACCTTGGTGCACAAGCAGAAATTTAAATAGTGAGAATAGGTTACGGATACGATGTTCATGCGTTTGAACCCGGTACAGGTTTAATCCTCGGGGGAGTGAATATCCCTTACCATAAAAAATTTAAAGCACATTCCGATGGGGATGTGCTTTTGCATGCTATTTGTGATGCTTTGCTTGGTGCAGCAGCTTTGGGCGATATCGGGAAACACTTTCCGGATACAGATGCTAAATATCACAATATTTCCTCTATAATTTTGCTTGAAAAAAGTATGGCACTTATCCGCCAAAAAGGATATAATTTGCAAAATATTGATTCAACCATCGTTTTGCAGGCACCGAAAATAAGTCCTTTTATTCTGGAAATCCGTGAATCTATTGCAAATCACGCATATGTCCCTTTAGATGCAGTGTCTGTAAAAGCGACAACAACCGAAAACCTTGGATTTGTAGGAGAGGAGAAAGGTGCCGAAGCTCATGCTGTCGTTTTACTGAAAAAAATTAGTTGAAAAGGAAGCATATTATGTGGAGAGAAAATATCCCTTCCTTTTTTTGATCTTTAAAAATGCTACTCATAGAGTAAGTACGATTCACGTTTTATTTTAAAAGCATCCAACGCTTTTTCCCAACTATTGCGGATTTCTGCCTCTGTTTTTCCCGAAATTAACTGTTCACGAAGCTTAGTACCACCAGCAAGCTTGTCAAAAAAAGATGCACTGATGAAAAAATCGTCCTTATTCGGAAATGCGTTATAAATTTTCAGCAGATAATTCAAATTTAATTTGCCAACTGTTTTAGGGAATAATTCATTGTTTGTTCGTAAATCGTAACCGTAACATTTTGTGTTTTTATGTTTCGGATATTTTGAACCTTCATTAGGAACAGGTGTAAACGTAAAATCGCAGATGGTTTCAAGCGTTGGATGCCCGATAATCTGAAATTGCATATTTGTACCTCTTCCCACACTTAAATCGGTGGCTTCAAACAGACAAATTGATGGGTATAATTCAATGCTACGATTGTTTGGTAAGTTTGGTGAAGGCGGTATTGGTAAAGCATACGGCATGTTATGAGCATAGTTTTCACATAAAATGAGTTCTAAATCACATTGAATGCCATTCGCTAGCCATTTTTCACCATTTATCATGCTTGCATATTCTGCAATTGTCATCCCATGGGCAATTGGCACTGGGTGCATTCCAACGAATGAGGAGTATTCCGGATTTAAAACGGGGCCATCCACTAAATTTCCATTAGGATTTGGTCTGTCTAAAATCAAAAGTGGAATATTTTGTTCGGCACATGCCTCCATGACATAATGCATGCTGGAAATGTACGTGTAAAAGCGAGCTCCAACGTCCTGAATGTCGAAAATCATTAAATCAATGCCTTGCAATTGTTCTGGTTTTGGCTTTTTGTTATTTCCGTAAATTGAAATCACAGGCAAACCAGTTTTTATGTCTTTCCCGTCTTTAATAATTTCTCCTGCATCGGCAGTGCCTCGAAATCCGTGTTCCGGAGCAAAAATTGCCTGGATTTTTATGTCTAAACTTAATAGTGAATCCACGAGGTGAGTATCTCCAATCTTGCTAGTATGATTTGCGACAATACCAATTTTTTTATCAGTTAAATTGTGCAAATAGGCGTCTGTTCGTTCTGCACCGCAAATAATTGGTTCCTGTTTTTCATGAACCGATATAGGGTTTTGATTATCCTTTGCTGCGCAAGAAATCATTATCAAAATCAAAAAACTTATTGCATTAATTTTAAACATATCCATTCAATTTATACATGATTGTACCTGTCCATTCACGGAATAATATTTCCCAACGATGTAGTGCTGAAATAGATGGCACGATAAGATGCTCGATGTGAAACTTACGGTCTCCGGTAAATCGGTCTGTGCTGTAATAATCGCACTCAAATCCTGCTTTATTAAAACATGCTGCCGCTCGTCTCATGTGAAATGCTGATGTGATTATTAAAAATGTACTGTCAGATGTCTGTGGTTGCAAGTATCGTGCCGATTCGGTTGCATTTTCATAGGTGTTTCGGCTTTTCGTTTCATAAGCTATATTTTCTTCAGAAATTCCCGATTGAATTAAAAAATCGTATAAAAGCTTTGCTTCAAGAAAATCTGGCTCACGTAGTTTTCCTGATCCACCAGAAATGAAAATCTTTTGAATAATCCCTTTGTGATATAAATCCATGCATTGCAGTAATCTGTCACTGCTATTTTCAAAATTTATTCGATTATAGGCTTGGTCGTATGTGCACATTCCCGTCAGCAAAATCCCCACGTCATAAGTTTCCATTTTTTCCTGTTGGATAGCTGGAATTTCCCATTGTCTCATAAACTCATCTGCAATAAACGGGTTGCTGAAAAATACAAACATTGCGGTAGCAGCAATGAATAATTGTTTCTTTTTAATCGCATTTTTATTGATTAATGCAAGGATGAGCACAATAGCTATCCAAACTAAAGGTGACAAAAAAATACGTAATATTTTTGATGCAATAAAAAACATAGACCTGTTATATAATAGCTTATTTATGTTTTGAAAAGCCATAAACAATGTGTATGTTTATGGGCTAATTTTGTTTCGTAAAATACAAAAATAATAATAACTATGAGAAACACATCGTATGCAATGAATCCGAATCCTTTGGTTTCATTTTTAGAAAAGCCGGCGAACGAGTTTACTCGTGATGATATCATGAAATTTGTAGAAACGCATCAAATTGAAATGATTAACTTTCGCTACGTGGCTGCTGATGGGAAATTAAAAACTTTAAATTTTGTGATTAACAGTCTTGATCACTTAGAAACGATTTTAACAACTGGAGAACGGGTTGATGGTAGTAGCTTGTTTTCTTTTGTTGATGCTGCATCAAGTGATTTGTATGTTGTTCCACGTTATAATACTGCATTTGTAAATCCGTTTGAGAGTATTCCCACTATTGATATTTTGTGTTCTTATTATAACGCAGAGGGACAACCTTTGGAGTCTGCACCGGAATATCTTTTGCAAAAAGCGCATAAAAGCTTTAAAACCGCTACGGATATGAACTTTCTTGCACTTGGTGAATTGGAGTATTATGTGATGACCGAAGTACATGGAGAGATGGATTATCCTGCTGAAGATCAAAAAGGATATCATGCATCTGATCCTTTTGCAAAGTTTGAAGATTTTCGCCGCGAAGCCATGTATTTAATTGCACAATGTGGTGGGCAAATAAAATATGGACACTCTGAGGTTGGAAATTTCACTCAGGATGAGATGTATTATGAACAGCAGGAACTTGAATTTCTTCCATGTTTGGTAGAGGAAGCTGCTGATCAATTAGTTATTGCTAAATGGATACTTAGAAAATTGGCACATCAATATGACCTTTCTTTATCACTTGCGCCAAAAATTACAGTAGGTAAAGCTGGTAGCGGATTGCATGTTCATATGATGATAGAGAAAGACGGTAAAAACATGCTGGTTGAGGGAGGTAAAC
>JAYEFQ010000095.1:0-40631 GCA_034658655.1 Bacteroidota bacterium
ATAAAATAATAGAAGGGCTTGAAAGAGCATATAGAAAACTGATTGAGTTTAAAAAATATAAGAAAACTCCAATTATTGTTTCAAAGGATGGAAAGGTGGTAGAGATAAATCCTGACAAAATCACTACTCACAACAATGTATATATAAAATAGGCGAAATGATAGTAAATACAAGGGCTGTAGCCTGCCTCAAAATTGTTGCGATTTGATATGTTTGAAGCCCGCAATCGCCTACTTAGCATATACTTAACGTTGCGTTTTTTAGAAACCCAAGATGAAAATTGGCAAAAATTATATGATGAGTTTATGCAACCTTTATTTTTCTTGCAGAGACTATTTATTGAGTTTTCGTTTTCTCCCCTTACTTCATTAAATTTGTCGCATGGCTGGAATCTATTTACATATTCCGTTTTGCAGACGAAAATGTGCATATTGCGATTTCTACTCCGTTGCAAGACCTGCACTGATGGAGTCATTTGTTGACGCTTTGAAACAAGAAATTCGCCAAACTCTAATTCAAGACACGGTGAATACAGTGTATTTTGGAGGAGGAACTCCTTCCATGTTACCGTTAGGTGACATAAACTCTATCCTAGAGTTAATTAGCACAAGATTTAAGCTTTCTGAAAATCCAGAAATAACACTTGAAGCAAACCCTGAAGACATCAATGCTAATCAACTTAAAATGTGGAAACAAGTAGGGGTTAATAGATTAAGTATTGGGCTTCAATCCTTAGATGATAGACAGTTGATACAATTAAGACGAAATCACTCAGCCAAAGACGCTCTTCATAGTATTAAACTATCACTTCAGGCTGGCTTTGTAAATATCTCTGCTGATTTAATTTACGGACTTCCAAATTTAAGTTTACATCAATGGGAGCAAAGCATTCGTACGGTATTAAATAGCGGCATTACGCATTTATCTGCGTACCATTTGAGTTTAGAGCCAAATACCTTGATGTTCAAACAAGTGAAGAAAAATCAGGTTTACTTGCCAGAAGAAGAAGATAGTGAAAATCAATTTAATGCATTGTTTCACATTACTGAGGCTATGGGTTTTCCGTGGTACGAAATAAGTAACTTTGCAATGCCGGGTTTTGAAAGTAAACACAATTCAGCTTATTGGGTCGGGATCCCGTATTTTGGGTTTGGGCCCTCGGCACACTCATTCGACGGAAATTCAATTCGCCGATGGAATCATCCCGACATCAAGGCATATATTGAAAATCATGGGAGAGCCATGTCGCAGGAAATACTCAGTCAAAATGACAAAATCAATGATTATTTAATCACGTCAATTCGTACTCGTAAAGGAATTGACATGAATTATTTCTCAAATCATTTCCCAGAAGCAGACAAAACCCATCTTATTACGAAACTTAATACCTTTAATAACAGGGGATTAATGCAAAATGTTGACATGGTGTATAGCCTAAACCCGTCAGGATTATTCCTTTCTGATGCAATCTTAAAAGATATTCTTTATATTTAGCAAAATTTAAACATGTTTTCTCATGATGAACGTAAGTAAGAAAAATAGCTTGTTTGCATCTGTCCCTGTTTTCTTAGCATTTTTATGTATGGGTTTTGGCGATGTCGCAGGAACATTAACAGATTTAGTGAAAAATGAGTATGAACTCAGTAATTTCATGGCAGGGTTTATTCCATTTTCGGGATTTATCATGTTTGGAATACTGTCAGTTCCATTTGCTTTAATCATGGCACGAAAATCTAAAAAACTTATTTTAAGCATCGGATTATTTATTGCATTTCTCGGCTTAATTATCCCAACATTTTTTGGATTTTCACTTTTTGTTGTGATTTTGCTTTCCATTTTATTGCTGGGAGCCGGTGCTGCTTTACTTCAGGTTGCCGGAAATCCAATCATGAAGGATGTATCACCACAAGGAAAATATTCTCGCAATTTATCTTTCGGACAATTTGTGAAAGCCATTGGCTCCCTTTCAGGGGCTTTAATACCGGCTGCTGCAGCAATATGGTGGGGATTAGATTGGAAAGTCTTATTTCCCATATATAGTGCTACTTTAGCGATTTCCTTTATATTATTAATCTTTAGCAAAATAAACGAAGAAAAAACCGGAGAAAATCTTCCAACTTTTGCTTCCTGCTTTCGACTTTTAGGTGAAAACAAGAACATTGCATTAATCGTTTTAGGAATTTTCGTTTACGTTGGTGCTGAAGTAAGTATGGCATCAAAATTACCAAGTTATTTAGAAACTAACTTTGGCTTAAAAATTGAAGAACTCGGCGTTGCAAGTGTAGGATTGTTTTTTCTTAGCATCATGACAGGTCGGTTTTTGGGTGGGCTTATATTAAACTGGATTAAAGCACGGACTTTTCTTATTATTTCAGCCTTACTTTCTTTAATAGGAATTGCCGGTTTATTTCTTGGAATTCAATCAGTAGCAATTATTTCCATTGTGATTATTGGTTTAGGCTTTGCAAATGTATTTCCGTTAGTTTTCTCAATGACAGTTGAAAAATACCCTGAACAAACCAATGAGCTTTCGGGGCTTATGGTAACAGCCATAGTCGGTGGAGCGATTGTCCCGATAATAACCGGTTTGGTTGCTGACCAAATTAGCATTACCATGAGCTTTATAGTTCCTGCAATTGCTTTGCTGTATGTGCTTTATTTAGGATTAAAACAATTTAAACTAAGTGTGTAATGAAAACCTCAGAATTTTGCATTTTAAGTTTAGATGCTGGAGGAACTAACTTTGTTTTTTCTGCTATTAAAAATGAGAAACAAATCGGTGAAAGCATTAAAATCCCTTCTCATGGCGATGATTTAGATAAAAGTTTGAAGGCTATTATTTCAGGATTTGAACAATTAGCTCAACAAGTTAAAAATAATTTTCATGCCATCAGTTTTGCCTTTCCCGGGCCAAGCGATTACGAGCATGGAGTAATCGGTGATTTGGGAAATCTTCCTGCATATCGCGGAGGTGTAGCTCTAGGACCAATGCTTGAGAAACAATTTGAGGTTCCGGTTTTTATTAATAATGATGGTGATTTATTTACATTCGGAGAAGCGTTTGCCGGAGCTCTCCCCAAAATCAATGAAAAGTTAAAAACGCTAGGTAGCACAAAACAATATAAAAATCTTATCGGAATTACACTGGGAACCGGTTTTGGCTTAGGCGTTGTTAACGAAGGGAAAATGCTACGCGGCGATAATTCTATGCCGGCTGAAATCTGGTTGTTGAGAAACTTTCCCGATAATACATACAACATTGAAGAATCAATCAGCATTCGAGGAATTATTCGCAATTATCATCAAGAAAGCAAATCAAGTGAAACGATAAATCCCTTAGAAATTTACAAAATTGCAAGCGGAGAAATGCAGGGAAATAAATTCGCTGCGATAAAAGCATTTGAACGATTTGGAGAAAGTCTCGGAGATACCATGGCAAGCTTAATCAGCCTTTTTGATGCAAATTTAGTGATTGGTGGCGGACTTGCTGGCGCATGGGATTTATTTATGCCATCAGCGATGAAAGCAATGAGATCTAAATTTATTACTCCTGAAGGACAAAAAATTCCACGCCTAACGCATCAAGTTTTTAATCTTGAAGACGATAAGGATTTTTCAAAATTTGTCGCCGGAGAACAAACAGAAATTCAAATTCCTTTCTCAAATGAACGCATGAATTATGACAAAACATCTCGTGTCGGAATCATAAAATCTCACTTAGGGACATCAAATGCTGTTTCCCTTGGGGCATATCACTTTGCTATATCAAAGCTTAGTGCTTATTAAAAAGTATAAAGTTCATAAAGTATAAAGATAAAGACGCAAGACGTTGATAACAAGCAACTAAACTTTCAACCTTACAAACTTCACTAAATCATTTGAGCCCACGCTTAACCCTGATTTTTAGGTCGGGGTAAGCAACTGAAACAAAAGAATAAATGGGCTCTAACCCTGACAGGATTTTATTAATTCATACCAATTTGATTAATAAATTGTATAACAAAGAAGCCTGAAAGGCGATGTAGTGAGCTCAGTCAAACTAGCTTCAATATTAATAACCACCGATAAAACCGGTGGTATTACAGCGCGTCAAATTCTGAATCCTGAATGCGATGAATAAAAACTAACTTTGACATTTTATCCATTTTTGTCACAATTTTTGCAATTCCACTGATTCTAATTTTCGGGCTTGGTTTGTGCGCAAAAATTTCGCCAAAAATTCATGTGGGGTCAAATTCTTTATCCACGGATTGCACTCGTCCCTCGCTTATCCGTGGCTATTTAAATTTGACCCTTTCATGGTCAATGCATCGTATTTTTATTTATTGATAAAGCGTTTTTTAAAATGAAAATAATATCTTATCTTTGAAAAAGCAAATATAAAGATGAGCCGAACATATAAAGTTTAAAGTGTAAGTTATTGACAGTAAGTAATTTAACCTTATAAACTTTCAACTTTATAAACTTTTTATACTGAACTCATGATTGATATAAAAAAACAAATTGAGTATTGGGGTGAGGGAGCTGAGAATGATTTATTGACAGCTGAATTGCTGATTCGTGAAAAACGAATTTTACATGGATTGTTTTTTTGTCATTTAGTGATTGAGAAAGCTATTAAAGCTCATGTTGTTAAGACTTCTGGTGAGGTCGCTCCGAGGTCGCATAACTTGATTTATTTATCAGAAAAAGCTGACTTGGTATTTGATAGTGAAACCGATATATTTGTCGGGATTTTGATGAAGTATCAGTTGCAAGGACGATATCCTGATTATAATCCAGTCCTGCCTGATATTATAGTTGTAAATGAATACTTTGAAAAAACTAAAACCTTATTGCAATGGCTAAAAGAGAGATTGTAGAGATATTGAAGAAATATATTTTTGTTTTACGCTCAGAGGGAATAATCATTGATAAGGCGTATTTATATGGCAGCTATTTATCAAATACAGCTACCGATGAAAGCGATATTGATATTATGATTGTAACTGAAAATGAGGATGACTATTTAACTGGGAAAATTTGGAGCTTGACTAGAAAAGTGAATTCAAAAATTGAGCCTTATCTTGTTGAGAAAGGGCGATTTTTAAACAATGAGGATTCTCCTTTGATTGATTTAGTAAAAAGGACAGGATTAAAAATAGCATAAAAAACTATAGGCAATAATGAGACAAGTATAACAAGTATAAAGTTCGTAAAGCTATACTAAACCGCTATAAAGTATATTAATCACTGTTATCCGCTGAAAATAAAATGGTTCTACTGCAAATTTCACGGAATATTTTATCAGTTATAATACATAAATGTATATCAGGGCTAAAGCCCTATTGTGTTTTATGACTCAAAACCCCGACATAAATGCCGAGGTTAATCGGTCTTAGAAGAATTTACCTGAGAGAGAGACAGACGATATTCCTATCATTTGAGCCCACGCTTAACCCTGATTTTTAGGTCGGGGTAAGCAACTGAAACAAAAGAATAAATGGGCTTTAACCCTGACAGGATTTTCGATAAAATCCAAATTCAAAAGGAATTGGAAAGCTGAATGAGTTTATGTAAATTTACCGTGTAAAAAAACTCACATAATATGACAAAAATACTGGTCATTGATGATGAAAAAAGTATTCGAAATGTGCTTTCAGACGTGCTGCCATACGATGTAGATTTGGCCGCGAGTGGGAAAGAAGGACTGGATGCCTTTAAAAAAGGAAGTTATGATGCTGTCCTTTGTGATATTAAAATGCCTGAGATGGACGGTGAAGAAGTGCTTGTAAAAGCAATGGAATTTAATCACGAAGTCCCTTTTATTATGATTTCGGGACATGCAGACATCGACACGGCGGTTGAATGCATAAAAAAAGGGGCATTTGATTTTATTGAAAAACCACCGGATTTAAAGCGTTTGCAAATCACTATTAAGAATGCAATCGAGAAGAAAGATCTGGTCTCCGAAACCAAAATTTTGAAAAAGAAAGTTAGTAAGCGTTTTGAAATGATAGGTGAATCGGAACCAATACAAAAGATTCGCGAAATGATTGACCGCGTTGCTCCAACGGATGCTCGTGTACTAATTACCGGATCAAACGGAACTGGAAAAGAATTGGTAGCCCATCATCTGCACGAAAAAAGCAGCAGAGCGGCTGCACCATTTGTAGAAGTCAATTGTGCTGCAATTCCGTCTGAATTAATTGAAAGTGAGCTTTTTGGACATGAAAAAGGCGCTTTTACCTCTGCACACAAGCAACGTAAAGGAAAATTTGAACAAGCCAACGGCGGAACCATCTTTTTAGATGAAATCGGAGACATGAGTTTATCCGCTCAAGCAAAAGTTTTACGGGCACTGCAGGAAAATAAAATTTCACGTGTCGGCAGTGATAAAGATATTAAAGTTGATGTTAGGGTTTTGGCAGCAACCAATAAAAATCTCAGAGAGGAAATTGAAAATAACAATTTCCGAGAAGATTTATATCACCGCCTGAGCGTCATAATTATTGATGTGCCTTCGCTCAATGAACGTAAAGATGATATTCCTTTATTGGTAGATTATTTTCTTGAAATTATTTGCCAGGAACATGGAATTCCTAAAAAAACACTGACAGAGGGTGCAGTAAAAGCTTTACAAAATTATAATTATACCGGTAATATCCGTGAATTTAGAAATTTAATTGAGCGCTTGATTATTTTGTCTTCTGATAAAATTACAGAAAAAGAAATTCAGTCGTTTGCTTATCCGTTTGATTAATGCCTATGCGAAAAGAAATAGATTTTATCGGAGAATTGGAGATTTCTGAATCTGCATTATACGGAATACAATCAATGCGGGCAAAGGAGAACTTTCCTTATGCTTCAGCTTTTCATCCGAAATGGTATCAGGCGATGGGAACGGTGAAATTGGCAATGTTTCAGTGTATTGAAAAATTTCAGTATGATGCAGAAAAAAAGTACGGGAAGATTGAAAGTTTAAACATAATTTCTGAGGATGTCATGTCTGCTATGTCGAAAGCTGCTACTGAGATTAGTGAATCTGTGCATTATGAGCATTTTATTGTGCCTGCTGTACAAGGGGGAGCTGGAACAAGCATCAATATGAATATCAATGAAATTATTGCAAATCGAGCATTACAAATCCTGAAAAAATCGACAGGGGATTATCAGTTTGTTCATCCGATAGAACATGCGAATTGCTATCAGTCAACAAATGATGTTGTTCCAACTGCTTTGCGTGTTGCTGTTATGCACATGTTGAATGAACTTGAAGATAAAATCAATCAACTGCGCTTTGGACTTGAAACCAAAGAAAAAGCAAATCGCGATAGCTTAAGAACGGCATATACACAAATGCAGGAAGCAGTACCTTCAACGTTCGGAAGATTATTCAGTTCATATAACGATGCGCTTTCACGAGATTGGTGGCGAGTTTCAAAATGCTTTGAGCGAATTAAATTGGTAAATCTCGGTGGTTCTGCTACCGGTACCGGATTAACGGTTCCTCGTTACATTATTATGGAGGCTGTTCGTGAATTACATAAAATTACTAACCTCCCGGTCACGCGAAGCGAAAATTTGAGTGATGCAACGTCGAATTTAGACGCTTGGGTTGAAATACATGGAATTTTAAAAGCTCATGCCGTTAATTTAGAAAAGATTAGCAGCGATTTGCGTTTGCTTGCAGCCGATATCAATAAAGATAAAAGCTTATTAATCCCTCAGAAACAAATTGGGAGTTCAATTATGCCGGGGAAAGTGAATCCCGTAATTTCAGAATATCTGATTACAATTGCCCATAAGGTGTATGCGAATGATCAATTAATTTCCGGATTAAGCGGACAAGGTGTGTTGGATTTGAATCCATATCTTCCGGAAATTGGTGATGCCATGTTAGAGAGTTTGAGCTTGTTACTTGCCGGAAATGAATCTCTGCTAAAGCACCTTATTTCAGGAATGCAGGTGAATCCTGAAATCTCAAAACAGCAATTATTTTTAAGTCCGAGCATTGCAACAGCACTTATCCCGCTTGTCGGATATACAAATGCCGGAAAATTAGCTCAGTACATGCGAGAACATAAAAGCGATATTTTTACAGCCAATGCTGAATTAAAATTTCTTGATGATAAGAAAATCAATAACGCATTGAAAGCAGAAAACTTAATGAAACTCGGATTTACCATTGGAGATTTGTTATAATATTTTAAAATCAAAAATGCCGGTATAATGCCGATGTAGATTCAACACCGATAGGCGGAGCATAGTGTAGTATATCGGTAGTTTTGAATCACAATCGGTATTATCTTCTGAATAATCCGTCTTTAAATTTTTTTAATGAGATTTAATCAATAATTTTGTTGATAATATTTTGCTTATGAATAAAGAGAAAAAATATTACGCACATGAAACTGCAATTGTCGATACAGATTGTCAAATTGGAGAAGGTACAAAAATTTGGCATTTTTCTCATGTGATGAGTCATTCAGTAATCGGGGAAGATTGTAATCTTGGACAAAATGTGTTGGTTTCACCCGAAGTGATACTCGGAGATAATGTAAAAATTCAAAATAATGTATCAATTTATACTGGAGTTGTTTGTGAAGCCGATGTGTTTTTAGGACCGTCAATGGTGTTTACGAATGTAACAAATCCACGCTCAGCAGTAAATCGCAAAGGACAATATGAAAAAACATTGGTTAAAAAAGGAGCAACAATCGGTGCCAATGCAACCATTGTTTGTGGACATGATATCGGTGAATTTTCATTTATCGGCGCAGGTGCCGTGATTACTAAGACAGTTAAAGCGTATGCATTAATGGTCGGTAATCCTGCTAAGCAAATCGGTTGGATGAGTGAATACGGTCATCGCTTACATTTCAATAAAGAAGGATTTGCAATTTGTCCTGAAAGCAAAGCTAGCTATCAATTAATTAATGATGAAGTCAAAAAAATTACAGAATAATGGAGAAAACTAATCCCATAAATTTCGGACTGATTGGTGTTGCAGGATATATTGCAATTCGCCATATCAAAGCAATTAAGGAAACCGGGAATGAACTTTTAGCTTGCCTAGATCCCTTCGATTCAGTTGGCTATATCGATTCATATTTCCCGAAAGCTGACTTTTTTAGGGAATTTGAGAGATTTGATCGTCACCTTGATAAACTTAGACATCAAGATCAAAAAATTGATTATGTCAGTATTTGTTCACCAAATTATTTGCACGATTCACATATCCGCTTTGCGTTAAAACAAGGTGCACATGCAATCTGCGAAAAGCCTTTAGTCTTAAATCCCTGGAATCTTGACGGATTACAAGAGATTGAAAAAGAAACGGGAAAGAAAATCAATAATATTTTACAATTACGCTTACATCCGTCAATTATCGCTTTGAAAGAGAAGATTGATAATGCCCCGAATGATAAAGTTTATGATGTTGATTTGGCTTATCTGACAAGTCGTGGTAACTGGTATCATTACAGTTGGAAAGGTGATGTAGATAAGTCTGGGGGGATTTCAACAAATATCGGCGTGCATTTTTATGATATGCTGACTTGGATTTTTGGTGATGTAAAGGAAAGTGTTGTCCATGAGCATGGAAATCACCGCGCAGCAGGGTTTTTACAGTTAGAAAAAGCACGGGTTCGCTGGGTCTTAAGTGTAGATGAAAATGATCTTCCCAAAGAAGTGAAAGCAAAAGGACAACGAACTTATCGATCAATTACTGTTGAGGGAGAAGAAATTGAATTTTCTCAGGGCTTTACAGATTTACATACATTAAGCTATCGTGAAATTTTAAAAGGCAACGGTTTTGGTTTAGAAGCCGCCAGAAAAAGCATAGAAGTCGTTTACGGCATAAGAAATTCGCAACCGGTTGGTCTAGTGGGTGATTATCATCCCTTATGCAAGTAAAAATCATTTTGTACTTTTAAAAAAAAATCTATTTTTACAACAAATTTAATTTAAGAAGCCATGTACAACGCTATTGTTAAGAAAGAAAAGAAAATTGCAGTGATTGGTTTGGGCTATGTTGGTTTACCAATTGCTCTTGAGTATGCAAAACATGTCCAGGTAATCGGTTTTGATATTAAACATGAGCGGGTAGAATTAATGAAAAAAGGCATTGATCCGAGCAATGAACTGGAAGCTGTTGATTTTGAAAATCGTGATATCTTATTTACTGCAAATGTTGAGGATTTAAGAGATGCGCATTACTTTATTGTTGCTGTACCAACTCCAATTAATGAGCATAAATTGCCGGAATTAACTCCCCTAATTAAAGCATCTGAAACAGTTGGTAAGGTTCTGAAAAAAGGCGATTATGTCGTTTATGAATCTACCGTTTATCCCGGTTGTACCGAGGATGATTGTGTTCCGGTTTTGGAACAATTTTCAAGACTTAAATTTGTTGAAGATTTCAAAGTCGGATATTCACCAGAACGAATTAATCCCGGGGATAAAGACAATACCTTAACTAAAATTGCTAAAGTTTCATCCGGTTGTGATCCTGAATCAGCTGAAAACATTGCAAAAACTTACGAAATTATTATTGAAGCGGGTGTACATAGAGCCAGCTCAATAAAAGTTGCAGAAGCTGCTAAAATCATTGAAAATACTCAACGTGATGTTAATATCGCTTTGATGAATGAGCTTTCAATTATTTTTAATAAATTAGATATTAATACATTTGAAGTCCTTGAAGCTGCTGGCACTAAATGGAATTTTCTGAAATTTGTTCCGGGTTTAGTCGGTGGACATTGTATTGGTGTTGATCCATATTATCTCTTGCATAAAGCGAAACAATTGGGATATCATGCACAAATTATTAATTCAGGTAGAGCGATTAACGATGGAATGGGTGCATATGTCTCCAAACAAACCGTAAAAATGATGCTTACCAATGATGTGGTTTTATCGAAGGCTAAAGTTTTAGTTTTAGGACTTACTTTTAAGGAAAACGTTTCTGATATTCGTAACACAAGGGTTGTTGATATTCTCAAGGAATTAGATGACTATAAAGTTAAATACGATATCGTTGACCCGTATGCCGATTCGAAAGAAGTAAAAAAAGAATATGATATTCAAATGAATGAACTCGGCACAGGCTATGATGCAATTATTGTTGCTGTAAATCATACCCAGTTTATGAATTATGATGAAGAATTCTTCAAATCTATATCTAATGGAAACGGTATCCTTGTGGATATCAAAGGAATTTATAAAAACAAAATTAATACGATGAAATATTTTAGCCTCTAAGTTTATTTTTAGTATTATAACTTTTCCAAAGTTCGAAATTTTGGAGAAGTTATAGTTTAATACGCTTTTCTGGAAAAATCTTACTAATTTTGAGGTGGTGAATTTAAAGAATTATTGATATGATTAATTTAAACTGGTCTGAATTGCCCTTTGGCTATATGAAGACTAACGCAAATATGCGTACTTATTTTAAAGACGGATCATGGAGTAACCCTGAAGCTTCTGAATCTGAATTCATGAATATCCATATGGCAGCTACTGCTTTGCATTATGGACAACAAGCTTTTGAAGGAATGAAAGCTTATCGTGGTAAAGATGGTAAAATTCGGATTTTCCGTTGGGAAGAAAATTGGAATAGAATGCAAAACTCTGCACATGGAATCATGATGGAGCCAGTTCCAAAAGCACTTTTCAAGGAAATGATTGTTGAAGTTGTTAAACGTAACGAAGAATTTGTTCCTCCTTACGGTACGGGTGCTGCATTGTATATCAGACCTTTACTTTTTGGTTCTGGCCCACAGGTTGGTGTAAAGCCGGCTTCAGAATATACTTTTATCGTATTTGTTACACCGGTTGGACCTTATTTCAAAGAAGGGTTTAATCCCGTGAAAATTGCAATTGTTCGCGATACCGATCGTGCCGCACCATTAGGAACCGGTACGTTGAAAGTGGGCGGAAACTATGCAGCATCATTGCGAGGAGTTGACCGTGTACATAAAGCAGGTTATGGAGCTCCATTATATCTCGATGCAAAAGAAAAAGCATATATTGATGAAATTGGTGCTGCAAACTTTTTCGGAATTAAAGGGAATAAATATATCACACCGGAATCAAGCTCAATTTTACCCTCAATTACAAATAAAAGTTTAATTCAACTTGTTGAGCATTTAGGCTATGAAGTTGAACGCAGACCGATTCCAGTTACTGAATTATCTGAATTTGATGAAGTCGGAGCTTGTGGCACTGCTGCAATTATTGCTCCAATCGGTGAAATAAAAGATTTGGATACAGATGAAACCTTCACCTATTGCCTTGACGGAAAGCCCGGAAAAGTTTCTAGACAATTATATGAAACTTTATTAGCAATTCAATTTGGCGACCAAGAAGATCCTTTTGGTTGGGTTGAAGTATTAGATATTTAATCTTGAATTATCATAATTTAAAATGTCGAGATGCTGATTTATGTCTCAACATTTTTTGTTTTTGCAGTTAAAAAACAATGCAATGAACATGTCAATCTAGCTTTTTCAAATTTCCAATCACGGATTTTTAATTAACTTTGCATTTTAAATTGAAAAATTATGCACAGAACACACAATTGTGGCGAATTACGTCCCGAACACGTTAATCAAAAAGTGACACTCAGTGGTTGGGTCCAAAGAAAACGAGATAAAGGTGGAATGATTTGGATCGATTTAAGAGATCGATACGGAATTACTCAATTAGTTTTTGATGTAAGTAAAACAAATGCCGAAGTTCTTAAACGCATTGAGAAAATTGGGCGTGAGTATGTTATAAAAGCCAGTGGAAAAGTAATTGAACGTTATTCTAAAAACGATAACATTCCTACCGGCGCAATTGAATTGTTTCCTGATGAAATTATTATTTTATCACAAGCAGAAACCCCTCCTTTTACAATTGAGGATGAATCCGATGGAAGTGATGAGTTGCGAATGAAGTATCGTTATCTTGATATACGGAGAAATCCCGTGCGAGAAGCCCTCTTGCTTCGTCATAAAATTGCTCAGGAAACCCGTAAATATCTTGATATACTTGATTTTGTTGAAATAGAAACGCCAAATTTAATTAAATCTACTCCTGAAGGCGCACGTGATTTTGTCGTTCCTTCACGTATGCATCCTGGTAGTTTTTATGCACTTCCACAATCGCCACAAACATTTAAACAATTGTTGATGTTGGGCGGAATGGATAAATATTTTCAAATCGTTAAATGTTACCGCGATGAAGATTTAAGAGCCGATCGTCAGCCAGAGTTTACGCAAATTGATTGTGAAATGGCTTTTGTTGAGCAGGATGACATCATGCAAACTTTTGAAGGCCTCATGAAACATCTGTTTAAAGAAGTTAAGCATATTGAGATTGAAACTCCTTTTAAACGCATAACTTGGCATGATGCAATGGATAAGTACGGTAGCGATAAGCCTGATATCCGTTTTGACATGGAAATTCGTGAATTAACATCTTTAGTTCAAAATCAAGGATTTAAGGTTTTTGATATGGTTGAGTATGTTGGCGGAATTTGTGCTAAAAAAGCGGGAACTTACACGCGAAAACAATTGGATGAACTCACAAAATTTGTGCAAAAACCACAAATCGGTGCTAAGGGATTGATTTATGTAAAATGCAATGAAGACGGAAGTTTTAAATCATCTGTGGATAAATTCTTTGATGCAGCTGCATTGAAAAAATGGGCAGATACATTGGATGCTGAACCCGGTGATTTATTATTATTACTCGCCGGCGATAAACGTAAAACTCAAGAGCAGCTTTGTGAATTACGTTTAGAAATGGGAAATCAATTAGATTTAAGAAAAGCTGGCACATTTGCACCACTTTGGGTTGTTGACTTTCCTTTACTTGAATGGGATGAAGAGACACAGCGTTTTTATGCGATGCATCATCCGTTTACCTCAGCAAAGCCGGAAGATAATGGCTACTTTGATACGTATCCCGGGAAAATTCGCGCAAACTCTTACGACATGGTAATTAACGGCGTTGAACTGGGCGGTGGCTCAATCAGAATTCATAATCGTGAAGATCAGGCACGCATGTTCAAACTTCTTGGATTTACTTCAGAGGAGGCGGAATCACAATTCGGTTTCTTAATGAATGCATTTCGCTACGGGGTGCCTCCACATGGTGGAATCGCTTTTGGATTTGACAGAGTTTGTGCGCTCTTTGGCGGCAGCGATTCAATTCGTGATTATATTGCATTCCCGAAAAATAATGCGGGCAGAGATGTTATGATTGATGCGCCTTCACCAATTGCGGGAACTCAATTAAGCGAATTAGAGTTAAAACTAAATTTGAAACCCAAGGAATAGCGGATTTTAAAATACCACATTCTACTGTATTAACTTTCCTTTATTTGAAAAGACAAAGAGCATATTTCCAAGATTATCGTAGGCATTGAATTTGCGTATGTTTTCTTTGGTAAACTGGTCTTTTGATAAACCGACAACACATAAATCGGCATCGGCTGAGTATTTTGCAATGGTATCTGCTCTGTGTGTTTCACCTTCAGAACTAACTAATTGAACATTTTGTGGTGAAATTGGCAAACGTCCTGATTTGATTAAATCCAGTAATTGTTCGCGTTCTTCTTCGCCTGCCGATTTAGGATAAACCGTAAATATACGAATTAATCCTTTTCTCCATTCCGGATGACCTAATGTGATGTAGGCCAATAAAATCATGGTCGTTGCATTCTCGAAATCATGGCTTGAAAGCCATAAATGAATCTCTTTTTTATAACCATAACCTTTGTAGCTTGTATTCAAAATGCAGATGTCAAAATAAGAAGACTCAATAATTCCCAAGTTGTCGATAATATCATCCATGCTTTCAGGTTCTGAACGGCTAAATTCAAACAAGATTAAGTTATTAGTTCTTCCTGAGATACTGGATAATTGAATGGTTTGTGCAATTGCGGAGGTGTATGACGGAGAAATAATTGTATCCAAATAGACACGGCTTTTGTTTCCTTTGGCAAGATTTAGTAAACGCTTTAACGACTTTATTGATTCATCGGTAGTTTCTTTACTCAGTAAGCCTGGGATATAGTGAATATAGGTACCAAATCCATGTTTATGAGAAAACCAACGCATCAAATCAAATGCGGCTCTGCGTTTAAATGTGTTTTCAGAAATGCAAATAGCAAAAGGTCTCCACTCATCTTCATTTTCTTGATTTCCTGCGCGTTGTGACATAAGTTGTAGGCTTCGGCTTAACTGAAAAATGACGCCTTTAAATAATTTTTGAAATCCTCCTTTTTGTTCAGATTTTGAAATGTTAATCAGATAATAGATAAAACTCATAATAAATATTGAGAATGTCGCATAAAGCGCATTCATTTTAAACATCACCCAAAATGAAAGCACCATTCCAATTGCAGATATCAACCAGTGCGATTTAAATGTGGGGCGATAAGAGGGATCTGATGCAAAATGTTCCAGAAAGGATATCATACAAATTGTACCATAGGTAAAAATAAAAATCATTGAAATAATTTCTGCAACAAAGTTAAGCTCACCGATTCCAACAAAAGTAAATGCAATTAGTATGCTTATAATCGAAGCATTGATTGGTTCGTTGTCTTTTTTATTCCCTTTTGAGAACCATCTATTGACTCTTTTTGAAGGGGTAACATTATCATAACCCATAGCCTGAAGTGTTCTGGGAGCAACTATTATAGACCCCAAGGCTGACGATAAACTTGCTGCTGCAAGCCCAATAGGTATAATAGGACCCCAAATTGCTATCCGCTGCATAATCAGTTGATCTGTATCCAAGGCTGAAGCCGGTGCACTTATTGCAAGTTTATAGGCAGCTAAAGCATAAACTAGCATTCCGATTATTGTTGCCCAAATGGTTCCTCGTGGAATGGATTTTTCGGGATTTTTTAAATCCCCTGACAAGCCTAAGCCTGCCGCAAGTCCGGTAAACGCAGGAAATATAATCGTAAATACAAAAAAGAATCCTGCGCTATTTGTTGCGGTAACATTTAGCGGGTATGTAACACCTTCTTCAATCGGATTCCCGAGAAAGAAAGAAATTAAAGAAAGAAAAAGAATGGCGACTACAACATATAAAGCTTTCATTCCAAAATTGGCCCCTCGTGTTAGCATGAGAATACTTAAAAGTGCCATTAATGGCAGGCTAATAATGCGTTTATCAGAGATTACAATACCCCATTTCTGTTGTATGATTTCAAAAACTGGAGTAAACGCCTCGCTGAATGCAATCACATAAAATGCGATACTAATTGCTTGGCTCAGGAAAAGTGCAATGCCGATTGCGCCGCCAATATTAAAGCCGAAAGATCGGGATATAATGTAATATGCTCCACCTCCCTGCACTTTTTGGTTTGTGGCAATCTCTGCAACAGCTAATGCCGTAGGAATTGTTATTAAATGCCCGAGAATTACGATTCCGATTGTTCCTACAAATCCGATTTGCCCAACAGCCCAACCGAACCTCAGAAATAAAACCGCCCCCAAAATTGTTGACAGCGCAGTAAGAAATACCGGAAGTGTACCAAACTTGGCTTTATTATTAACTAATCCTGATTGCATAATACATGATTTATTTGTCGTAAAGATAATTTTTAGCTGTAATAAATCAAAAAAGAAACTAAAATTTGGTTTTTGTAGATTCAAACATATTAACAACCTTTTGTTAAAATTTAGGTTAATTGTTGTTGATTATCGATGTTTTTAGTTCTTATATTTGTAATCAGAAGATTTGTATAGAAAATGTCAAAAAGAATTTTGCCAAATACGGATAAAACACGTTATCAAACATTAAAGCAATGTGTTGAGAAATTGTCTAATAGGGATGCTCAGTCGCAATTTTTATCTCAGGATCAGTTTAAAAACATGCTTTTTGTTTTCTCTCGTTTTGAGCAAATATTTCTTGCTAGAGAAAAGTTAAAAGCAGATCCTGAATATTTAGTGACGCAAGAAAAAGCCGGTCTTTTTTTGAAACATTATCTAATGGTAATACAAATGGCAGCAATGCGTGGTGAAATCCCGGAGAAAAGCCTCTTGTATTATGGATTGAAAAATGCACAATCACCTTTGCCTGCGTTTAATACAGGAAAGCAGATTATTGAATTAGGAGCTGAAATATTTGAAGCAGACGCCAAACGAATTGCCAATGGGGGAAAATATATTACTATGCCAAGCATTGCAGTTGTGAAAATTTGGTACGATAAATTTGTTGATGCATACCAAAATCACGCAGTGCAAAGCGAAAAATATAAAAATAATCAGGAATTTATACGGGGATTAAGAGGCGAGGTAACTCGTTGTATTATTGATTTTTGGAATTCCATCGAATATGAATACAATCATTTGGATGCGGAAGTATTTCGCCAGTTAGCCAAAGAGTACGGACTACAATATAGTCTGTCTTCAAATGAAATTGCACGGGAAGCATCTCCAAAAATTGCAAAATTATTCAATCCAGAAGAAATCCCTGTTGACAAATTGCATGACCAAAGAGAAAAATATATTGCACGATCAAAGCCCAAGTACTTCAAAAAGCAAATTTCTGATTTACAAACTAGCTTTCCGTTTTTGTCTGAAGAAATAGAAGCTAACAAAAACGAATAATACGATTGACACGTACAAGTATGGCGAATCCCAGTTTGTTCCCAACTCATCCGGATTAAAATCTTTATCCGTTTTATAATAAAAATAGTATCCAATGACAGCTAAACTATTATTTAAAAAATGAGCAAAAATTGGAACCCACAAATTATTTGTTAAATACAACAAATATCCCATCATAACCCCTAAAAATATACGCGGTAAAAATCCATAAAACTGAAAATGAGCAAAACTGAATAATATTCCGGTAATGAGTATTGCTATGTGGACATTTTTCAACCAATTTTTAAGTAAACGCTGTAAAATTCCTCGAAAAAACAATTCTTCTGTAACTGCAGGGAAAAGTGCAATAACAATAATATTAATTAAAAGGCCCCCAATCCCATCTACATTAAGCATGCGTTGTTGCATTTCCATGGCAGATTTTTCCATCCGTTGAATAATCTCTTCCAGATTTGCCATGCTATCGGGCAATTTCAGATTAGCGTTCCATGAAACCATCAAATTAATAATCGCAATACTGCTGAATATTAATAAGGTAGTTAAGAAAATATCGCGCCACCTAGGTTTTATATTAATCTTCAGGAACCCGGTCGGGTCTGGAGTTGAAATAAACGCAATAATGTAAGCGGGCAGTAAAAATATTCCTATTGAACTAATGATTTGAATGATTTTTAAGAGCGATATGTTTATTGTGGTGCTATCTATCGCATTTTCTAAAATTTCATTCGGGAAAAAAGCCAAAATAACTGCCGTAAGCACTTGCGTAACTAATAAACCAATAAATGCTAGCGTAAAAACAATAAGTATTTTTACCGCAGGATGTTGATGTATGAATGCGTCTCTTAAATTCATAGTTTGTTATATAAAATTCTCAAACGACTGTTGCCAAAAACCTGATGCGACTCATTTATTCCCTGTATTTGCGGAGCTTTTATTCCGCGACGGAAATACTGATTTCCCGTGAAAACTCGTGCCTCGTCCCACAATCCTTTATCAATAAAGCTATGAAGTAACTCAGAGCCTCCTTCAACAACCAAAGATTGAATCATTTCACGATGCAAATGTCTTAAAACCTCTTCAAGATTGTTTTTTCGTGAATTAATTTGAAAAAAACATGTGCGGTTTTTAACTTTTGGAGTATTGCCGGTGAAAATCAAATTATCACTTGTATCGGTGAAAATCTCGAGGTCTTTTGGCAAATTATCATCAAAATCTATGCTTACACGCTTTGGATTTCGACCAGTCCATTCTCTTACGGTTAATTGCGGATTATCCATAATGGCAGTGTGCTTACCAACCATAAATGCATCCTCTTCAGTGCGCCATTTATGAACTAATTGTTTGCAAAATGCATTGGTAATCCAACTTGGGGCTTCGCTTCTGTCAATCGGTCGTAAAACATCCATAAAACCGTCCTCTGTTTTTGCCCATTTTAAAATAATATAAGGACGATTCGTTGTCATATAGCGGATAAACCGACGATTCAAAAATTTTGCATCCTCTTCTAAAACTCCGGATATGACTTCAACACCATTTGCTCGAAGTTTTTCAATGCCTTTTCCTGCAACTTTTGGATTTGGATCCGTCATAGAAATGACAACACGCGGAATTTCTTTACGGATAATTAAATCAGTACAGGGTGGCGTTTTTCCATGATGCACACAGGGCTCTAAATTTACATAAAGCGTAGCATGCTTTAAATCAGAAACTTGTTTTACCGATGCGATGGCATTAACCTCTGCATGAGCTTCTCCTATTTTTTGATGATATCCCTCGCCAATTATCTGTCCGTCTTTTACCAAAACAGAGCCTACAAGCGGGTTAGGACTTACATTTCCCAATCCAAGAGCAGCAAGATCAAAACAACGTTTGATAAATATGTCGTGAGTGTGACTCATTGCATGCAAAATTAGCAAACTTCTATAATAGCATGCTAATTTTTGAGTTTTTAACCCGATTTTAAGAATATCACCTTCTGAATTTCTTAGATTTTGATCATTTTTACTAATTTATTTGTGCGCTCTGTTTTAATAATGCTCAAACTATGATTAAAATAAATCAGAAACTTTTAAGTTTGTACAAAGTTTTGAAACATGCGATTGAAAACAAGTGTTATCCTTTGGGGAATTATTGCGGCAACAATGATATATTCCTGCGCAAAAATCGGAAGCCCTACTGGTGGTCTGAAAGACTCAACTCCGCCACAAATTAAAGGAACAGAGCCACTTAATGGCAGTGTGAATTTCAATCAAAAAATATTTGACATCGAATTTGACGAATATGTTCAACTTAATAACATTCAACAAAATTTAATTGTTTCGCCCCCATTTTCAGAAAAACCACAAGTTAAAATAAAAGGAAAAGGAATTAGGGTTGTCTTGCCTGAAGCACCGCGAGAAAACACAACCTATAGTTTCATGTTTTTTAATGCAATTTCTGATATCACTGAACGAAATGAAATTGCATCCCTAGTTTATGCATTTTCTACAGGAGATCAAATTGATTCACTGAGAGTTAAGGGAACAGTTAAAGATGCCTTCACAACAAAACCAGTTGAAGGTATTTACGTTATGTTGTATGCTGCCGACAACGACACTGCTTTTAAAACATCTATTCCTGAATACCTTACAGTTACTGATAAGTTAGGTGATTTTGAATTTCAATATGTTGCAGAAGGGCAATATCAAATTTATGCCTTGGAAGATGCAAATTATTCATATAGTTTCGATCAACCTAATGAGAAAATTGCATTTCTCGATAGCCTGATTATTCCTAAAGCAGAACGAATATTTATTGAATCTGATTCGATTTATGAAACTGTTTGTTTTCCTGGAAATTTGCAATTAAGACTATTTGAAGAAAAACAAAACCAACAGTACATCAAGGAGGAATCTCGAATTAATCCGGCACGCATTGATATTGTTTTTCAACAAGCAGAAGATTCAGTAATTACTTGGTCATCACCTGAATTACCACAAGATGCTGTCGTTACAATGTTTTCAGAAAAAAACGATAGCCTCAAACTTTTAATTCAAGACGAAGTGTACGCCAAACTTGACAGTATAAGTTTGTATGTCAATTATTTTACACATATCGACAGCATCGGTTGGACACAAGATACTTTGCTTTTTCCCTATCCCGAATTAGAAAATGAATCATTAAAAATAGAATCAAATCTTAAACGCGGAAAATTACATTATTATCGAGCGCTTCAACTTGAGTCTCCTGCACTCATTAATCGTTTGGATATCAATAAAATAGCATTTTATTATCAAAAAAATGATAGCACAGAAATTTCGCAAACATTCAGTATTGATACGCTAAAACAAGGACAGGCATTGCAAATCTCATCAAAACTTCTTGAAGGGGAATCTTATCGAGTAATGTTTGATTCGGCTGCAATTACTGATATTAGCGGACAAACCAATGATAGTTTAAATTTTGAGTTTCTGTATCGAAAAATGAGTAGTTATTCCAGTTTGAAAATGAATATTGATACGATAAATTCCACTTTCTTTTGTGAATTGCTATCAGGGGAAAATGTTATAAAAGCAGCAAAACCAAATTCTGAAAATATAGTGAAATTCAATTTCTTAGAACCAGGGTCTTATCGTGTTCGTTTAATTATGGATGGAAATAATAATGACAAATGGGACACAGGGAATCTTGAAATTGAAAGACAACCTGAGCATATTATTTATTATCTTGAGCAAATAGAGCTTCGAGCCAACTGGGAACAAGAAACGGATTGGATTTTGACAGAATAATTATGAAAAAGAAACGTGTACTAATTATCTCATATTATTGGCCGCCATCAGGTGGAGTTGGAGTAAATCGTTGTTTGAAATTTGCAAAGTATTTGCCTGATTTCGACTGGGAGCCTGTTGTTTATGCGCCATCAAATGCAAGTTATCCTTATACAGATGAAACGAATTTCAAACATATCCCAGAAGAAATTACCATTCTGAAACAACCCATTAAAGAGCCTTTTGAGTTATTTAAAAAACTTTCGGGACGAAAGAAAAACGATAGTGCAAATCCGGTTTATGTTCGCGATAGAAAACGCAGTGTGATAGATGAGTTTGCAATTTGGGTGCGAGGCAATTTTTTTATTCCCGATGCACGTGCTTTATGGATAAAACCCTCTGTCCGTTATTTAAAAAAATACCTTACTGAACATCCTGTTGATGCCATTCTTACTGATGGACCGCCACATACAAATACTGTAATTGGCTGCAAATTGTCGCAAGCAACTGGGATCCCGTGGTTGGCTGATTTTCAGGATCCATGGACACAGGTAGATTATTATTCTATGTTGAAAATCGGAAAACGTGCTGATAAAAAACATCATGCGTTGGAACAAGAATGTTTTCAAACGGCAAAAAAAATTACAATTGCCAGCCCAACTTGGGCAAAAGATATAGTATCAATTGGAGCCGATAATGTTGATCCTATTTTTTGGGGTTATGATGATGATGATTTTCCGGAAATCACGCCACCAGATGATAAGACGTTTAGTATTGTGCATGCAGGACAACTCGGTTACGATAGACGTCCCGACGGCTTCCTTTCTATGCTTGGCGAATTAAAGAAAGAAAATCCTGAATTCGGGAAATTATTGCGTTTGAAATTTGTTGGCACGGTAGATTATGTGATTGAAGAAACGATAAAAGAAAATGGATTGTCTGAAAACTATTTTGCACCCGGAAATATTTCACGTCCTCAGGCAATCGACCTTACACTTAAAGCGCAACTTTTACTTTTACCACTCAATATTGCCGAAAATGCAAAAGGCAGAATACCTGGAAAACTATTTGAAAATCTGAGAGCAAGTAAACCAATTCTGGTTTTAGGACCCACGAATAGTGATGTGTCTAAAATTGTAACAGATGCAAATGCCGGAATCACTTGTGCTTATGATGATGTCAAAACACAAAAAGCGTTTATTTTAGATCGTTTTGAAAAATTCAAGCAAGGCAAAAACCATATTGATCTTGGAAATATTAAAGCCTATTCTGTGAAAAATCAGGTAAAACGATTATCGGGATTTTTAAACAAAATTTCAGTATAATCGCTTTATTGCATATTAAACTTACCAAAATAATTTATACAATTCACAATTGCTCGGAATTCCTTATCTTTGCTGCATGAAATCAAGTTATAAAAACATAGTAATTGCTGTTGATGGGCATTCTTCATGTGGGAAAAGCACTATGGCAAAACAGATTGCAAAAGCACTCGGCATACTTTATGTTGACAGCGGTGCAATGTACCGTGCGGTAACTTGGTTTTTTATGCAATATTATGATTTATCAGACAACTTACTTTCCGATGAGGAATTAATTCAATTATTACCACAGATATCCATTGATTTTATACGTGAAAATGACAAGGTTTTTACCATACTAAATGGAAAGAATATAGAATCAGATATCCGGCAGATGGCAGTTTCAGAAAAAGTTTCACGAGTTAGTGCCATTCCTGAAGTTCGCGAAAAGCTGGTTAAGATACAACGTGAATTAGCCAAAAATCATAGTGTAATTATGGATGGGCGAGATATTGGAACTGTTGTATTTCCAAATGCGGAGATTAAATTTTTTGTTACTGCGGATGTTGAAATACGTGCAGAAAGAAGATATCTAGAATTGAAATCAAAAGGTGAAACCGCCAATTTTGAAAATGTGTATCAAAATATTATTGCACGCGACAAAATGGATTCAACTCGAAAAATAAGTCCTTTAAGAAAAGCTGATGATGCCATTTTGATTGATAATAGCAACATGACTCAGGCGTCTCAACTTGAATATGCATTAAATTTGATAAAGGAGAAGCTTCAATGAAAATATCACTTGACCCAAATTCTGGTTTTTGCTTTGGTGTTACGAATGCAATTAATATGGCAGAAGAGATTCTGAAGGATAATGAAACACTTTATTGTCTTGGTGATATTGTACATAACAATGTTGAAGTAAGCCGCTTAAAGGATTTGGGATTGATAAGTATCAATCACGAGGAATATGTAAAGTTACATGATACCAGTGTGCTTATTAGAGCTCATGGTGAACCACCATCAACTTATGAAATTGCAAAAAAACAAAACATACAACTAATTGATTCAACTTGTCCGGTTGTACTTCGTTTGCAAGATAAAATTAAACAATTGGGAAAACAATTATTTGCAAATGGTGGACAAATTGTAATTTATGGGAAACACGGACATGCTGAAGTTGTGGGATTAATTGGACAAACAGATGGAAAAGCGATTGTTGTTATGGATGAAAACGACTTGAAAAAAGTGGATTTTAATCGCCCAATTCATTTGTTTTCACAAACAACTCGTAAAATACAAGATTACAGAGAAATTGCGGCGATAATACAGCAGCGAATGAAAAGTCCTGAGGAGTTAACTGTCCACAATAGTATATGTCCTAGTGTTTCAGGAAGAGAGTTAGAGTTAAAAGGATTTGCTAAAAATCATGATATTATTATATTTGTAAGTGGTGAGAAAAGTTCCAACGGGAAAATGCTTTATAAAGTTTGCAAGGAAGCAAATCCAAATGCTTATTTTGTAAGTAAACCAGACGATATTAAAGCCTCATGGTTTGCAAATAAAAACTATGTTGGAATTTCAGGTGCAACATCAACACCTTGGTGGTTAATGGAAGAAGTGGCAGAAACAATTGAAAAATTAGAATTATGACAAAGTTTAAGCGTATTGGTATATTAACATCAGGAGGAGATGCCCCTGGTATGAATGCAGCAATTCGTGCGGTAGTACGTGCCGGATTATCAAAAAACATTAAAATCTCAGGAGTAATTAGAGGTTATGATGGACTCGTAAATGGTGAATTTCGTGAGATGACATCCCGAAAGGTGAGTAATATTATTCATCGTGGGGGAACCATCCTTAAATCAGCCCGTTCTGAAGCCTTTAGAACTAAAGAAGGACGGTACAAAGCATATCGAAATCTTATCGAAGAAGGCGTTGAATCATTGATTGTTATTGGTGGTGACGGAACATTTACCGGAGCACGCGTTTTTGGTGAAGAATACGATTTCCCTATTGTCGGAATACCCGGAACAATTGATAATGATTTGTATGGCACGGATATGACAATTGGGTTTGATACGGCAATTAATACTGTCGTTGAAGCTGTTGATAAAATTCGTGATACGGCAAGTTCTCATGAAAGGCTGTTCTTCATCGAAGTGATGGGTAAAGATGCTGGTTTTATTGCCTTGAGATCTGGAATTGCAACCGGTGCAGAAGCAATTTTCATTCCAGAAGTGCAAACTGAACTTTCAGACTTTGAATCTTATTTGTTTAATGGTAGTCATCAAAAAAAATCAAGCAATATTGTTTTGGTCGCAGAAGGTGATGAAACAGGAGGCGCATTTAAACTGGCCGATCAGGTTAAAGAAAAACTTCCAAATTACGATATGCGTGTTACTATTTTAGGGCATATACAACGTGGTGGCTCACCATCTGCTTATGATAGGTATATTGCCAGCCGGCTTGGCGTTGCTGCTATTGAAGCATTGCTAGATAGCCAACGAAGTATTATGGTTGGGTTAAAGCATAAAGAAATTGATCATATCCCATTTGCAAAAACAATTAAACATCACAAAGAGGCTGATAAAACTCTCATGGCTTTATTGAAAACCTTGAATTTTTAATGCATTTTGTATGATTGCTGATGTTATTTTGCCAATCCCGATTCCGGTGTATTATTCATATCGAATACCTGAACATTTGCAAAATAATGTCGTTAAGGGAAGCAGAGTTATTGTCCCTTTAGGAAAATCAAAAATATATACAGGAATTGTTCGGGAAATACATGCTGCTGAAACAAATCCCCAGAAATTAAAGACAGTTTTGCTCTCGCCAGATAGTCAGTCGTTTGTGGCGAATGAAACCATGGAGCTATGGGAGTGGATGGCATTTTATTATCATTGTACGCCAGGAGAAGTGTATAAAGCTGCTGTTCCCGGATATTACCGAAATTTTGACGACATATGGGCAAGCATTCCTAAGCCCGAAAAACTTCCTAAGCAAGCAGGCTTTCTCGGTGATCAACTGAATGTGAATATGGCTTTGCAAATAAAGCATTGCATACAAAATTTTGGTGCAAAAAAAATGGGTGAAGCTCTAATTGCACTTGCTGTTGAAAATAATTTACAGGCCAAGTACATTTCTTCTGTTCAGCCACGTGAAAAAATTATTTGTAGAAATGTCAAAATAAATGAAATTGAAAACCATTTAAAATCTGCGAAAAAAGCACCTGCTAGAAAAAAAATATTAAAATATTTTGTGCTGCATGATGAATTGCCATCCCGCCTGATTAAAGAAAAACTGGCAGTTGGTAAATCTGCGCTAAAATTTCTTTATGAGGAGAATATATTAAGGGAGGAAGATAGAGTCGTTGATAATCAGCGTATTCAGGCTGATTTCTCTGCGCTTCCCGAACTAAACAAGGCACAAAAAATAGCATATCAAGAAATCAAGAATGGATTTAAGGAGAAGAAAGTGTGTTTGTTACACGGTATTACTTCCAGCGGAAAGACTTTGATTTATTTACATTTGATTCAGGAGGTAATAAATAAGGGGAAACAAGTAATTTATTTACTCCCTGAAATTGCATTGACATCTCAAATAATTACCCGTATCAATGAAAGTACCGGTGGAATTGCTGAGATTTATCACAGTAAGTTCACCGGAAAATCTCGTTTAAGATTATGGGAAAACACGCAAAGCGGACAAGCTGTACTCGTTGTAGGTGCACGTTCATCCATTTTTTTACCCATGAAAAACCTAGGGTTAATTATTGTTGATGAAGAACATGATGCGAGTTTTAAACAGCATGATCCGGCACCTCGTTATAATGCCCGTGATATGGCTGTGATGCTTGGAAACAAAACCGGTGCAAATGTATTGCTCGGGTCAGCAACACCTTCGGCAGAGTCATGGTTAAATGCATTTAATGGGAAATACCATTTTATTCCACTTTATTCCAGATATCAGGATTTCCCTTTACCGAAAATTAAAATATTGGATACCTACCATGCCCGAAAGCGAAAAGTTATGGATGGTGATTTTCATCCAGAAACTTTGCAACAAATTGGTGAGGTTTTAAACCGAAACGGGCAAGTGATTGTGTTAAGGAATCGCAAAGGATATGCTCCCTTAATCCGCTGTAAAACATGTGATTGGACTGCTGATTGTCCTAATTGTTCAGTGCATCTGACTTATCATAAAAAAGATAAGAAATTAAAGTGTCACCATTGTCAATATAGTGTTGAAATGCCACATAAATGCCCTGAATGTGGAAATACTGATCTTGCATATTTTGGCTTTGGAACACAAAAAGTAGAAGAAGAGCTCCAAACCCTTTTTCCTGATGCAGGGATATCACGTTTTGATCAGGATAGTTTAAAAAGTACGAAACAATATAATCGTATAATACAGGACTTTACCGCACAAAAAACACAAATTTTAGTTGGCACTCAGATGCTTACAAAAGGGCTTGATTTTGAAAATGTTCGACTTATTGTGGTTCTACATGCTGATCAAATGTTAAACTATCCTGATTTTCGTGCTTTTGAGCGTGGGTATCAAATGCTAGAGCAGGTTAGTGGGCGAACCGGACGACATATGGATGATGCATTGGTATTAATTCAAACCGCTTTTCCAACACATCCGATATTAACCGCACTGAAAGCACATGAGTTTACCAAAATGATTAATGGAGAGCTACAAGAACGCCGAGCACTGTATTATCCACCCTTTGTGCATCTTATAAATATACATTTAAAAAGCACAAATCCATTCGATTTAGATAAACGAAGCATACTGTTGTATCGCGATTTAACTCGTGAATTTGGTAAAATGGTTAGCGAACCGGCAACACCGATTGTTGAACGCAAAGGAAAATTACACGAACGCTTTATTCAAATCAAAATTCCGAAAAGTAAAAATCGCAATCAATACAAACGAAGTTTACATAAAATTGTTACAGGTTTTAGTCACTCAAGCGCAGGTCGTTCTTTACGGATATACATTGATGCAGACCCGGCATAATAGGGCTTAGGGGAGAAATTACAAAATGTATATAGGAATCAAAATGGGTTTTTAAATAAAATTATTAGAGCGTTTTATATTTTGCACATTTTTTTGATTTCTTATGTTTCCTTTTGTTTTTTCATTGCTCAAGTTAATAAATTTCCGCAATTTCGCGCTGTGAATTTTAACGAGTTAAAAAAGAATCCCGCTTTGGTTTATGTGGCACTCATTGGTGCCATGTTAATTTGGGCGATTAGCTTTATTTGGAGTAAGCAAGCACTTGAGACCTATAACCCAGTAACTGTGGTGCTTTTTAGGCTTTTAATTTCTAGTGTGTTTTTATTGCCATATTTGTATTTCAGTAAAAAACTAAAAAAAATACAGAAACAGGATCGTTTGTTAATTTTTGCCATGGCGTTTTGCGAGCCGTTTATCTATTTCATGGGTGAAACCTACGGAATAAGCTTAGTTTCACCGGCTGTGGCGGCAGTAATAATTTCGACCTTGCCATTATTCACCCCTTTAGCAGCTGCTGTTTTTTTAAAAGATAGACTTTCTGTTTATAATCTAATCGGAGTTGTCGTTTCACTTGGTGGAATTGTATTTCTTGTCGTGGGCAAAAATTTAGAATTTGCTGTTTCTTGGAAAGGCCTGATATTTTTATTTTCCTCAGTAACGGCAGGCATCATTTATTCTGTACTCATTAAGCGTGTAAGTTCACGATATTCCGTATTAAACTTGGTTTTATTCCAAAATATGATTGGGATTGTATTATTTATACCTGTATTTTTTGTTTTGGATTATCAGGATTTTATTGCAAGCGGATTAGTGTGGGAAGCGCTGGTGCCGATTATTAAACTCAGTATTTTTGCAACTTCCATTGCCTATTTTATGTACACTTTTGCATTGAAAAAAATGGATATTAGTAAAGTTAATGTGTTCACGAATATAATTCCGGTTTTTACAATTATTTTTTCTTATTTTTATCTCGGCGAGTTAATTACCGACAGGAAGGTTCTGGGAATTATTATTGTTATTATCGGTGTGTTTATTTCACAATTTAATCCGAACCGAACAGGACGCTATGGATATATTCACCGAAATATCGTTAAACGATTTAAGCGAACTCGCTAAGAGAGATAAAAAGCAGTTTCAATCGTTAATTAAAAAATTGAAAAAAGTGAATAAGCGTGAACTTGATGACTTTGTTCATTCGCTTCATGAGTCATACTTTGCTGACACTGATTGTTTGCAATGTGCAAATTGTTGTAAATCATTAGGCCCGATGATTACAGATCGTGACATTAATCGCATGGCAAAAAAACTTAAAATGAAACCCGGTGTATTTACAGAAACTTATCTTGAACAAGATGAGAAAGGCTATTTTGTATTTAAAACCTTGCGATGCCCTTTTTTGCTAGATGATAATTATTGTATGATTTATGAGGCAAGGCCTAAAGCATGTCGAGAGTATCCACATACTGACATGGTAAACTTTCAACATATATTAAATATTAGCTTGAAAAACACAGAAACTTGCCCTGTGGTTTATAAAATTATGAAAGCACTTGAGGAAAAGTATGGATAATGCATACTAAAACTGCAAAAGCCATTGCAGAGAACAGACATCAAAAGATGGAGCTTTTTTTAAAGGACTTTTTGCAGGAGTGGAATTTGCAAGATTTCAAACACTAAAAATAAATTTAATGCGTTCTATCCACAATATTTTTTAGTTTTGCCTTTAAATTGACATAATGTTTAAACAACTCATAATAGCCTTAGGCCTTTTTAGCTTTTCAATTGTCGGCTTTTCACAAATTGGCGGTGATAATACCTTTGAATTTCTTGAAATGCCAAACTCTGCGAGAGTTGCAGCACTCGGAGGCAGTAATATTTCCCTTTACGATAAAGATCTGAATATGGTATATTATAATCCGGCACTTTTGCGGGAAGATATGCATCATAATATTGCCATCAATTACACAAATTATATTGCAGATATCAATTATGGATACGCCTCTTATGCGTACCATTTGGATAATATAGGAACCATTGGTGCAGGAATTTATTATCTTAATTACGGCGAATTTATCCGTGCGAATGCTGAGGGGGAAATTCTTGGAAATTTTTACGCTCAAGAATATTCCTTTAATTTGTATTATTCGCGAAGTTTGTTGTCAGACTCATCCTTGCATGTGGGAGGAAGTTTGAAAACAATTTACTCGGCATTAGACCACTATTATTCGTCTGCTTTGGCTTTAGATTTGGGTGTGAATTATTATGTGCCGGAATCAAATTTTTCAGCTTCTGCTGTAATTAATAATATTGGATTTCAACTCAAGCCATTTACAGAAGGAAATCAAGAACCACTGCCTTTAGATGTAGAACTTGGCTTAACTTATAAATTACCACATGCTCCATTTAGAGTAAGTATTGGCGCTAATAATTTATTAAAATGGAATATGCGATATGACAGTCCGCTTTCTTCGCAACAACTTGTAGCAGAGAATGATACCAGCAATAATTTTGGACAAAAGTTAGGAGATGCAGGCGATGAGTTTTTGCGACACATGGTGCTCGGTGTTGAGATTATGCCTTCTGATAACTTTTTTATTGCGTTTGGATATAATTATCAACGCAGAACTGAACTTGCGCTTAGCAACCGTCCCGGAGTGGTTGGGTTTAGCGTAGGTGCAGGTATTAAAATTTCAAAATTCATGATTTCTTATGGTGTTGCCAGATATCATATGGCAGGAATTTCACATCATATCTCGCTTACATCAGATTTAAACGCGTTTATTCGTAAAGGGTAATAACCCAAATAGTGGCTGTCCATTTAGTCAGAGTCAGTTTGCTTTTGTAATCGACGGTTTTCAAAATAAGCCTTTTTTCCACCTCAGTTGAAGCTTAACACCCAGCCCGCGCGAGCCATACAGCCAAAATGACTTTTAGTGTTTATTAGCCATACGGTTTAGTATTATTATTTTTCAATCTTGTCTTTCTGTTTGCGTATAGAATGTAATTCCAATTCTGTTAATATGTTCTGTTAAATCAGGGTTCTCAATTTTATGAAATATTGATAAATCAATTTTATGTGGTAAAAAAAGATCATCAAGTTCATTCTCAATTTTCAAAAGAGTGGTTAAATCTAAATTTTCGCCGATTAATGTAAGGTCAATATCTGAACCATTCCTATAATTACCTTTTGCACGAGAACCATATAGAATAGCCTTTACTATTTGATTGTAGTTTTCAAAGACAGATTGAATTGAATTAATATGTATCTCTTTTAGTCCAAACATTATTTTTCATCAAATAAGCTTTGTTGTTTTCATGTTCTTTTCTTTTCCATTACTTGCTGAAAGATTAAAAATGCAGAGTGATATTCATTAAGGATTTTAGTGTATATTTCATCTGCTATTTTTTCATTATAAGTATGTGACGTTTTATTACGGCTTTTTATCATCTCCATCCAAACATCTCTATTTTCAATTAAATCAGCTTTAAACCCTTCTTTGGTTGCATCTTTTGACCCATATATTTTAACTTCTCCTATTTCAGATAAAAAATCCTCATAACATTCCACGTTAATTCGTGGGTATATTTAAAACGCTGTATTAATCCTTCTTTGAGTATTTCATCAAAAATTTCTTCGGTATTTTCATTATGAATTTCAATTTCTTTTTCATCTAAATCTTTTTTTACAGCAACGACAGCTTCCGAAAGTTTTTTTAATGCTTTATTGAAAATTGAAACCCGTTGTTTCCACCTGATATCTTTCTCACTTGTCATTATACTATTCTTTTTTATTCAATTATACCCTTTATTAATCACAATCGGTATTATTAATTTAAGATAGTAAAGGTGAAAATAATCTTACGGTATTAGAAGTAAATAATTATAATTCGTATTTTAATTCATTGTTGTCCGATAAAATTTTAAAGATTTCTTACCGCTGGCTTTGAACTCGAACATTATGGACAGACTCTAATTATAAATATTTATTAGTAATATGTTGTACAGGATACCAGGCAGCAAACAATCCAATCAGCATAACAGTGAGGAAAATTGCTACAAAGTCAATTGTTTTTATTGCCACCGGATAAGCATTAATAATAAATGAACCCGATTGATTGAGCTGAATAATGCCAAATTTCATTTGAGCCCAACAAAGTACCCAGCCCAGTAAAAGCCCGATAACAGCTCCTACTATGGTTATAAGCCAGCCTTCTAATAAAAATATCCGATTAATGGTTGCATTATTTGCTCCCATGCTTCGTAAAGTATGAATATCATCTTTTTTATCAATGATGAGCATGGTAAGCGAGCCAATGACATTGAAAGACGCAATGAGTAAAATAAAACTTAAAATAAAAAACACAGCCCATTTTTCTGATTTCATGATTTTATAAAAGAATTCGTGTTGGTCATATCTGTCTTTTATAATAAAATCATCTCCCAGCTTTTCGCGTAAGGCGATTTTTACCTCCTGAGCATCGGCATTTTGAGTTAATTTCAACTCCAGAGCGGTTAATTCTCCTGAATAATCAAATATTTCTCTTGCAACTTCTATCGGGATAAAAACATATTCGCTGTCAAAATCTTGCTGAATGCTGAAAAACCCAGAAGGATACAGGCTTTTTTGATTGAGTGCATGGGTTGCATCCATAAAACTGCCTGTCATTTTTGCATCCCGTTTAGGAACAAAAGCTTTTATTGGGGTATGCCGATTGACACTCAGTGAGAGTTTATAAGCAACGCCTTGTCCAGCAACAGCCATTGGTACTCCATGGTCCCACAACATAAAGTCGCCGCTCGTAATCATAGTGTCAACGCCGCTAACATTTATGAAATTTTCATCAACGCCTTTTAATCTTGCAATAAACTGTTGATTTTCATATCGTAACAATGCATTTTCTTCAATAATACGGGAATAAGTCAGGATTGCTTCTTCCTGATCTAAGACATTGTAAATGAGGGAGTCTTCCGGAAAACTTTTCCCTTGCGTTGATTCAATGCGCAAGTCAGGATCAAAACTGTAAAATAGATTTTTGAGTAAATCATCAAACCCATTAAAAATGGATAAAACCACAATCAGAGCCATGGTCATAACACCAACTCCGGCAACAGAAATCGATGAAATGATATTGATAACATTGCGTTTCTTTTTCGATATGAGATATCGACGTGCTATGTAGAACGGAAGATTCAATGTTTATTCGTTTAATAATTCATTTATCCGATCGATATGATCTAAGGAGTCATCGAGATAAAATTTTATTTCTGGCACTTTTTTTAATTGATGCCGTACGCGATTCCCTAATTCAAAACGTACTTTTGAAATATTTGTATTTAAAAATTCGATTGTCCCTTCTGCTTTCTCTGAAGGAAACACAGAAATGTAAATCTTTGCGTTAGATAAATCTTTTGAAATTCGTACCACCGTTACGGTAACCATTGTTCCGCCAAACCACTCTCTTCCGTGATTAATGAATATTTCACTGATATCTTTTTGTATCAGTCGGGAAACTTTATTCTGTCGTTCTGTAAACATTATTTTATTTTTTTAATAATTATTGTAACAAAATGCCGTTAATTCGCATTATACAATAAAGATAATTAATTTCGTTATAAATGAAACATCAAAGATATGAAAACTAAACTGCTCTATCCCGTTCTTGCTGTAATTTTTTTATTCAGCTTAGTTTCTTGTCAGCAAAGCAGACAAGATATGAAGGTGAAGGATGCTGCTACTGGAAATGCCGGAGAGATTTTGGTGGTAATGCCTGATGAAACCTGGAAAGGAGATGCAGGACAAGCGCTGCGAGATGTATTTCATGAAGATTTATATACCGTACCTCAGGAAGAGTTTGTTTTTGATTTGTATCAGATAAAAAAATCTGAATTTACCGGTCTAAATCAAAGAAATCGGAATGTTATATTTCCGGATATCGACTCTGGCCTTGAATATGGAGAGGTAAGAATGAAATCAGATGTGTATAGTCAGCCGCAGACTGTAATTTACATAAAAGCTCCTGATTATCCTACGTTTGTGGAAACAGTGGCCTCGAATAAACAAAAACTTATTGAGGTGTTTAAAAAAGCCGATAGGGAGCGATTAATTCCATATCTTAAGAAACATCAAATTGAAAAATATGCCAATGATATTGTAGAAAAGTACGGTGTTTATTTTGCTGTGCCCCGCTCATATACTTTTGATGTGAAAAAGGATAATTTTGCTTGGTTGTCTTATGAAACAAGACATGCTACTCAGAGTTTTTTAGTGTATCGTTATCCCGCTGACAGTACAGGAAGCCCATCGCTTGATTATCTGGTTGAAAAACGAAACGAAGTTTTAAAAGAAAATGTACCCGGTGCAAGACCTAGTAGTTACATGTCAACGGAAACTAAATATCATTTCCCAATTTTAACAGGTCGTATTATAAATAATCAGGAAGTTTGGGTGATGGAAGGCCTTTGGAAAGTAGAAAACGATTTTATGGGCGGTTCCTTTATTAGTTTTACTTTGGTTGATGAGGATGCAAATGAGTGTGTGACTGTTGAGGCCTTTGTTTATGATCCTCGCGGGGATATTCGTGATATAATCAGAAGGTTAGAGGCTGTTTTATGGACAATTGAACTCAGATAAGGCTTATGAAAATATTATGTTTTTTTTCTTGCATGATTTTATTGCTTTCAACTTATGCACAGAGTGATAGTGTGAAAGTGGATCCCTACCCGGTGTATAGTGTTGGAATAAGTAAAGGGGATTATTACAGTTATAACAACTCCCGGTTGATTGATTTTGCAAGCCTGTTTTCTGAACATTCATATTTTACAGATATCTCTCAAGAAGATTTTAGTCTCTCGTCGATTAATTATAAACAAACGAATCCTCGGTTTTCTGCGTATTTTTTAAAATATAATCCTCCAAGTGAGAAAAATAAATTCTTTTATCATTCGCGTTGGTTGATTGGTGTAGCCTATCATGAAGTAAACATTTTTGGTTTTAGCCATAGTCGTGTTGAGCGTACACGACTTGATACCTTAACGGTAGAAAACGCTTCTGAAATTATTTTTATTGATAGTGTGATACGAGATACTCACCATTCAGATTACATGTCTGAACAATTGAAACTCAACCTTGCTTTTCATGCAATTACAAATCCTTCAAAACGGTGGGCATTTTATGCCGGTGTTGGTTTAAGCAGTGGGTTTTCAATAAATAGTAAAATAAAACATGTGCATGAAATAGAAAATGTGATTGAGTTGACAACTCCGCAGGATACAAATAATTCGGTTGGTACACTTTCGTCTGATATTAAAACGACGCTTGAAATGTTTGATGGTTACAGAAATATAACCTTTGCGGGATCTATTCCTTTTGGTTTTGATTTTAGAATTGGAGAGCAAAATGAGTTTTGGAGAAATATGCATTTATTTGCTGAATTTAAACCCGGAGTTAATGTGTATATTATTCCCAAAATAGACCCTGTTGCATCTTATTTCTTTGCAATGAAAATCGGGATTAATTTTGTGCTGAATACTTTTGATAATTCTGATTTCGTTGAATCGGCTCAAATCCAGCTTCTCGAATGAGTTTTTGCATACCTTCAGGGCTTAACTGATAATTTGCACCTGCCTTTGAAACCACATTCTCTTCTATCATAACAGAGCCTAAATCATTTGCGCCGGCATGAAGTGCTAAGGCTCCAATATCTTGTCCTACGGTAAGCCAACTGGCTCCAATATTGGGAATATTGTTTAATAATATCCGGCTGAAAGCAATCATTTTTATGTATTCGGCTCCGTAAATTTGTGGCATATCGGGATATCTCTCAAAAAGTTTCGTGTTTGTTCGTTGATATGGCCAAGGTATAAATGACAGAAATCCTGGACTGTCAGTTGGTTTTTCGTCTTGCAACTTTCGAATAGCAAGTAAATGCTCAATGCGTTCGTTTATGCTTTCGATAAATCCAAACATCATGGTTGCAGAAGTAACGATGCCGAGTTTGTGGGCTTCTCGCATAACATCTAACCACTGCATCTTTGTTGCTTTTCCCGGCGAAACAAGCTTACGAACTCTGTCAGATAAAATTTCTGCCCCGGCTCCCGGCAAGCTGTCGAGACCAGAGTCAATGAGACGAGTTAAAACAGCTTTAATAGGCAGTTTTTCTTGTTTTGACAAATAATATACTTCGGGGGGGCCGAGTGCGTGCAATTTTAATTTTGGAAATTCATGCTTTAATGTGGAGAATAGCGTGGTATAGTAGTCTAAATTTAATTCCAGATTCATTCCGCCTTGTAATAGCAATTGATTTCCGCCAAGCTTAAATAACTCACGTATTTTTTCACGGTAATCGTCTAGGCTTAAGACATAGGCACTTTCGTCTTGTTTTTTTACACCGAAATTGCAAAAAAGGCATTGTGAAAAACAAATATTGGTTAAATTAACATTCCTGTCAATAAGCCAAGTTACTTGTTTGTTTGGGTGAAAGTGTTGTCTGACATTATCAGCAAGCTGTATTAATTCTGCTAAACTCGCAGTTTTCCATAGCTGAAGTGCCTCTAATTTGTCAAGAGGAATATTGGATTTTATTTTTATTCGGATATCATCAGAAAGCATATTACATCATGTTTGCAATCTGAGTGAGTTTCTTTTCGTCAACGATGCGAATTTTGCGACCTTGTAATTCAATTAATTTAGCTTGTTTAAATTCAGATAATAAGCGGATTACTGATTCTGTTGCCGTGCCAATTAGATTTGCAAGCTCTTCGCGAGTTAAATAAATTTGCAAAGTGTTATCATCGTCAAGCCCGAAATTTTGTTTTAAACTAACCAAAACCTCTGCTAAACGTTCCCGAACAGATTTTTGAGCAATATCTGTTATGTAATTATTGGCTTCACCTAATTCAGTACAGGCTAGTTGCAATAGTCCGATTCCAAATTCTGCATTTTTCTTTAGTAGGTGATATAAATCAGAGGTGTAAATGAAACAAATGACCGACTCTTCTAAAACCTTGGCGGATGTACAGGCTGGTTCTCCGCTTATAATTGAACGATAACCAATGATGTCACCTTTTTTAGCAAAACGAATAATTTGTTCTTTGCCTTCAACTCCGGTTTTATATATCTTGACAATTCCACTGCAAACACAATAAAAGCCATTAGCACGTCCTCCTTCTTCGTACATTATCAGCCCCTTTTCATAACGATTGCATCGCTTACGTTCATTAATATAGCTAATTTCTTCAGGACTTAGTTTTTTGAAAACGGTACTCACAACTTGGGAGCAAATATCGCAAAGTGGTTCTTCAGATGCACGTTTCATATTTTTTTTATTTGTTTCTTTGACAAATATAAGAACTTTTAATTAGTAATCGTTTCCCTTTTTTAATGAAATGTTGTCCGATAAAAAGATAAGTAACTATTCAGTGCTAAAAATAAAAACATTAACATCGATTGTGATTCAAAACTACCGATATGCTACGCTTTGCTTCGCCTATCGGTGTTGAATTTACATCGGCATTATACTTGCAATTTTGATTAATAAATGGTATAACTATTCAGACGCATTTGAAACGATAGCACGATAATACGCCACATGGCGGATGTAAAAAAAGAAAATATGGGGCACTGGATATTAAACAAGAGGTTGCAACCTCTTGTTGATTCCAATGTTCTTTCTCAGATTTGCGGTAACGAGCTACTTTTGCTGATACTGATTAGTTACAAATATAATAATGAATTAAAATTAATGTGTTGTATTGAGCTTGTCGAAATGAACCTGCTGAAATGAAATTTCTCACTGCTAGTCAGTCTTTCTGAATGACAGTTTGTTACGTTTTGCGGAGGCTCCGCTACCAAATGCTATGAACGCCGCTTCATTTTGAATCGCTAGCCAGCTGTGATAAATCTCTAAAGTTTTTCTGAACAACAGTGATTAGTTATCAGATATTTTGCTATTTTTGTCGAACTTGTTTTATATAATTATTAGAGAATTTGCATGAAGGAACAAGATAAATATTCACGACAGTTTGAGGCAGAAAATGTGTTGGATTTAATTATTCGTCGCAGGATACCTATGTTGATTATCGTTATTGCAGCTGTCATTTTATCTGCTCTGGCAAGTTTGACAATACAACCGAAATATAAATCTACAGTTACACTTTTTCCAGTGAGTTCATCAAGTATTTCACAGGCATTAATGTCTCAAAATTCTGGTGAAAAAGAAATTTTAAAATTTGGGGAAGAAGAAGAGGTTGAGCAAATGATGCAGGTTTTGCAATCCAACACTATTCTAAATCGAGTTGTTAAAAAGTATAACTTGATGGAGCATTATGATATTGATCCGAAAGGAAAGTATCCTGCTACTGTGCTTTATGAAACATATAAAAAGAATATTAAAATCAACCGAACAGAATTTATGTCGGTAGAAATTGTTGTTTTAGATCATTGCCCCGAAACGGCTGCTTTAATTGCAAATGAAATTTCTGCTCAATTAGATTCTGTGATGAATGATATGCAACAAGATCGTGCATTGAAAGCATTCCGATTAGTTGAAATCGAGTATCGTAAACAAAAAAATAAGATAAATGCAATTCGTGATACCTTAGAAATGCTCGGTGCAATAGGAATTGTTGAATATGAGTCACAAAGTGAGGTGTTTAATGATCAATATGCTATTGCAATTGCTCAAGGTAATTTTACCGGGGCTTCTCGTTTGAAAGAAAAAATTGATACACTTGCCAAATATGGACCGTTGTATGTTTCAATGCACGAGCAGCTTACGAGTGGTATTAAGAAGTTGTCAGAGGTTGAATCGAAATACGTTGAAGCTAAAATTGATGTTGAACAAGACTTGCCACATAAATTTGTCGTTAATGATGCGGTTAAGGCTGAAAAGAAATCTTATCCGGTTCGCTGGTTAATTGTTTTGTTTTCAACAATTTCAAGTTTTATTCTGGCAATTATTGTTCTTATAATTTTAGAAAACGTAAAAAAAAAATAAAAATTAAGCCAATTTGGTGTTGTGCAGGTCGCATAACAATTGAATTGCCAAACTATAATACCATGGAAAATTATTTTAAAAATAGCAGCATATTTGAGCTGATTAGCAGATGGAAAATACATTTGTTAATTATTGTTATCGTTGCTGGCGGATTAGGGATTTTGTTCTCTTCTAGTATTTTTATTACTCCTAAATATAGCTCATACGCAGTATTATACCCAGCGAATATTTCCCCCATGTCTGAGGAGTCTGAAACTGAACAAATGCTTGAACTCATTCAATCACAGGACATAAGATTCCGTGTTTTTGATGCGTTTGATTTGGGGTCACATTATTCTATTTCTGAAAATGACCCTCATTATTTATCTCAACTTAATAAACGTTTTGAAGGGAGTGTGAGTTTTAGAAAGACTGAAAATGAGGCGGTTATGCTTACTGTTCTTGATAAGGATCCACAAGTTGCCTCTGATATGGTGGATTCAATTATTGCATTTTATAATCACAAAGTATTAAATTTAAATAAAGATAAGTCTGCTGAATTAGTTAGAGTTTACGATAACCATTTAAACAAAAAACAATCTGAAATTGATAGCCTAAGCAAAATTTTGAAAAAGCATAGAAAAGAAAATAATATTCTTGACTTTGGAATTCAAACTAAAGAATATACGCGAGCTATTGCTAATGGCAAAAGCTTCGGTGATACAAAAGAATCTTTGCAGAACTTGCGTGACTTTGGTAGCGATTTTATGATTTCTGATTCTTTGCTTTGGAATGCCATGTCCGATTATCATGAAATTAAACAACAATTAGAGGTCACGATTCAGGATACAACAAAAACCATTACTTATGCTCATGTAGTTGCTGAACCATTTGCTGCAGATAAAAAATCATATCCTACACGTTGGATTTTTGTTTTCTTTTCTGTTTTGGGAGCCTTGTTTGCCGGTGTTGTGGTTTTGATGTTTATTGATAAAGCTAGAATCTCAAAACATTAGGGTGAATAGCATTAAAAAAAAAATATGGTTGTTTTATTTACTCGGTGCAGGCTTTGTTGTACTTAATGCACTTGCTATTCTTAAATTTGAAACCGTTGCGCTTAGCGCAATCCCTTTTTTATTTTTAATTTTACTTTTTGCCTTTTTTGCAATGGATAAACTGCTGATGGTTATAGTTTTTTTAACCCCATTTTCAGTTCCATTAAGAGAGCTTTTTCCTAGCTTGTCCTTTGATATGGCGCTTCCAACGGAGCCATTGCTTTTTGGCTTGCTCTTGATATTTGTGTTTAAACAAGCAATGGAAAAATCGTATGATACGCGAATCATTAGGCATCCAGTTTCTATTGCAATTTATGTTTATTTATTTTGGATTCTTATTACATCAGTAACCAGTACTATGGTATGGGTGTCTTTTAAATTCCTGTTTGCTAAAATTTGGTTTATTGTCGGCTTTTATTTCATCCTGCTTTTGATTTTAAAAGATTATAAGAAAATATCTCGATTTTTATGGGCATACATAATCCCATTTACCGGAGTAATAATCATTACGATAATTAAACACTCATCGCATGGTTTTGATCAGCACTCTGCCCATTTTGTAATGACTCCCTTTTTTAATGACCATACATCGTATGGAGCGGCACTCGTTATGTTTTTACCCATTTTGATAGGGATGTTATCTTTGAATAAGAAAAACAAATATCTGAAATACGTGATATATGGGCTTATTGGCATATTTCTGTTTGCTATTGTCTTGTCTTATACTCGGGCTGCATGGGTAAGTTTAATTGGTGCACTCGGCGTTTATTTAATTGTTCGGTTGAAAATTAATTATAAGTGGATATTGTCAGGACTTGCTATACTGCTTGCTTTATTCTTTATTTACAAAACCGATATCATGATTGAGTTACAGCAAAATAAAATCGATAGCTCATCTAATTTCAAAGATCATGTAAAAAGCATT
>JAYEFQ010000096.1:0-13158 GCA_034658655.1 Bacteroidota bacterium
TGCCACCGAGCCTTTATGCTTCGAATAAACTGTCTGATATCTTTTTGTATCTATATCTTCCGAATCTCTATTCAAATATGGCGGTATTGGTGTTCGTCCTATTGCATCGAGCAACTCGCTAAAGCTAAAATTATTATTATTCCAGCTAAACTCTATTAATTGCGCCGAATCATATTTTTCAATTCTCTCGGCACAAATTTCAATCTCTTTACTATTTATTGTAATTGATTTTTTTAGCTTCCCCGATTTCCATTTTTTCGAATTTCCTACAATACATTTCCATGATGTTTTTTCTTTTTCCTGAAATGCTAATGCATAATCAGATGGAGAAATTGGTTCGAGACAGAATATCTCGATTTTAGCACCTGTTTCTTTCTCAAATTTTAATCTTGCCTGAATAACTTTCGTATTATTAAAAACCAAAGTGCTTTTTTGTGGCAAATGGTTTAATATATTCAAAAACTTATCGTGATTAATATTTGAGTTTTTATATGTTAACAATTTAGAATCGTCTCTACTATTTGTAGGATATTTTGCAATTCTATCCTCGGGCAAATTGTAATTAAAATCTTCTATTTTTATTGATTTTGGATTTTGCATTTTTATATTATTATTATTTTACTTTCGTGATATTTCAATATCGATATTTATTATCTTTTTTCATAGTTAACTAAGTATTTATAAAAACTTAGTTTTAATCTGCAAAAATAGTTAATTTTGTACGAAATTTTGCAAATCAATAAAAGCATAAATAATATGAGATTTAGAAAAGGCGATAAAGTAAAGTTCTTAAACGAATCGGGAATAGGAACAATTACTAATATTATAGATAAAAAAACTGTAGGAGTACTTACCGAAGATGGATTTGAAGTGCCATATTTAGTTGGCGATTTATTAAAATTAGAAACAGATATGAATCAGGCATTTACCAACGATATGCCCGATAACAGTGAGCAAGATTTTGATGTAAATGATAATTTCCGTGATTCGGAAATAGATAACGATATTGAAGAAATTCCTTCTAACGAATTTAATAAAGAACATGTTGAAGACGCTGCCGGCGATTTATTTTTTGCCTTTGTACCCGAAAATATAAATAATCCTGCAGATGGAATAGTTAATACATATTTAATTAACGATAGCTCGTATAGATTAATGTATTCTATATCGAAAAACGAAACACCATATAGAAGACTTATTGCTTCGGGCGAATTAGAAGATAACACTAAAATAATACTTAATAAATATAAATTCGACGACTTAAAAAATATTGACGAACTTCATTTTCAAGTTTTATTTTTCTGTAAAGGATCTTACCGACCAAGAAATCCTATTATTAAATCGTGGAAAATAAAAACAGCTAATTTTTATAAGAATTCAATATTTTCCGAGAATGATTATTTTCACGAAAATGCTTATTTATATAATATCTCAACAGAAGATATAAATGCAAATTCTTATAATTTAAGCGAAAAAGATATTAAAAATCAAATATCTTCGAAAGAGAGAAAACAAAGCAAAAAAGTATATCAAAGTCCACGCAGTGGCGAAAAGCAAAATCTCTTAGAAGTAGATCTTCATATAGAAGAATTAGTTGACGATTACAAAAATTTATCGAACACCGAAATTATCGATATACAAAAAGCTCGTTTTACAACCGTACTCGATGGCGAGATAATTGCAGGGACAAAAAAAGTAATTTTTATTCATGGTGTGGGTAACGGCAGGTTGAAACTCGTAATAAGAAAATTATTACAAACGAAATATCCAAAATTACGATATCAAGACGCCTCGTTTAAAGAATACGGATATGGTGCAACTATGGTAATGATAAAAAAATAAAAAATAAATTTGCATAACAGTAGGTCGTTCTATCGCTCCGTTTTACGGAGAGGAAAGTCCGGGCAACAAAGAGCTCCATTCTCTCGAAACGAGAGATATTCGCGAGGGTATAGTAACAGAGAAGAAAATAACCACCATGATTCGTCGCGGAAAGGGTGAGAAGGTAAGGTAAGAGCTTACCAGTTTCGATGGCAACATCGAAAGCTGTCTGTCTTTTGGGTTGCAAGACCATGTACACCAACAATTAAGGGCTGCTCGTTCAATGTTGGGGGGTAGGTCGCTTAGATAAATGATAGAAATTGCGACTTTGTCGCATTACAGAACCCGGCTTATAGACCTACTGTTTTTTATTTACATATCTCAACAAACAAGAAATAAATAAATCTGTGTTTCAGAGCGAAGAATAACATTATTAGTACACAGCTTATAGTTCAAAACTATTCTAAGTTTATAGAAATAATTATTATGTCTGCTATTTATTTTATGTCCCTTTCTATTTTCAAACGAAAACTGTATTCAATTTTCAGTAAAACAAATTTTGTAAGGCTACTACTTTCTAACTTATTCATCATCTAACAATCAAGGTGAAAAACTAAAAAAATTGAACTTATATACTCACATCAACAGCCATTAAGTGAAATACCAGTAATTCCAATATAAAAGTTCAGAATTATTAGTTTAATTTTTAAAAATAAAATGATTATCTTTGAAAAAAATGACATAGAATGGAAGCAAAAAATCTTATAGTAGACAATTACTTTGGAATGATTAAAAACCTCAGTACAGATGTTAAGCTTGAATTAATATCTAGAATATCTGATTCATTAAGAAAAGCATCAAATCAAGAGAATGATTCTTGGAAAAATCTTTTTGGTGCATATAATTCTGAGCAATCTTCAGAAGAAATTATTGCAGATTTAAGGAATTCTCGCTTTGCTAACAGACAAATAGAAGATTTATGAAATATCTACTTGATACAAATATTTGCATCTATTTTTTGAAAGGCAATTTTAGACTTGTAGAAACATTTGACAAAATTGGGTTCGAAAACCTATATATTTCAGAAATTACCATAGCAGAATTGAAATTTGGAGCAGCTAAAAGTGATAGACCAAAAAACAACAAAATCGTTATTGACAAATTAGCTAATAAATTCAAACAAATCCCAATCTCTGGCTCTTTAGATATTTTTGCAGCAGAAAAAGCAAGACTAAGAAAAGATGGTAATATTGTAGATGACTTTGATTTACTAATTGGGTCAACTGCAATTTTTAATGAAATGACTTTAGTAACAAATAATGAAAAGCATTTTATTAGATTAAAAAATATCCAAATAGAAAACTGGATAAAATAACGGCTGTTAACACGCAATATACTCCATAATTTTTGCCGCAGGCGCAACACAAAAATTACGTAGCATATACTTATCGTTGTGGGTAATGAGAAAAACGTCCCAAATTAGCATCAATCAATCAAAAGAAGTAAATTTTTCAAAAATTGAATAAATTGAAAAGACTTTTTATCGGACAGTAATATTTTTTATTAGTTTTAGCTTGTATTAATAATGTAGGTTAGATTTCAAAAATACACATAGTGAAACGAATAATTATTACAGTAACAAACGACCTTGAACTTGATCAACGCATGCATAAAACGGCATTGAATCTTAGTCATAATGGCTATGATGTTTTGCTGATAGGGAGACAAACATCCAAATCTGGTGCTATTTCAAGAATTTATCCGGTAAAGCGTTTCCGCCTTTTGTTTCAGCGAGGATTATTGTTTTATGCTGCTTATAATCTGCGATTGTTTTGCTGGTTAGTTTTCCATAAATGGGATGCTGTACTCGCCTGCGACATGGACAGTTTACCTGCAGCTTACTTTGCAAAAAGAGTACGTCGAAAACAAATTGTTTTTGATAGTCATGAATTGTTTTCAGAAGTTCCCGAATTACAACATAAGCCACGAGTTAGGCGATTTTGGGTGCACCTCGAAAATTATTTTCTTCCTAAGCTAAAGTATGCTTACACGGTTAGTCAGTCAATTGCAAATTATTATTACGAAAAATTTGGTGTGAAAATGGATGTTATCAGAAATTTGCCGATGAAGAATGCGAATCAAGAAAACTATCAAATAAGCACTGAAAAGCCATTTGTAATTTATCAGGGAACCTTAAATCTCGGAAGAGGAATTGAGAAAATGATTGATGCAATGGAGTTTATGCCAAACTATAATCTTGTTATTGCCGGTGACGGACCATTGCAAGCAGAATTACAAAATCGAGTGTCGCATTCTTTTGCTAAAGAACGAATTTTATTTGTCGGACGATTAAGCTTTGAGAAACTACACGGGCTAACTAAGAAAGCAGTATTAGGCTTAAGTCTTGAGCAGGATTTGGGATTGAATTATCGCTTTGCCTTACCGAATAAATTGTTTGATTATTGGCATGCCGGTATTCCTGCAATTGTTAGCGATTTGCCTGAAATGAAACAATTGATGGAAAAAACACAAGCCGGAATAACAGTTTCTAATCATATTGAGCCTGAAAATCTTGCGAAAGAAATTAATACGTTGATAACTAATAGTGCAGGCTATGAAATTATGAAAAAGGCTGCTCAAAAAGCAGCCTCAGAATATCATTGGGAAAATGAATCAAAATGTCAGCTTGAGATCTTCCGATCCATCTTCAAATTTTCCGAAATCAATGCTTGAAACTTCTGTTGCTTCACCGCTGATGTTGCCGTTTTCACAAACAATTGTCGGTTCAGGAAATTGTTGAATTAAACTGTAATTATGTGTTACCATCAAAACTGCACGTCCATTGTCACGAATTTTTTGTAGAATATTTGTAATCTGAGCACCACTTTCAGGATCTAAATTCCCTGTCGGTTCATCTGCCAAAATTATTTCCGGATCATTCAGTAAAGCTCGTGCAATTACGATTCGTTGTTGCTCTCCACCTGAAAGTTCATGCGGCATTTTGTCTTTATGAGCAACCATTTCAACTTTTTCCAAAACAGAATCAATCTGTCTGTCCATTTCACGTTGATTTTTCCAGCCGGTTGCTTTTAAAACAAAATTTAAATTCTTGTAAATACTGCGATCTGTTAAAAGTTGAAAGTCTTGAAAAACAATTCCTAATTTCCGACGAAGTTTCGGTGTTTGTTTGCCTTTTAAATGCATTAAATCAAAGCCGGCAACAATACCTTCTCCTGAAATTAATGGTAAATCTCCGTAAAGGGCTTTTAATAAAGTCGATTTTCCACTCCCGACACGTCCAATTAAATAATAAAAATCTCCGGTGCGAACCTCTAAATTCACATCTTTTAAAATTTCTTTATCCCCTTGATTTATATGGGCATGTGTTAATTTTATTACGATGTCTGAGTGCTTGTCTGTTTCTTTCATGCAATAAATCGCTTAAGTATTTGGTTCATAATTATAGCGTCATGACAAATGTAATAAATTAAAATGCAGTAGGCTGTGACAATGACATATAGAAATAAACAGTGCATTGTTAATTAAAAGCCAAATATATGCAGCGTAAAGGATAGAATATTCTTTATCTTTATAAGATAATTTATTGTGATTTAAAAAGTTGGTAATTAGGCAATTATGTATTTTGCAAAATATAGTATTATGAAAAATAGCATTCTAACAGGAATATTTATTGGGCTTTCCCTTTTAAGTTTTGCTCAGCAGAACCTGAATTCCGAGCATAGACAGCAGGTATTTAATGATGCACTGGAGTTGTTTGAGCAAAAGAAATACAGTGCGGCTCAACATGCATTTACTAAATTTATGGAGCGTAAGGATATAAATGATGCATTACTGAAAGAGGACGCTGAATATTATGCATCTATTTGTGCTATGAAACTCTACAATCGTGATGTGAACCACCTAATAGAGGAGTTTGTTTTTAATCATCCTGAAAATCCGAAAATTAATCAAGCCAGTTTCCAACTTGCAAATCATTACTATCGGGAAACAAAATATAGATCGGCACTCAAATGGTACGAAAAAGTGGATAAACTTAGTTTGCCGGAACTACAACTGAGCGAATATTATTTCAAAACAGGTTTTTGCCATTATGCTCGCAAAGATTACAGCAAAGCTGATAAAGCATTTTATGAAATCTATAATAACAACGATTTCTACGGACCGCTTGCGAAATATTTTTATTCCCATATCAAATATTTGAATAAACAGTATCAAACATCACTTGAAGGCTTTCAAGATTTAAGTAATCACGAATTGTTTGCTAAAATTGTTCCGTTTTATATTACCCAAATATACCATATCCAAAAGCGCTATGATGATGTGATTGAATATGCCCCCGAAATGTTGAAAACCATTCAGGGTAAGCGAACTAATGAAATTGCACGAATTATTGCTGAAGCATATTTTAAAACAGGGAAATATGAACAAGCCCTCGTTTGGATGAAAAAGTATGAAAGTAATGCTGAAGAGCTTAGCGACACTGACTTTTATCAATTGGGTTTTGCATATTTCCAAAAAGGGCAATATAATCAGGCTGCATCTTATTTGAAAGAAGTGATTGGTGTTGAAGATTCATTGACACAAAATGCAGCATATCATCTCGCAAAATGCTATGTCGAAATGGATGAGAAAAATCGTGCTAAAACTGCTTTTGGAATTGCTGCACATAATGAATTTGATAAAGAAATTGCTGAAGACGCACTCTTTAATTATGCAAAAATTTGTTTCGAACTCGATTATTCTCCATTTGCCGAAGCAATTAATTCATTTAACCGGTTTATTACAAAATATCCGAACTCAATTCGCATTGACGAGGCCTATGATTTTCTTCTCCAAGCTGTGCTCAGTACAAAAAATTATCAACAGGCATTAGAAGTTATTCAGAAAATCCCACAGAAAACCCCCGAAATAAATGAAGCATATCAACGCCTCGCATATTTTAGAGCACTTGAGTATTTTGCTGATATTAACCTTGAAAAAGCGGTTGAATATTTCGATAAATCATTGGAGTATAAACAGTATAGCCCTAAAATTAAAGCGCTTGCCTTATTTTGGAAAGGGGATGCATTATATCGTTTGAAAAAATACGACCTTGCAATTAAACAGTTTAATGATTTCCTTGTGTCAAGTGGTGCAATCACTTTGCCTGAATACGGAAAAGCATATTACAACATCGGTTATGCCTATTTTAAACAAAAAGAGTATGAAAAAGCAGGAACGTGGTTCAGAAAATACGAAGATCATAGCAAAGAAACAGAAACAGAACAAATCTGTGATGCGTATGGACGTATTGGCGATTGTTATTTTGTCAATTCACAGTTTGCCCCGGCAAGTGAATATTATTCAAAAGCAATGAATAATTGTGAGTATAATGTAGATTATGCATATTATCAAAAAGCCATCGCCCAAGGAAGATTGAAAAATCATAATGAGAAAATTATAATACTCAAATCACTGCGTGATAAATTTTCCGAATCTAGATATCAAGCATCAGCACTCTATGAAATTGCTAGAACGTATCATTCAAATCTTGAAAATCAAGAATTGGCAATTACGAATTACCAAAATTTTGTGAATCAATACCCGGATAATCCACAACTAAGGGCAGCCTTGGCATCCTTAGCAAACTTGTATTTTTCAAAACATCAATTTGAGCAATCATTGGCAGCATGTAAGTCAATTGTCGAGAAATTTCCCGGCACAAACGAATCGGTGAATGCCTTAGAAATGATTAAAAATATTTCCGTTGAAATGAATAATCCTGATTATTATGTTGATTATATTGAATCAGAAGGCATTGAAACGGATGTCACTGAATTTGAAAAAGACAGCCTTGTGTATGAATCTGCACAAAAATTATTCGTCAGCAATGATATTGATGGTGCAATTACTGCTTTTCAACGCTATCTCGATAAATATCCGAATGGAAACTTTACCCTCGAAGCAAATTTTTATCAAGCACAATGTTTTTACAGTAAAGAACAGTTTAATCATGCCCTGCCGGGATATCAACATGTAATCGGAAAACCGACAAATATGTTTACTGAAGAGTCTTTACTTAAAGCCGCAACAATTAGTTTTGATGAAGAAAAGTACGAGCAGGCATATACGTATTATGCAGAACTGGAAAAAATTACTGAACAAAAATCCAGAGTGAAAATTGCGCGTCTTGGTATGCTGAGATCATCTTGGCTGTCCGAAAATTATGATTATGTCGTAGTGGCAGCTCAAAAAATGCTCGAAACCGATGAGTTGTCAGATGCTGAAACCAGAGAGTCGCATTATAAATTGGCAAATGCATATTACAAAACTGATAAGCCAAATAAAGCACTTTCACATTATAGTGCACTCAGTAACGAGGTAACAAGTTATGAAGGCGGTGAAGCAAAATATTATGTTTCTAAAATTAATTATGAAATGGGAAATGATGAGCTCGCTGAAAAGACTATTGTCGATTTTTCACAGCAAAACAGCCCGCATCGTTTTTGGTTGGCAAAAGGCTTTCTATTGCTCGCAGATATTTATGTCGAGCGGACAGAATATTTCCAAGCATCTCACATTTTGCAATCACTGCTTGATAATTACACCAATGAAGTCGATGGAATTAAAGAAGAGGCAAGAGAAAAACAAATGCAAATTCGTCAACTCGAAGAACAAGATGCAATGCAGGATAAAAACATGAGAATTCCAAAACTGGAAGATGAAACACCTGCAGACTCAATAAATTTACCAAATGTCGAACAAGAAACCCCTGAAGATAATGAATAAAATCGTTTCAATATTTGCAATTGCTTTTATCATGACAATTGTCGCGATAAATAGCTACGCTCAAAATGATGAGCAAACTAATGACGGGAACTTGAGTGATCAACAAGTAACTGTGGTGACAACTTACACACCGGTAATTAATGATGCTTTTAGACTCGAAAGGTTGCCAAAAATTGTTGATACATTTTTTGTCGAGCCACGTTTTAAATATAACATTTTTAGTAAAATGCAGCCCACAATCTTGTATCCAACGCCTTTGCAGGCTGCTAAACTACAAGGTGAATCTAAAGATCACCTCGAAAACGGATATGCAAAACTTGCTGTCGGTAGTAAACTAAATCTGAATGCAGAACTATATTACATGAATACACGAAACTCAAGCACAAATTGGGGGGTGATTGGGAAACATCAATCGGCACAAGGAAAAGTTGATATTCCAGATGGATCAGTATTCGACGGGCGCGTTTTTGCCGGATATGATGTGAGTAATATTGGTGCTTTTGTTAAAAAAATGTATAGTCATACCATGCTTAAAGCGGATATTAATTTTGGAACATCTCAGCATTTCTTTTATGGATATACACCTGCAAATCTTGTAATAAACTCACTTTTATTGCCGAATGACCGGGATGATTTTATCGATGGAAATCATCGGCAAAGATATTCGGTGTTGTCGGTTAATACCGCCGCAAAATCGCGATTCCCGCAAATTAAAAAAATAAATTATGAGGTCGGTTTAAGTTATGATTTATGGTTCGATGCCAATCAAAACCTTGAGCACACCATTGATTTTTCTGCAGATTTGCATAGGAAAATTAAAAAAGAAATGGTAGGATTAAGTACTGAATTTATCCTTATCCCTGCAAAATATCTTGATCCATCATTGATGTATATAGATCTGTCTCCTTATTTGAAACATAATTCTGAGAATTTTAAACTTAAATTGGGATTGAAAACAAAAATGCAATTCTTAAAAGACAGTTCAGATTTCCATTTTTATCCAGATGTACATATTGAGCATAATATTGCTAATGTTATTTTGCCTTATGCAAGTTTTACCGGAAACCTTATGGAAAATTCTATGCGGGAGTTAACTCGTGTAAACCCCTATATTAATGATACCTTGGCTGTAAGTCCTGCAAATGTTAAACAAAATATCTGTGTTGGTATTAAAGGTCGGATATCTGATGCAGTTCAGTTTAATATTAATGGGCAATATCGCAAAGAGGATAATCAACATTTCTTCGTGACAGATTATTCATCAACGCTTGAGAATCGTTTTGGAATTGTGTATTCTGATCTTGAATTATTTAAAGCGTATGCTGAATTGAATTTCGAGTTTGGTGATAAAATGAAATTGAGACTGCATGGTTTGTATAATCATTACACATGGCTTAAAAACATTGATGAGGCGTGGCAGATACCAATTTTTCGTTCCGGTTTGTATGCTGAATATCAAGTGCTGCCGCAATTAAATGTACATGCTAATGCTTTTGTTGACGGAAAACGTATTGCAAATTTGTCTGGCGATACCCAATGGAGCAGTGTCGAAATGGATCCTGTAATTGATGTTAACCTTGGTGCCGATTATCAAGTGAGTAACCAATTAAGTGCATTTGTCGCATTAAATAATCTTGCCGGGCAAAATTATGAAATCTGGTATCAATATCCTGTTTATGGATTCCATTTCCTTGGCGGGATTAAGTATGGATTTTAACCCCTTTTTTTGCAGTTAACAAACTCATAGAATTGTTAATAAAAACATGAATTTCAAATATATAATCATGCATTAAGTTAAGGATTTAATTTATCTTTGTGTGTTAATTAAAAAAGCAGAATTTTTGTGATGGAAGAAATTAAAAATAATCAATATTCAGCGGAGAATATCCAAATTCTTGAAGGACTGGAGGCCGTAAGAAAACGACCTGCTATGTACATAGGTGATATTAGCGTGAAAGGCTTGCACCATCTGGTTAATGAAGTTGTTGACAACTCTATTGATGAGGCCATGGGTGGATATTGCGACACCATTGACATTCTTATATATGAAGACGGAAGCTTGTCTGTTACCGATAACGGTCGCGGTATTCCGATTGACATGCATGAAAAAGAAGGAAAATCTGCACTCGAAGTCGTTATGACAGTACTTCATGCAGGAGGGAAATTTGATAAAGATTCTTATAAGGTGTCCGGTGGTTTGCACGGTGTTGGAGTATCTTGTGTAAATGCACTTTCAGCAAATTTGAGAGCAGAAATCCACCGCGATGGAAAAATATATCAGCAAGAATATAAAATCGGAAAACCGATTTCTGATATTGAGGTAATAGGGGAAACAGAAAAAACCGGAACAATTATTCATTTCGTTCCCGACGATTCAATTTTTATTACAACTGAATTCAAATATGAAATTCTTGCGAATCGAATTAGAGAATTAGCATACCTTAATAAAGGGGTTAGGCTCTCTATAAAAGATTTACGACAAAAAGATGAAGATGGTAATATATTGCAAGAATCTTATTTTTCTGAAGAAGGATTGAAGGAATTTGTTAAGTATCTTGATCAAAATCGGGAAACAATTTGTGAAGACATTATTCATATCTCTAAGGAAGACGAAGAGGTTCCCGTGGAGGTAGCAATGCAGTATAATAACTCATTTACCGAAAATATCCATGCATACGTTAATAATATTTCTACAATTGAAGGTGGGACGCACCTTACAGGTTTTCGTAGAGGACTTACACGTACATTAAAATCTTATGCTGAAGATTCAGGAATGCTTTCAAAATTAAAATTTGAAATTGCTGGTGATGATTTCCGTGAAGGATTAACTGCCGTAATTTCTGTGAAAGTTCAAGAACCGCAGTTTGAAGGACAAACAAAAACTAAACTCGGAAACTCTGAGGTTGCACAGTTTGTAAATCATGCAGTTAGCACTGCTTTGAAAAACTATCTTGAGGAAAATCCTAAAGATGCGAAAATTATTGTACAAAAAGTTATCCTTGCAGCAACTGCGCGTCATGCAGCCCGTAAAGCCCGTGAACTCGTTCAACGGAAATCTGCACTTACCGGTGCCGGACTTCCTGGAAAACTCTCAGATTGCTCTACAAAGGATGCTTCAATTGCTGAATTATTTCTCGTGGAGGGAGATTCTGCAGGTGGTACTGCAAAACAAGGCCGTGACCGTTTGTTTCAAGCAATTTTGCCTTTGAGAGGTAAAATTCTTAATGTGGAAAAAGCAATGCCTCACAAAGTATTTGAAAGCGAAGAAATTAAAAATGTGTTTACTGCTTTGGGTGTTATTATGGGAACTGAAGATGATTCAAAAGCCATTAACCTCGAAAAATTGCGCTATCATAAAATTGTTATCATGACGGATGCCGATGTGGATGGAAGCCACATTACAACATTGGTTATGACATTCTTTTTCCGTTATATCCGACCGTTAATAGAACAAGGATATTTGTATTTGGCAACACCCCCACTTTATCTCATTAAAAAAGGTAAAAACGCTGAATATGCATGGTCTGAAGAAGAACGTGTAGAAATTGTTGCTCGTTTTACCGAAAACGGAAGCGATTCAGGATTGCATATCCAGCGCTATAAAGGTCTTGGAGAAATGAACGCAGAACAACTTTGGGATACAACGATGAATCCTGAATATCGTAAATTGCAACGCGTGAATATTGAAAATGCAGCAGAAGCAGATCAGGTCTTTTCAATGCTTATGGGTGACGAAGTTGCACCAAGACGTGAGTTCATTGAGAAAAACGCAAAATACGCAAATATTGACGCATAATAAAAGACAAGATTGCGAACTTGCGATCACGAGAGCGTGAGAATCTTATTCTCTCAGGTCTTCTCTAAGCGTTGGCATGCGCGACAGAAATCGAGGGCATGAGTTATGCAGTGTGTTTTCCTTTGCGCCCCTTTGCGCTACTTTTATCTACGCGTCAAACTTTTTTCTTTTCTCCTTTGCGAAACTTTGCCCCTTTGCGAACTTCTGCGCTACTTTTTTTTGCGCGTCAAACTCCTTTTAGTTTTTCTCTGCGTCCCTTTGCGCTACTTGTCCTATCGCGTCCAACTCCATTAGTTTTTCTTTGCGAAACTTTGCCCCTTTGCGAATCTTTGCGCTACTTTTTTTTGCGCGTTAAGCTCCTTTTAGTTTTTCTCTGTGTCCCTCTGCGCTACTTGTCCTATCGCGTCCAACTCCATTAGTTTTTCTTTGCGAAACTTTGCCCCTTTGCGAATCTTTGTGCTACTTTTTTTTGCGCGTCAAACTCCTTTTAGTTTTTCTCTGCGTCCCTCTGCGCTACTTGTCCTGTGCGTCAAACTTTTTTCTTTTCTCCTTTGCGAAACTTTGCCCCTTTGCGAACCTCTGCGCTACTTTTTTTTGCGCGTTAAGCTCCTTTTAGTTTTTCTCTGTGTCCCTTTGCGCTACTTTTATCTACGCGTCAAACTTCATTAGTTTTTCTTTGCGAAACTTTGCCCCTTTGCGAACCTCTGCGCTACTTTTTTTTGCGCGTCAAACTCCTTTTAGTTTTTCTCTGC
>JAYEFQ010000097.1:0-7918 GCA_034658655.1 Bacteroidota bacterium
GACATTAGCGAAGGTGAAAGTGTGCTTTCAAGAACTTGGTATTTGAATGGGACAGTAATTGCAATAAATGCAGATCCAAATCTCACCATTGAAGTACCAACTTACTCTTACTTAGGTTCTGACACGGTAACTGTAAGCTTAGTTGTCCAAGGAAATAGTAGTAGTGACTCAATAATACACAGCATTATCTGCTATGAAATGCCAAATATTATTGCATGCGAGGATTTTGATGTCTGTGGAAGCACAACATAAATTTTTGCGCAAAGCTCTGGTTTTAATGTTGTTTGGCAACCATATCCAGGCTTAACGTATTATGATCATACTTCTCCAAATACCACAGTAACCTACTCAGGCTTTAACCTAACACAATTGATAGTTAGTGAAACAAATGGCATTTGCATAGATAGTGATACCGTTAATGTGACATTTTGGAGAAAGCCTTCAGCGGAATTAGTTATAAATCCATTAGATACATCAACATGCGGGTTAGTATCTCACTTGCCAACAGTAGATCCCTATACTACGCTTCCAGGATATTGGATGCCTCCTCCTGGTATTTTAATTGACCAAGATTCTGTTTATGCCGCAAACTATGGCAATTACATATTGCAGTATATTGAATATACTGGACCTGACAACCTTGGAGTAGATTTCTGTGCAGATACGGCAAATTATCCTATACATTTCAAACAAGCACCAGAGATTACATTTTTGAATGAAAATCTTGCGATGCAATTTCAGAATTATTGTTTAATGGCTGATATAGCAAGCGATCTATCGGAAACAAGCATACAATAGAGCAGTAATAATCTAAATTTAACATTCATTTTCCCACAAAATCCAATAACACATGTTGAATATTCTGGTGTGATAGGAAGCAGTTTTCAAGCCATATTACAAACAGAATATTTAGGTTGCACAGACGTTGCCTCAATTAGCATAAGTTACTATCCGGGTATCAATTATGGCGATGGTGCTGACAGTAATATTAGTAACGAAGGATTTAACTCGACCAATACCGGTTTTGATAAAACGCAAATAAGCATTTATCCAAATCTTGCAAAAGATAAGCTCAGCATTTTTTCCAATGCGTTAAATTATCCATTAGAAATTCGAATTTACACTTTAGACGGCAGAATTGCCGGAACATATAAGCAAAACAGCTTACATGAAGATTTTAATATTAACTTAGAATCCGGACAATATATTATTGAAAGTATTGAAATAAATGGAGATAAACATATATCTAAATGTCTTATTCCGGAAAATTAAAATAACTGAATTGTGAGAAAGAAGCTAATCCCAAGTTGCGTACAATAGTGTAATGTTTAATTTAGGTTATCATTCAATGCTCCAATAAATTTGACATTTTCATTGGTTATGAATTGCTAAGAGGTGGATTTATTAAAACAATTTCACAAAAAAATCGTTATTCTTAAAAATAACTCAATATGAAATCACATATTATTCTTTTTCTGACAGCGATTCTATTTAGTTTTTCAGGGATGGCGCAACAATACACCATCGAATTTGTCATTAAAAATGTAAGAAATGATAAAGGTGTCATTTCAGCGGCATTATTCTCGGGAGAGGGAAATTTTCTTGAAAAAGAAAAAGCATTATACGATACCACAGTAACTGCGACGAAAGGTAAGGTGAAAATTCGTTTTGAGAATATCCCCGCAGGTGAATATGCCTTGGCAGTTTTTCACGACGAAAATGATAATAAAGATTTAGACACAAATTTTATTGGCATTCCGAAGGAGGGATATGGATTTTCAAATAACTTGAAAGCAACTTTTGGTTCTCCGAAATATAAAAATGCAAAATTCAGAGTGAGTGGCGGCTACTATTCAGCGCTTTACCTCGCGTATTAGTATTAGGATCAGGTGTTAGGAGTTAGGAGGCCTCGACATGCGTCGGGATTGTTTCGTGTTGCATTTTTCAGTTCGCAAACTCCTGAAAAATGACACTCAGGGAATTTGATCCGCCGGGAGGCTGCCTGTCCGACTGCTGGCGGAGACAAGGGTTAGAGGTTGGTTGGAAAAATCGATGGGGCGTAGTTGCGTTCCGAAAGCTTACTGGAAGTGTCCCCGAAAGCTTTCGGGAGGCGAAGGATTCCTTCTCAAGGTCTCGCTAAGCGAAGGAATGCGCGTAGGAAAGTCGAGGCTTTGAGTTAAGGAAACTTCAATTTCAGCAGCAAGCCAGCAGTTTAGCACTGTGCAACCGTTTGGGATTTGATTTTTGTTAAATTGGGATTTATTTGTTATTTGTTTGAGGTTAGAGGTTTGACTATTCTCGGTCTCCTCCAAGCCGACTAATCTTTCAACAATTATCGTAACATTACCATTTGTTTTCGTCAGGTTTTTTTCTGTGCAATGCATGGGCACTGGCTTGAGCTGTTGGCATAATTAGCATATCGTTGATATTAACATGCTCAGGACGAGACAAAACAAATTCAATGCATTCGCTGATATCTTGTGCAGAAAGTGGCTGGTATCCATCATAAACCGTAGATGCTTTTTCTTCATCGCCTTTAAAACGGACTAATGAAAACTCAGTTTCAACCGCTCCCGGCGCAATTTGTGTAACCTTAATTCCATATTCCAACATGTCAACTCGCATGGCTTTTGTTAATGCATCCACTGCATGTTTTGTTGCGCAATATACATTTCCGTTAGGATACACTTCGCGTCCTGCAATGGAACCTATGTTAATAATATGTCCGTGGTAGCGCTTGATCATTCCTTTAGAAACAGCTTTTGAGATATATAGTAACCCTTTAATATTGGTATCAATCATTTGTTCCCAATCTTGATTGTCACCATCCTGAATTGCTGATAATCCTGCGGCTAGCCCTGCATTATTAATCAACACATCAATTGCTTTCCAGTCTTCGGGCAACCCATCAATGGCTGCATCAACCTCTACTTTACTTCGAATGTCAAAATTTAACGTTAATACGCTACCGTTATGTTGCAGTAATAATTTATCTGCAAATTCATTTAAGACTTGTTTTCGGCGACCGGTAATAATTACACGGTATCCTTTTTTAACCAATAGTTCTGCTGTGGCTTTTCCGATGCCTGCAGTTGCACCTGTAATTAACGCAATTTTGCTCATAATAAAATAAGGTTTTTCAGTAAATCAAATAAGGGGACAAAATAAGAAAAAAACATAAGTTGTCAAACTTCTAATTCTTGTTTGCCAACAGCGGATCGGACTTACTACGTTTCAGGTTCGCTTTTTACAATTTTAGATGGTTTTACCCATTTTCGGATTATTAAACCAAAAATTATGGCAGAAAAGAAGGTAAACATCCCGTAAACAACTGCAGGTAGAGCCATTTGGTGGTTTCCTAAAAATGCGGCACTACTGGCAATGGTAATGGCAAGCGCCGAATTCTGTATGCCTACTTCAACTGATAAAGTAATTTGTTTCTTAATGTTTAACCCGTTAAATCGAGCCATCCAAAATCCTGTAAGCATACCCAGTAGATTTAGTAAAAATACCCATGGTGCAATTTCAAAATATTCTGCAATCGAAGTACGTTGTCCGCCGTTTTTTTCAAATATGACAAAGCTATAAACTATCGCCAGTAAAATCACTGACAAGTATTTCATGATTTGCTCTATTTTGTAAGCAGTTAGGCGTCTTTTATGTCTCAATAACATCCCGAGGCTCGTTGGGACCAAAATCATGGCAAAGATTTTTAAAATTGTTTCCTGTACGGACATAGTGACAGTCTCAGATTCTCCAAGGAATTGTGTCAATGCAATCCAAATAATAGCAGGTAAACTACCAAGTATAATTACTGAATTAATGGTTGTCAGTGATACGGAAAGTGATACACTGCCTTTAAGATAATAGGTGATTAGATTAGAAACAGCTCCGCCAGGACATGCTGCAATAAGCATAATTCCGACTTTCATTTCACTACTTAAGGTTGAAATACTTGCTATACCAAAAGCGATAAGCGGTAAAATGATAATTTGTGCTGTCAACCCGATCAGTAATTGTCGTGGTTGCTTTAGAATATGCTTGAAATCTAAAATCCGCAAGCTTAAACCCAGATTAAACATTATGATTGCTAAAACTGCCGGTAGAAAATATGTCGATATTAAAGTTCCTTCCATTTTAAAATTGGAATTTTAGCAAAAATAATGATTTTTGAGCAAAACCATAGGAAATGCAAGATTTTTAAGCGATAAGGCTTTGGTGCAGAAAATTTATTCGAGATTTTATTTAGGTGCAGGGAACAAATAAATCCTTTTGCGGATTTATACAAAAAACAGCTTGCCCATATGGATTATCAAGTAATTTTGCGTCTGAATCAGAAAATATTTTTGATAAAAACCCGGCAGAGGGCTTTAAGTAAAGACAATGAATAACTGATGTCTTTTGTCGTTTTATACAGAGTTTATCTAATGCAGCAAATTTTCCTTTCAATTTTATGTTGTCATAACTTAAATCGTGTTTTTTTAAGAATCTCTCAATAAAATGGATATTTGTTTTTACCGCTGCATCATTTGAGTTGAACGCAAGTAATACAGGTAAATTTAGGTGTTTTGATAGGAATGTAAGCCATGGGGCAACGGATTTTTGGTCGCGCTTCATGTTTGTTCCCAAACTGACACGTTGTGGTGTCTTAAATTGGTTTTTCCTCGGAATAATTAGGCATGGAATTCGAGACTTTCTGAGCATTTTTACCATAGTAGAGCTGCTTAGAAACTGCACATCGTTGTGGCTGTGGACGGCTGAAATGCAAAATAACGCATCATTTTCCTCGGCAATCTGACTTAATAAACTGCAATTACATCCTTCACGGATAAAATCATTGCCTGGCGGATTCCCGCACGATGCTCGAAACGATTCCATTTTTGCTTCAATATTGGTACGGGTGTACGTTTTGTCAAAAATGATGGCAGTATTGTGATCTATCACAAAAAGCAAATCAATCGGCTTGTTAAGTGTGTTGTAAATATAATTTAACCAATGACTTAGATTTTCACTTAAAGATGAAAAGTCAATATAGACAAGAATGTGTTGCGTTTTTATTTCCATGCATAAGCATTTTCACAAAGATAATCAATTATTTCAAGTGTCCTTAACTAAAAGTTTCGAATTTCCGTCGCGCATTCCTTTGTTCAGCGAGTGTTTGAGAAGAAATTCATCGTCTTCCGAAAGCTTTCGGTACGCATCAACGATCTTTCCCATCGAATGATAATTGTTTTCTCAACTTACCAAGCTTTTTTACTATTTTTCGTAATCTTCAAAACTCTTATTGTATTGTTGAATTGCTCTTAAGCTCATTCCCATGCTGCTGAATCCGCCGTCGTGCATTAAATTTTGCATGGTTACTTTTTTAGTGAGGTCGGAAAACATGACGATACAATAATCAGCACATTCGTCCGCTGTTGCATTTCCGAGAGGTGACATGCGTTCTGAAAAATCCAAAAGAGAATTTATTCCTTTTATACCTAAGCCTGCAGTGGTCATGGTTGGTGATTGCGAAATTGTATTAATACGGATTTTTTTATCTCTTCCGTACATATATCCAAAACTTCTAGCAATACTTTCTAATAGCGATTTTGCATCGGCCATGTCGTTGTATTCATACATGGTGCGCTGTGCCGCGACGTAAGTTAGTGCAAGCACAGAACCCCAATCATTAATGGCATCTTTTTTACGACAGATTTGCAGTACTTTATGAAAGGAGACAGCAGAAATATCTAAGGTTTTTTCTAAAAAACTGTAATTCAAGTCGTCGTAAGGCTTGCCTTTTCTAACATTTGGAGACATTCCGATTGAGTGTAAAACAAAATCAATTTTGCCACCCAATAATTCCATACTTTTTTCAACCAAGTTTTCTAACTCTTCAACATTTGTTGCGTCAGCAGCAATTATTTGAGATCCCGTTTTTTTTGCCAATTCATTAACTGAGCCCATTCGAATTGCAACGGATGTATTGCTTAAAATAAATTCAGCACCTTCTTCATGCGCTTTTTCAGCAACTTTCCATGCGATTGATTTTTCATCCAATGCGCCAAAAATTAGTCCTTTTTTGCCTTTTAATAAATTGTATGCCATTGTTTTTTGTTTTATGTCACTTTTATAACCATCCAACTGCTTGAATGTTTCGCAAAGATATAAATGTTTCAGTATTTGTAACTAATCAGTATCAGCAAAAGTAGCTCGTTACCGCAAATTTGAGAAAGAACATTGGAATTAACAAGAGGTTGCAACCTCTTGTTTGATATCCAGTGTCCCATATTTTCTTTTTTTGCATCAGCCATGTGGCGTATTATCATGTTATCGGGCTATCGTTTCAAATGCGTCTGAATAGTTATACCATTTATTTATCAAAATTGCAAGTATAATGCCGATGTAGATTCAACACCGATAGGCGTAGCAAATCGGTAGTTTTGAACCACAATCGGTGTTAATGTTTTTAATTTTAGCACTGAGTAGTTACCAAGTATTTCAATGCGGGATTATTACGTCAGATTGCTTATGCTTTGCCTGTTCTGTCTGATTTTAAAGCCACTTCGTTTATAACATTCTAAATAATATTCTTGCTATGGTATTTGCTTATGTTGGAATATTTGTATTTTTGTATATTATACCATTTGTTAATCAACAATTGCAAGTATAATGCCGATGTAGATTCAACACCGATAGGCGTAGCAAATCGGTAGTTTTGAACCACAATCGGTATCAATCTTAAAAATGAATATTTAAACCTATTTTGTCTATGAAAACCATTATTAATATTTCAATTAGCCTGATTATTATTGCTGTGATGGCATCATGTGGAAATCAGAAAGGGGAATCTGATCAAAAAACTGATAAACAGGAAAATCTCACAAAATCGGATGAAGTTAAATTATCAGATAAGACTGATGAATCCAAAGATATGGAGAAATATGCAGTTTCTGTTTTGTCTCAAATGACAGTTTTTGGAACAGAGCCATTTTGGGCCATCGAATTAAATGTAAATGATGCAAGTTATTCGACACCAAGCATTCAATTACTGAAATTAAATTATTTGTATCCAAATGAGGAAGCCACATGCGATTTGAAACAAGCAACTAAAAAATTAGACGATAATGCAGTGAGAATCCGCTTGCAAGATGTAGAGACTGGGCATATTTCGGTGCTTACCATTCATGAAAAAGTATGTAATGACGGAATGTCCGAAAATGAATATCCATTTACCGTAAGTTATAAAGCAAATAGTAAAGAAACATTGCCAGGATGCGGCAGAATTCGTGAAAAATAAAATTGATACACATGAAAAAACAACTCGTATTATTATTGATTTTTGCATTATCAGGATTTTTTGCCTGTCAAAATGCAGATAAAAAACAAATTGCTGGTTCTGAGGCAAATTCAAATCAAATGAAAGTAGCGGAGCAAAATGAAACGCCTTATGATGAGGATTTACAGCAAAGCAACCAAACTGAAGATTTGGCGAATGAAAAGGCGCTTAATAAAAAAACGGTTTTTCTGGCTGAAAGTATTAAAGTCGGAGATGAAATTTGTGGAATGACAGTGAAATCCATTGAATTTATCGCCGGAGGACTGTTTGAAATCCAATTTGAAGGCATTATTGATTTGCAAGGTCGTATTTATGATAATCAGCATGATAGCTGTATGGAATTTGAAACTGAAAACCCGAAGTGTTATGTAGAAATTGATAGGAGTGAACATGCCCTTTTGAAATACCTAATTATATCAAATGAAGCATCTGTCCAATCTGAAATGACTGAAAATGAAATAAATACATACAATGAGGGTTTGCCCGTCGCATTTAATTCTCGTGTAAAAAACCCTAGCTATAACATTTATTTCTCTGATAAAGGACGACAACGCTTCGGTGAAGTAAGCTTTGTGAGGAGGAATTAGGGTGGTTAGT
>JAYEFQ010000097.1:8018-13141 GCA_034658655.1 Bacteroidota bacterium
AATGAGGGTTTGCCCGTCGCATTTAATTCTCGTGTAAAAAACCCTAGCTATAACATTTATTTCTCTGATAAAGGACGACAACGCTTCGGTGAAGTAAGCTTTGTGAGGAGGAATTAGGGTGGTTAGTGCAATAATTACCCGCTCCTTATACTGAGTTTTTCACTCAATATTTTATCTTTGGGCATGGAAAAATCGAATGTCAGTATTCAAATCCGAAATGCACGGGAAAATAATTTGAAATCCATTAATGTAGATATTCCTTTGCGTCAATTTGTTGTAATTACAGGGATTTCTGGCTCTGGAAAGTCTTCTTTGGCTTTTGATGTGATTGTGCGTGAAGGACAACGACGGTATCTTGAATCGGTTTCCGGCTTTGCACGACGTTTTACCGGAAAGCTGAGCCATCCGAAAGTTGATCGTATCGAAAATTTGCCACCTGTGATTGCTGTCAGTCAGAAAACTGCCGGCGGTGGTGCTCGCTCAACTTTAGGAACCATGTCCGATTTATACGATTATTTGCGTTTGCTTTTTGCTAGAATTGGGGCTTCAGAAAGGGATATAAAGCTTTCTCGTGCCTTGTTTTCCTTTAATTCGTCTTCAGGGGCATGTCCGCATTGCACTGGATTGGGTTTGGAGGAGAAAATATCAATTGAAAAACTCATTGCTGATCCGACAAAATCCTTACGGGATGGTGCACTTGCTCCTACATTACCAACCGGTTACATTATGTACACACAGTTGACAATGGACAGCATGGATATCTTATGCCGTGCGCATGGTTTTTCGGTTGATATCCCATGGAATGAGCTTACTGAAGCCCAACAAGAAATTGTTTTGTACGGAAGTAATAAACTAAAAGTGCCGATTGGGAAACATAGTTTGGAATCTCGATTGAAATGGGAGGGAATTGCTGCGAAACCTCGTGAGGAGGACTATTATAAAGGAATTATCAATATCATGACGGATATTTTGCGTCGTGATCGGAATCAAAATATCTTAAAATATGCCGAATCATTGCCTTGTTCTCATTGTCAGGGAACTCGTTTGAATGAAAATGCGCTGTCGGTAATCGTACATGGTGAAAACATTGCCAAGCTTAGTGAAATGGAGTTGACTGCGCTAAAAGTTTGGTTGAATAAACAATTATGGACAAAAAAAGAAATCAGTATTGCTGAACCCTTATCAAATGCCATAACTGAGCGTATCGAACAATTTGAAAAGCTTGGCATGGGTCATTTAAGTTTGAAAAATCCGACTGAAAAGCTTTCGGTTGGCGATATTCGTCGAATTCGGCTGATTAATCAAATTCATGCAGGATTTAGTGATGTGTTGTATGTGTTTGATGAGGCATTTGTTGGTTTGCACCCTCATGATCATCCTTATTTAATTGAAATGATGCGTGAGCTTGTGTCTCGTGGAAATACGGTAATGCTTGTTGAGCACGATGAAAGCTGCATCCGTCAAGCGGATTATATTGTGGATATCGGTCCAGCAGCTGGAAAATCCGGAGGGGAAGTGTTATTTTCAGGAACTTTAGCTGCTTTTTTGTCTGATAAGGAATTAACAAAAGAATCTCTGACAGCCAAGTCATTACAGCAAATAAGTCCCGTTCCTGTAAAGCAAGCCGTTGAACATTCAGATGAATTTATTGCCTTGGAAAATGCTCAGGCTGGAAATTTAAAATCAATACATTTTCGCTTAAAGAAATTTGCATTGAATGTATTGACAGGGCTTTCAGGCTCCGGCAAAAATACTTTGATTTATGATGAATTACTTCCACTACTATCTGCTCAAATTGCTGGAAAGCCATCAGGACACTTGATTGGAGCGGAAAATATAAAGCAAGTTCATCATGTTTCCCGACATCCCATAGGGCGCACACCACGTTCAAATCCTGCGACATATACCAAGCTTTCCGATGCGCTTCGCGATTTATATGCAGCTCAAGAAAGTGCAAAATCAGCAGGATTAAAAAAATCTCATTTTTCATTTAATACTAAAGGTGGACGCTGCGAAACTTGTCTTGGAGCCGGTAAAATTCAAATTGGCATGCATTTTCTCGGAAATGTAGATTTAATTTGCCCTGATTGTCATGGGAAACGTTTCAAGCCCGAAATTTTGACAATAAAATACAATGGAAAATCTATTTCTGAGGTGTATGATATGACCATCAATCAAGCTATTGAATTTTTTGTCGGACAGAAAAAGCTGTTGCAAAGTTTAGAAAGCTTGCAAGCTGTTGGTTTAGGATATTTATCACTCGGACAATCATCTACTACTTTGTCAGGAGGAGAAGCACAGCGCGTTAAGCTTGCAGCGCATCTGAAAAAAGCAAAAAATGGAAATGCCCTTTTTATTTTGGATGAACCTGCAAGTGGCTTGCATCACTGTGATATCCAGATACTTGTGAGAGCATTGAAACAATTGATGCGTGCCGGAAATACCATTTTATGTATTGCACATAATCGAGAATTGTTAGCAAATGCTGATTATATTATAGAATTGGGACATGGACGTGGGAAACAAGGTGGAGTAATTGTTGCAGAAGGAAATCCGACAGAAATCATGAAAGTAGAAAACTCGTTTGCTGCAAAAATCCTTGATAGAAGCGTAATGCAGCAGGCTTTTGTTAAAGCGAATCATGCAGCAAATGATAATATTTCGCTTAAATCAGTTACAACACATAATCTTAAAGGCATTAACCTTGATATTCCAAAAGCAAAAATGACGGTTATTGCCGGGGTTTCAGGATCCGGAAAATCTTCACTGGCTTTTGATACCATTGTCGCTGAAGCAGAATCACGATTCAATGAAAGTATGTCGGCTTATGCCAGATCGTTTTTGCAGCAGGCAAATCCGGCTGAATTTGAATCAATCAGTGGATTAACACCGGTTATGGCTTTGTCGTCTGCAAAAACTAAGGTTTCAGAACGTTCAACTGTGGGAACAATGACAGGTTTGTATGATTATTATCGTCTTTTGTTTTCACGTATTGCTCAATTGTATGGAAAACATTTATCTGTACGTGATTTTTCTTTTAATCATCAATCAGGAGCTTGTCCGCAATGTAATGGATTGGGAATGCAGCCGGTTTGTAATCCTGATGCACTCATTACAAATCCAGAATTATCCATTGCAGAAGGGGCGCTGAAAGGCAGTAGTCCGGGTCGCTATTTTGGAAATCCTGACGGACAATTTGTTTCGATATTATCAACAGCAGCAAAAGAAAACAGAATTGATATTTCATCTCCTTATCAGGATTTATCAAATGATGCCAAACAGTTTGTACTCTATGGATCCGGCGATCGAGAGTATGAATTAGATTGGCATTTTAAAAATAAAAGTAGGAGTGGAGTGCAGCATTTAAAATCGACTTGGCCGGGGTTTTGTTACTATATTGAAGATGAATTTCGTCGGAAACATCAAAATAAAACCGGTAACAAATTGAGCGCTCTGATGCATAACCAAGTTTGTTCAACTTGTCAGGGAATGAGATTAAAGCCAGATTTACTGCAAATTCGACTTTCCGGAAAAAATATTAGTGAATTGAGTGCATTGGACTTGCAGGAAAGTGTGTCGTTTTTTCAATCGCTTGACGAAAAAACTGTTGGCAAACCAATTATGAAATTGTTGCGTGAAATTAGTCCGCGAATCATTGAGCTTATGCAGCTTATGCTGAAATTAGGTATAGGGTATTTAAGCCTTAATCGTCGTGTAAATACACTTTCAGGTGGAGAGATGCAACGGGTTAGTTTGGCTGGAGCACTTGCGTCGCCATTATACGGAGTAACTTATGTGCTTGACGAGCCATCATCCGCTTTACACCGGCATGATATCCCCGCTTTGATTGAAGTGTTGAAGGCGATTAAGGAACGCGGTAATACGCTGATTTTGCTTGAGCATGAAGCACAATTTATGCGGGCTGCTGATTATTTGATTGAATTAGGACCTGGTGCAGGTAAGAATGGTGGTGAGATTGTTTATGAAGGAGAAATTTCGTCATTAATGAATAAAAATACCCCGACAGCAAATTATTTGAAAGAAACGATTGCACAAAAACCTATTGAAATAGCGAAAACAGGAGCTAAATTTGGGGTGAAATCTGCCTCGGCAAATAATCTTAAAAATATTGATGTTGAATTTCAATTAGGTGGCTTAATCGCTATAAGTGGAATTTCAGGAAGTGGAAAAAGCAGTTTGGTTCGAGATGTGATAATCGCTTCATTGCAATTAAAACGTGCAGTAAATTGCGATAATTTATATGGTTTTGAACAGTTCAAGCAGGTTAAATTTATCAATCAACAATCAATATATGCCTCAGCTCATAGTTCTGTTTTCACTGCTGCCGGATTAATGGATGCATTGCGCGATTATTTTGCAAAATCAAGTGAAGCGAAAGCAGCAGGATTAAAAAAATCGGCGTTCTCTTATGTGCATAAAGATGGTAAATGTCCGGAATGTAACGGACAGGGAGTTAAACAGGTGGTGATGGATTTTATGAGTGATGTTGACATTCCATGTGATGCTTGTGATGGATATCGCTATAAACCTGATGTTCTAAAGGTAAGGCTTCAAGGAAAACATATTGGTGAAGTTTTGCAACTGCCTTTGGCTGCACTTTATGAGTATTTAGATGGGAATGTTTTTCTGCAAAAATCTATTCAATTAATGATGAATTTGGGATTGGGACATTTGTCAGCCGGACAGTCAGTTAAAAGCTTGTCTGCAGGAGAAAAGCAACGAATTAAACTGCTTTCGGAATTAATCGGGAAACAAAAAGGTTCAACTTTATTCATTATGGATGAGCCGGCTGCAGGTTTACATTATGCAGATATTTTACGCTTGATTGATGTTTTTAAAACGATGATTCAGTCAGGGCATACATTGTTGCTTATTGAACATCGCCCGGAAATCTTGCAAATTGCAAATCAACAGATTGTGTTGGGTCCCGGAGCAGGGAAAAATGGAGGGAGCATTGTTTCTATTGACTAATTGGATTTTCGCTTTTCTATTGAAGAAAATCCATTCGAAATTTCATTCATTTTTCAATTTATCGACTTTCTGTATCCCAGTGAGAATAGGGTGAAAGCCGTTATTAACCGTTAGTGCCTTGCTATTACTGA
>JAYEFQ010000098.1:0-2672 GCA_034658655.1 Bacteroidota bacterium
TTCGTGAAGGCTACGAAATTCAAATGGATGACAATCCTTCGGGTGTTGGCTCACGCTTAACCCTTGACAATACTACCCTTACTGTATTTGATGAGTGTGAAGGCGATAAGCTTTGGGCAGGTATTGATTTGAATGGTGGTTGGGGGAGTTTGCCTCAAATACCTTATTTCACATCCCCACAGCCATATTTAAAATGCAGAACGGATCAAATATAGAATTTGCTGAAAAAGGAGTTGATGCACCTGCCGGTGGATTTATCCTTGCTTATGACAGTTATTTTGTAAACAACATCATCAATGTTGACATAACTGGCTATACTGATCAGCATAGCATTCTGTCCAGATGCGTATTACAATGGGATGATGAATTGTACGACAAAGGATATAATCCCGCAATCAGTCTGCACCTCTGGAATGCAAGCGGTGTTCGGGTTTATGCCAGTCATTTTGCAAATGCAGCAAGTTCAGGGGTAAGCATAACAGACCGTGGCACAGGCATACTGGCAGATATTACAGATTTTACGCTTAAAGGTTTATGTACCAATATCCCGTATTACACTGAATATGACAGAAACAGCTTTGAAAACCTGAATTATGCTATCAAATCCAATTCCGGAAATAATGTAATGATTGATCGTTCTGATTTCACAGAAAACCTGCGTGGCGCCTGGATCATCAACAGCAATGCTTTTCAATTCACACGAAATGATCTTAATGTGTATGATGGAAATGGGGGTAGCTTTATGGCAAACAATTCGTTTGGGCTATATCTTGAAGCCAGTACGGATTATCAGGTTGAAGAGAACCTGTTCAGGGATGGACGTTTGGGCCTTATTGTATATAACAGTGGTGCGGCTGAAAATGAAATATACCTTAACGATTTTGAAAACCTAACCGGTAATGGTGGCGTGTACTGTTCTGCTGTTAATATGGGTATAAATGCAGACGACGATAATCAAAGAAGAAACGGTCTGCAGTATCGATGCAACCTTTTTTCAAATACCAATAAAGCTATTGCCGTAACTGGTGGCTTGATAAATACACAAACAGGTGGGCAAATAATTTCTGATTCATACATAAAAAGAACCCAGTGTAAGGATCCAATTACACAAACAGTTATCCCAGCAAACAATCTGTTTTGGTTGCATGGCGACCCGATGAGTGACGAATCCGATTTTTTTATTAATGACAATTTTGCAGCATATCCGTATAAATACAACATTTCTTCGGATAATATCCCAAATTACGATGCTGATTTGAACAGTTTTGATTATGGGTTTATAACACCTAGTGGATATTTTGTTTTCACAACCCGTACTCAGGAATGCCTTTCAAACTTATCCGGTGGACACAAGCTGTCCTTTCTGACAAGTAGTCTAAATGAAAAAGAGGAAGAACTTGATCAATCACAAACAGAATATGAATCCTTAACGGCAGTACAGGATGAAACCAGCCTTAGTGTAAGTGCAGAAACGGCCGGCATAACAAATATGAATGATGTGCACAACAACCTGATAGAAGCATCTCCGTATCTCACTGCCTCTGTGCTTAATGCTTACATGATGAATGATCAAATCAGCGAAATGGCACGGGCCAATGTATTGCTAGCCAATTCACCCTTGCCAGAAACAGTACTTGAAAACCTGCCACATTCTGACATCAAGGAAGAGTTGCAACATTACATACTTCAACAGCAAGATGGTGTAAATCCATTGCTTGCTATGCAAAATCACATCAATGGTTTAAAAGCTGCAAAACAATATCTTACCGACAGACTCCACATCATTAATATGAATTCAGATGATGATGAGATAATCACAGCATGGAAACAAGTACTCGAAAGCAAATCGGATTTTCACAGCAAAGAAAAACTGGTTTCCTTGTACAAATCCATCGGTGATTTTGAAGCTGCAGAAAACCTGCTTGCAAATCTCGAAACAGAATTAGTTGGCAGCGACAAACCGGAAAAATTAAAACAGGTATGCATAGCACAAATAGAATTGAACCTGCGCAATCAGGAGGCAAGTGTATCAACAAATTCTGCTGATGTAGATTATTTGTATTCCCTTGCAGATAATTACAATCACCGTTCCGGTTCAATGGCTCGTGGCATTTTGATGGCTTACGGATATGAAACTTACGACCCTGTACTTGTCCTGCCAGAAGAAATTACTGATAAATCCGCTGCAGCCAATACATCTACTAACAAATCCTTAACACGTCCTGAAGAACCTATTGATCTCGACCCCGTCTTCAACATTTTCCCAAATCCTGTTAATGATAAATTATCTGTTGAATTCATTTCAATGAGCGAATCCTGTGATTTTGTTGTGTATGATATGAATGGAAAAATTGTGCAACAAATCACTCGCAACGAAGCACTCGGCTATTTTGTGCTTAATGTTTCCAATCTGAAATCAGGCAACTACATTCTGTATTCACCACAACTTTCTGAAAAGAAACAATTTGTTGTAAAACGATAAAACTTTTAAAATTCTATGTCATTTCAACTTCTCTGAAGCATTATGCTTTGGAGAAGTTGTTTTTTTCATATATGATAGTTTTTTAACAACTGAAAATTCTTAGAGTTTTAACTTTGATACCGATTGTGATTCAAAACTACCGATATGCTACGCTTTCTTCGCCTATCGGTGTTGAATCTACATCGGCATT
>JAYEFQ010000099.1:0-2668 GCA_034658655.1 Bacteroidota bacterium
CATTCCCGACCAAATAGACGGCTGCGCATACGATGATTTGTTTGGCACAGTTGAAGAATGTTGCTATGTTGATTTATACACACCCGCCAACGATGCCATGCAAGGCGTACAAATACAAATCAACGGAGATGATAGAGACATCATTATTCAAAGTGGCAACAATGTAACGTGGACAGCTACCAGCAACTCATTTGGCAATATAACAGAAGCTTTTATGGAAAAAGGTGATATTATTATTGAGCCTGATGCATCACTTACCATTGAAGATATGATTATTCATTTTCGTGAAGGCTACGAAATTCAAATGGATGACAATCCTTCGGGTGTTGGCTCACGCTTAACCCTTGACAATACTACTCTTACTGTATTTGATGAGTGTGAAGGTGATAAGCTTTGGGCAGGTATTGATTTAAAAGGTGGCTGGGGAGGTCAATTACAAATCCCATACTCAAGTTCTAAACAACCATATCTCAAAATGTTGAACAATTCAAAAATTAAGTTTGCAGTTAAAGGTGTTGATGCGGCAGCAGGTGGACTTGTTAGAGCTTATAACAGTGATTTTATTAATAATATTGTAAGTGTTTCTATAACAAACTACAGCGACCAACACAGCTATTTTCAAAATTGTGATTTTATTTGGGATGACGCAATTTATGCGAAAAATGAAACCCCAAGTATTCATTTACACATGTGGACAGCAAGTGGCGTACGTTCAACTGGTTGTGATTTTATAAATAATGCATCATTTTCCGAAACTTATCCAAACCGTGGCGTCGGTATAATTGCTGATTATACTGATTTTGAGTTAGAAGGAATTTGTTTAAACCCAACATTTTGCACTAATTATCAAAGAAACAACTTTTTAAACCTTTACTATGGGATTAAAACAAATGCAAGTAATAATATACTTATTGATCGCTGCGATTTTACAGAAAACCAACGAGGTGCATGGATAATTAGTAGTCCCGCATTACAGTTTACTCGTAACGATATTGATTTATTTGATAACCATGGAAGCCTTCATGATGAAAGTAGCTTTGGTTTATTTTTAGAGAGCTGTACTGGCTATCAAGTGGAAGAAAACACATTTAGAGATGGAGCATTGGGTTTAGTTGTATATAACAGTGGGGAAGATGAAAATCTCGTTTATTTGAATGATTTTGACAACATACAAAATCCAAGCGAACAGGGAACTTCGATTGTGACCATGGGGTTGAATTGTGAATCAACATCGAAAAAAATGGGATTACAATATATCTGTAATCAGTTTGAGAATTATGACTATGCTATCACTATAACTGGTGGATCTCTCACAACAAGCAGTGGAGTCGTAAATGTAGATAATTCATATATCAGACATGAACAGGGTTGTGATATTTCTCCGTACCTTCAACGGGGAGCAGATAACTTGTTTGGGATGTTAAATTCTCCTATAAATAGTGAAGCAGATTTTTATGTTGATGATAATATAGATCCGTGGACTTATGTATATTATCAACATACCGATAATATGAGTAATTTCGATAATTATTTGCGATATTATTGGGGAAATGTTATTCCAACAACCAATGGCACTTTCACAACCCGCGCACAAGAATGTCCCTCAAATTTAAGTTCTGGCGGGATAATAATTATTACTCCAATTCGCAATAGCCTTAATGACAAAGAAGCAGAACAAGACAGTCTTAAAACAGCGTATAATGCGCTTCTTGCTGATGTGAATGAATTAGAGTTAGTAATTGCGGCACAAACTACAACAGAAGGCAATCAACAAGCAGTACATAATTCCTTAATAAAAGTTTCTCCAAATTTAACAGATACCATTTTGAGTTCATATTTAATGAATAATAATGCCAATGAATTGTCTCGAACTTCAGTAATGATTGCAAATTCGCCATTACCAAGTAGCGTAAAAGAGAATGTGGAAATATCAAATTTAAGTCTTGAATTGAAATACTACATTAGCCAATACCAAACAGGGGTAAATCGTTTAGAGAATTTGGAAAACAAAATACAAATGGCAAAAGCTGCTCGCCAATATCTTACTGACAGATTGCAATTGGAATATGTACACAACGGCTCAGAAGAAATGCAAACTGAATGGCTTGAATACTTGGAAACAAAGACAGATTTGCATTCAAAATTGAAATTGACAGATATGTATATTAAGCAAAATCAATTTAATGATGCAGAAAACCTGCTTGCCAACATTGAAAGCATGCTTATAGGTACAGAAAACACAGAAAAACTAAAACAAGTCATAGTAAAACAAATTAGTCTTGCTGTTCGTCAAAACCCACAAAATACTGAAATTCCCGCTTCTGATTTAAACTATCTTTATGACCTGGCGGAAGATTATAGCAATAAATCAGGAGGAGATGCGCGTGCAATCTTAATGGCTTCGGGACTTGAGTCATATGAACCAATTGTGATTTTACCTAATCCAAACCAAGAAAAATCCGCAATTGCAGATAATTCTCATGAAAATATTGAGCGTCCAAGCATTACACCTGAACTGGAATCACGTTTCAACATTTTCCCAAATCCTGTTAATGATAAATTATCTGTTGAATTCATTTCAATGAGCGAATCCTGTGATTTTGTTGTGTATGATATGAATGGAAAAATTGTGCAACAAACCACTCGCAACGAAGCACTCGGCTATTTT
>JAYEFQ010000100.1:0-40201 GCA_034658655.1 Bacteroidota bacterium
GTTGTGCAAATGCAGATCCCATATTTCCAAAACCAATAATTCCAATGGTTTTTCCTTTGATTTCCCAGCCACGATTTGCTTCTCGCTCCCAAATTCCCTGACGCACCTGACGGTCAGCTCTGTTCAGATTGTTCGATAAATTCAGTAGCATTCCCAAGGCATGCTCGGCAACGGCATCACGATTTCCCTCGGGTGAATTTAAGCAATGTATCCCTTTTGATTCTGCATACGCAACATCAATGCTTTCCATCCCTGCACCAACGCGACCAATAAATTTCAAATCTGTGGCTGCATCAATTATTTCTCGTGTAAACGATAAACGAGATCGGAGAATGACTCCAGTATATCCGGGCAGAATTTGCATTAATTCTTCCATTTGACAGCTTAAGTTTTCATCAATTTCAAAGCTTTCTGCCAGCGCATCTTTCATTCGTGGATGCACATTGTCTAAAATAAGTAACTTAGGTTTTCTCATTTCTTTTTACGATCAAAATAAGGATTTTTACTTTGTGCAGAAATCGGAATTCCGCAAACAACTGGCACTGATTCATCAAAAATTCCCAATCGTTTTGCAGCTTGACCAATGGTGTACATTATCCGGTTATCAACACGGGCATCTGCTGCAACTGAAACCGCAGAACCTATAGCAATTCCCATATCCATTGTATTAAATACACATGGAATATTAGGATGTTCTGATTTTGTGGCACAATCCGGAAACCCGCACATTCCACACGGGTTCAAATTATTCACCTTAATTTCACAACCAATTAAAACTACCACTTGTGAACGTCGTAAATTGCCGGCATCTCTGGCAAAAAATGCCATATCATATTCATCAGCAATTTTCTCCATATCATCGGCTAAAGCTTTAAGCTCATCCCCATCAATAATGGCTATTTGAGTAATATCTTTCCCCCGTGTTTTAGGTGCAGTTCTAGCAGCAATTGTCATTTGCTCAGCAACATTTCGTAATGCGTCGTAATTTTCTTCTTGACGTAAATGTATAGCCATAATTCATTGTTTTGCTCAAAGATAAAAAACTCACAGAATTAAATCAGAGAATCGCCACGATTATCTTTTCAAGCCCAAACATTGTACTAAATCAACAATTTATACAATACTGCAATTCTTTTACGTTCAATTTTGGTAAATTTGCCATCATGGAAAATCAAGACGACAAACAAAACACAACTCGATTAAACAAATACATTGCAAACGCAGGAATTTGCTCGCGCCGCGAAGCTGACAAACTGATTAGCAGTGGAAAAGTTTCTGTCAACGGAAAAATAATTACCGAAATGGGATTCAAAGTTTTGCCGACAGACCAAGTGAGTTATAAAAGCAAACTAATTTCAGCTGAAAAACCCGTTTATTTGATGCTAAATAAACCAAAAGGGCTTGTAACAACTTTGGACGATCCACAAAATCGTAGAACCGTAATGGATATTGTTGGTAATGCATGTTCTGAACGAATTTATCCCGTTGGGAGGCTTGATATGGACACTACAGGATTGTTATTATTTACCAACGATGGCGAGTTAACGAAGCAATTAACGCATCCGAGCTACAACAAAAAGAAAATTTATCATGTTGAACTGGATATGCCGGCATCACAAGAACAAATTGACAAAATAGCAAAAGGAATTCAGTTAGAAGACGGGCCAATTAATGCAGATGAAATTGCATTTCTCGATAAATCACACAAAAGCATTGGGGTAGAAATTCACTCCGGAAGAAATCGAATTGTCAGACGAATTTTTGAACATTTTGGATATACCGTCGTAAAATTGGATCGGGTGTATTTTGCAGGATTAACAAAAAAGAATCTACCACGTGGCAAGTATCGTTTCTTAACACTAAAAGAATTAAGTATCTTAAAAACAGGGAAATACGAATAAACATGAAAAAAATGCTTACCATTTGCCTCGTCTTAATGACAAGTGCTTTATTCGCACAAGAATCGCTCAAAGGAAAAGTAATTGATGCAGAAACAAAAGAACCCATGGCTTTTGTCAATTTAACATACAACGACAATAAAGAAGGCTGCATTACTGACTTAGACGGATTATTTACAATACCGGACAAAAAGGAAGCCTCATTTATTCAGTGCAGTTTTGTCGGATATAAAATGAAGAAAATCCCCATAAACGAAGATGAAAATTTCATTCTGATTGAAATGCACCCCGAAGCGCTCACCTTAAATGAAGTCACCGTACTTCCGGGAGAAAATCCAGCGCATCGAATTGTTTATCAAGCCATTGAAAACAAAGCAAAGCATAATCCTGATAATTTGGATTCATATGAATTGACATCCTACTCAAAAATGTTTTTTACCGTTGATTCAAAAGATTTTCAAAAGACATTTAAAAACGATTCCGCAGGCAATATTACCGACACTTCCAATGTGGCTAAAATGGTCGATTTTCTTGAAAAAAACCATTTATTTCTCATAGAGTCAGCTACTAAAAAACAATTTCAATCACCGGACAAAACCAAAGAGGAAATCCTTGCAAGTCGGGTTTCCGGATTAAAACATCCAAGCTTTACCTATCTTGCTGCTGAATATCAATCATTTTCGTTTTATGATGAAATTATTAAAGTCGCCGGACAAGAATACATAAGCCCGTTATGTAAAAACAGCCCAAATAAATATTTCTTTTTACTCAAAGACACGGCTTATACCGAAACCGGTGACACCACCTTTATTATGTCGTTTCAACCCAAACGAGGAACAAACTTCAGTGGATTGGAAGGCTTGATATACATAAATTCAGATGGTTGGGCAATTCAAAATGTTATAGCAGAACCAAAAACGCTAAGCAGTGAAATGCGAGTAAAAATTCAACAGCAATATAATAAACCGGATGGCATTCATTGGTTTCCAATGCAGTTAAACACCGATATTATTGCTGATTTTATTGAATTAAGCGATTCTGCCGGATCAGGAAGCTCAAAATTGCTGGGTGTGGGTAAAACTTACATCAAAAATGTAGCAATTAATAAAGAAATTGAAACTCGACTTAAAGGCGGAACCGAAATCGTATATGCAAAAGATGCCACAGAAAAAGACGAGTTGTTTTGGGAGAATTTTCGAATACAACAATTAGATACACGCGAAAAAAATACATACGAACTTATTGATAGCGTTGGCGATGCAATTAATTTAGATGAAAAACTGGCAAGCATAGAAATTTTAGCAACTGGCAAAATCCCATGGGGAGTAATAAACATCGACCTAAATAGCCTTTATTGGTATAATGAATACGAAGGCAGTCGCTTGGGACTGGGCATAGAAACAAACAATCGATTATCAAATTATTTTTCACTTTTTGCTTATGGAGCCTATGGAATTCGCGACGAAGCCTTCAAATACGGAGGCGGATTGAATATTATGCCATTAAAAAATGAGCGACTGATATTGCAAGCCGCTTATTCGCATGATATCCGAGAGTCAAACGCATATAATTTCACATCAAAACGCTATGAAAATGAAAGCTTCCGTGAGTTTTTCCTTTCAGACTTTAACTGGTATTCCACTTGGACAGCCAACATTCAAGCACAAGTTTTTCGTGGTTTTCACAGCAAAGCGTATCTTGACTTCAATGAAATCAATCATACTAACGTAGAAAATCACGTATTTCCTCGTTTTTACGGAAAAATGACAGGTTGGGAAACCGGAATTGAAACGAAATGGGTTATTCGTGAAGATATTATCCGTACACCGAAAGGAAATATCATGAGCATGGGAAGCAAATACCCTGACATTCATTTTAATATCCGTAAAGGAATTCCGTGGAAAGACGACACATTTAAACCATACTGGCGATTTGAAACCCGTTTTCACGATGTATTGGAAACAAAGTGGATAGGCGATTTGCATATTACTGCCGATGCTGGCCTTATTTATAGCGATTTCCCGATATACGGACAAGGATTTTCTATTCATAAAAGCGGAAAATGGATTGATTCAGATAACAGTTTTGCGACCATGCCTGCAAATGGAATTTTTGCAGACAGATTTGTTGCGCTGTTTTTAAAATATGACATCGGAAGTTTACTTTTCCATGTGAAAAACTGGAAACCCGAATTTGCAATCGTATCCAATATGTTTATCGGGAAAAACAGTATATTTCCTTATTACGAAATGAATTCACCGATACAGTTTGCCTATGCAAATAAGCTATACATGGAAAGCGGTTTGCAAATTAATGCACTGCTGAAACAATTATTTATAAAATACGGTGTCGGCTTTTATTACAATCATGGAGATTATTCAGGGGAAGATTTTAAGGATAATTTTGCAATAAAACTTCGCATCGCATACGAGCTTTGATTTCTAGTTTTTAGTCTTTTAACGAAACCTATTTTTTATTGAATCCCTTCAGGATTCTGAGTTTGACGCGTTGTAATACAACTGGCTTTGCCAGTTGTTATTAATATTGAAGCCCTTCAGGCTTCTTTGTATTGCACAGTTTGTTAATAAAAACTCTGTATGTTGACCCTGAAAAAGAATCAAATTTTAATCGCTACGGATAAATGAGGGACGAACGAAATCCGTGGGTTTAAAATTTGACACACACAGGCTTTTGGCGATGTTTTTGCTTCCGAAAGCTTTCGGAATTGCAAAAACAGTGCTCGTCAGCCTACTGGCTGAACAAAAGCACTTTGTAAAAGGCGACTATATTAACCCTACCTAAACAAAACAAATGTGATTTAAAAATCTGAAATTCAAGCAATTAAATTTTATCAACTAAAAATAAAGCAAAAGTAAACAGCCTCTACGTTAAGCCAATGTTAATCACTATGCCATATTTCACCATTTTTTAAAAAAAAGCTTAGACAGACTTAAACTTTGCTTAACGTCACGCATAAATTCAAAGCCTATGTTTGCATCGTATAATTAAACTAAAAATTTAAAACGATGAAAAAACATTTCTATTTGTTCGCAATTTTAGCAAGTCTTGTACTTGTAATGACATCTTGTAAAGACGATGAACCGGATAATAATGACACTCCAGATTCTGGCAATCTAATTATTTCGGCAAACATTACCGAAAACACAACATGGACAAGTGATAAAGTATATCAACTCGGTGGTCGAATCACAGTAGTTGATGGAATTACTTTAACCATTGATCCGGGTACAATTATTAAAGGTGAAGCCGGAACCGGTGCTAATGCAACCGCACTATTAATTGCTCGCGGTGGTAAATTGAATGCTGAAGGAACAGCAACTAAGCCAATTATTTTCACATCAGTTGCGGATGAAATTACCCCAGACGATATAACAGCCGGTAATTTTGGCAGTCCGAACCTTGATCCAAACATTAACGGACTTTGGGGTGGACTTCTGATTTGTGGAAAAGCGCCTATTTCAGCTTCAAACGATGCCAGTGGTGACGTTTCTGAGGTGCAAATTGAAGGAATCCCAACGTCTGATCCTAATGGACTTTATGGTGGCGATGTCGCAGATGACAATTCAGGAATTATTAAATATGTTTCTATACGTCATGGGGGAACAAACATTGGTTCAGGAAATGAAATTAACGGGCTCACACTTGGTGGTGTCGGTAACGGAACAACTATTGAAAATATTGAAGTGGTTGCCAATCAAGATGACGGAATTGAATTTTTCGGAGGCACAGTTAATGTAACCAATGTTGTTATCTGGAATAACGGTGATGATGCCATTGATACCGATCAATCATGGGCAGGAACTTTAGATAACTTTTTCCTTATTACTCCAAACGACCATTGTTTTGAACTCGATGGTCCCGAAGGATCAACAGAAGCAAGACACACAATTAAAAACGGTGCAATTATGACAACTGAACTTGATGGAGACGGTGAAGTCGTTCGCATGTCTGCTGATTTAATCAATGTTGATGACAATTCAATTGTTAATCTTGAAAACCTCTATTTCACAAATGTTCAGGACGGACAAAAAATCAACCGTGTAACCGCTGCACAAGTGGAATTTACCGATATCTTTATCAATGTTGCTGCAGAAGATTTGACAAATCATGTTGAAGGAGATGTTCCGAACGGTGTAAATGCCGGTCAAACAAATACTGCAAATGCGTCTCCATTAAGCTGGACATGGGCAGCACAAGCAGGTAAATTAGCAGAATTCTAAATCAATTAATTAGACATATAAACAGACTTGCATCAGCAGAAAACCGTGCAAGTCTGTTTCGTTGATTATACTCCCTTAGAAAATAAAACAATGAAGCAGATAATTTTTAGTTTTTTTATTTTAATAAATCTTAGCGGATTTGCCCAAAACGGAACCTTTCGAGGAGCAATAACCGATGCAGAAACAGGAGAAACTCTGGTGGGCGTTTCGTTGGCAATAAAAAACACATCATTTGGAACTTCCACAGATTTAGACGGTATGTTTACACTTAACATTCCTGCCGGAACTTACGATGTTGAAGTGTCTTACATTTCTTACCAAACGAAAGTGATTTCCGGTGTCGAAATAAAATCAGGCGAAGTTACCCTACTTGAAAACATTGAATTGGGAACAAGTGCATTTGAATTGCAAGAAGTGGTTGTTGCCGCAGAATCCGTTCGGCGAACTGAAGCTGCATTGCAAAACATGAAACGAAAATCACCGACCATGCTCGATGGTATTTCATCATCAAAAATGGAACTTATCGGCGACGGCACAGCAGTTGAAGCTGCAAAACGTGTTACCGGGGTTTCCATTGAAGGCGGAAAATATGTGTATATCCGAGGGCTGGGCGATCGATATACAAAAACAACGCTCAACGGTGTGGATATTCCGGGTCTGGATCCCGATAAAAATACCTTACAGATGGATATTTTCCCGACGAATCTCATCAATAATATGCTTGTCAGTAAAAACTTTACTGCAGATATGCCTGCTGATTTTACAGGTGGATTGATGAATATCGAAACCAAAGATTTTCCACAGAAAAAAATCATGGATGTCTCTTTTAGCCTGGGATATAATCCGAGTATGCACTTTAATTCCGAATACCTGAGTTATGGTGGTGGGAAAACTGACTTTCTCGGATTTGATGACGGAACCCGTGCGCTTCCAGATAGAGCAAACAGCACAAATATCCCGACACCTATTTCAGGAGCATCTCAAGAGGAAACCAACGCATTTATTTCCAGTTTTAATCCAGAACTTAGCGCGATACGAAAAACCAGCTTAATGGATGTCAGTGCCGGTATCGCAATGGGAAACCAATGGGAATTAAAAAATGCAAAGCATTCCGATAAAGCACCAAAAATGGCTTATGTCTTTTCCTTATCCTATAAATCAGATTACAAATATTATGATCAAGTGGAATATGGTGAATATCAACGGTATATCGAACCTGATAAATATGAACTCCGTTATGCAACCCTCCAAACAGGACAAATGGGCGAACATAATGTCCTACTTGGAGGATTAGCAGGCTTGGCATATAAAACAAAATTTTCAAAATTACGCATGATGTTACTTGTCCTGCAAAATGGAGAAAGTCGTGCCGGGATTTTTGATATTGATAATGACGGACAAGCGGTTGGACAATCAGGATATTTTGCCAATTCACACAACCTAGAATACAATCAGCGAGGCATCAAAAACTTAATTTTTCAAGGAAATCATAAACTAAAAAATCGCTCATGGGATATTGATTGGAAAATTTCACCAACTTACTCAAGCTCTTTCGATCCCGATTTACGGAAAACAGCTTTAACTTACACATCGGTTGATACGCTTTTTGTTGCCGGGGCAGGAGGAAATCCGTCAAGAATATGGCGTTCACTCAACGAATTAAATGCCACTGCAAAAATCGACGTATCAAAACTCTATTTTTTCCAAAATGAAGAAGCAAAATTAAAATTTGGGGCATCACATAATTTTAAATATCGTGATTATGAGATTTTGTTTTATGACATCCAGTTTTTTGGTGGACAATCATGGGATAATGTTACTCCTGCAGACGTATTGAACCCGGAAAATCTGTTCCCGAACAAGCCAAATTCCATTTATTATCAGTCTGGAAACAATTATCCAAACCCAAATGAATATCAATCAAATGTCAATAATACAGGCATTTATTTTTCAAACGAAGCCTATTTATTTAATAATTTAAAAAGTATTATTGGTTTGCGTGCTGAAAACTATGTCATGCGCCATACAGGACGCGATCAGCAATTTGCGAGTGGAGACACCCTTAATGGAAAGAATTTAGACAACACAAAAGTACTGGACAGTTTTGATTTATTTCCCAGTGCTAATTTAATATATGAATTAACGAAAAAGCAAAACCTGCGATTCGCCTATTCAAAAACCATCGCAAGACCATCCTTTAAAGAGCTTTCCTTTGCGCAAATTCTGGATCCAATTTCAAACCGGATTTTTAACGGAAGTTTGTTTACTTATAGTGATTGGGACGGTAATTTAACAGAAACCAGAATTGATAATTTAGATTTAAGGTGGGAATTATTTATGAAATCAGATGAAATAATTTCAGTCAGTGCATTTTATAAAGCCTTTGATAATCCAATTGAGTTGGTGCGTATTCCGGAACAACAAACAAGCACTGAATACCAAACAAGAAATGTCGGAAATGGTGAATTACTAGGAGTTGAGCTTGAAATACGCAAAAATCTGGAATTTATTTCCGAATCCGTGAAAAATTTAGGAGTGAGTGCTAATTTCACATATGTTAAATCAAAAATTGACATGACAGATGCTGAATACAATTCGCGCCTTGGCTACTTAAAAACTGGCGAAACCCTTGAGAAAACAAGACAAATGGCAGGGCAGGCTCCATATCTTGTAAATGCAGGCATAACATATAATCATATTGAGAAAGGAATTTCTGGTGGCCTGTTTTATAATGTAAAAGGACCGACATTGCATATTGTTGGCGCCGGATTGTTTCCCGATATTTATGTTAAACCATTTCACAGTTTGAACTTTAGTTTAAGTAAAAAAATCGGCGAAAAGCAAAACTCAATGCTTGACATAAAAATTTCAAACCTATTGAATAATAAAGTTGAAAGTTATTACCAATCGTACAATGCTGAAAATCAAATTTACAGTAGCCTTTCAGCAGGTCCTGCGTTTAGCATCGGCTTTAAACACAAATTCTAAGGGAGATGTAAATCTCTATCAAAATGCCGGGATTGTTTCTGCTTAATTCCGACATTTTTTGTATTTTTACTTCATGACAAACACAACAAAACCAATTCGTATTGCTGCACCTGCATTTATAACACTAATGAACTGGTTTGCGGGTGTCATGGCAATCATTTTTGCAATGAATGGCATGCTGGTCGAAGCTGCGCTATTCATCATTGCCGCTTCTGTTTTTGATTTTTTTGACGGAATGATTGCTCGCTTGTTAAATGCACAATCTGAATTGGGGGTACAACTTGACTCCCTTGCTGATGCCGTTTCATTCGGACTGGCACCCGGCTTTATAATCTACCAACAACTTGCAGAAAATCCTGAAATTGCTCCGGTCTTTACATACGTTGCATTCATTCCTGCTGCTGCTGCGGTATTACGACTTGCAATTTTCAACATAAAAAATCAAAATGAGCAAGATTTTTTCGGATTGGCAAGTCCGGCATTTGCACTATTCATCGCCGGCATTACACTCAGCATTGAGATAAGCAGTCATCACCAATTTACTGACTTTTTTCAAAGTGGCACATTCTGGATTACCTGTGCGGTGATTTCTTCTGTATTAATGCTTCTTCCTTTGCGGATGTTTTCACTAAAATTTAAACACTTAAAATGGAAGCAAAATGAATATCGCTACATTTTTCTCTTAATTTCTTTAGCAATATTTCCATTTTTACAAATTATAACATTACCTTTGATCATTGTGTTGTACATACTAATGTCAGTTTTGTATCACTTTAATTATAAGCACATTAAAACGTTTAAAATATGAAATTTTTAGCAGAAATTAATGTCATGCCGCAAAAAGCACTGCTCGATCCGCAAGGAAAAGCCGTTAATAATAGCATGCACAATATTGGATTTAAAAGCGTAGAAAACTTACGCATTGGCAAACACATTGTCTTTGAAATTGAAGCAGAAACCCAAAAAGCTGCCGAAGATAAAGTGAATGAAGCCTGTAAAAAAATACTCACAAATCCAATTATGGAAGATTATGAATTTACTTTAAAAACATTATAAATTAAAAATAATTTGTGTGAGCGGCAGGCTGAACAAAAATCCATCTAAATTTCCATGCGGAATTGTTCCAAAAAGCGCTTGTCGTTCTCAAAATACAAACGCAAATCGTTGATTCCATACTTTAACATGGCGATTCGTTCAATTCCCATACCAAAAGCGTAACCGGTATATTTTTCCGAATCAATTCCAGATGCATCCAAAACATTTGGATCGACCATTCCGCAGCCCAAAATCTCAAGCCAACCAGTGTATTTACAAACATTACAACCTTTTCCGCCACAAAGCGAACATGACACATCCATTTCTGCAGAAGGCTCAGTAAATGGGAAATAAGAAGGTCGCAAACGGATTTTAGTTTTTTCTCCGAAAAATTCGCGTGCGAAATACAAAAGGCTGTGTTTTAAATCGGCAAACGAAACGTCCTCGTCAATGTATAAGCCTTCAATCTGATGAAACTGACAATGCGCTCTGGCAGAGATGGCTTCGTTACGAAAAACACGACCCGGAGTGATACTGCGAATAGGAGGCTGCATTTCTTGCATTTCATGTGATTGCGAAGAAGAAGTATGTGTCCGAAGCAAAACATCTGGATTTTTTTCAATGAAAAATGTATCCTGCATATCACGAGCAGGATGTTCGGGTGGAAAATTCAATAAGCCAAAATTATGCTCATCATCTTCAATTTCAGGACCATCAGAAATAACATAGCCCAAACGATTAAAAATTTCAAGAATTTCACGACGCACAATAGAAATAGGATGACGACTACCTCTGTCTTCAGGATATCCCGGACGCGTTAAATCCATATCTAAAAAATCAACTCCCTGTTCGTCAAATTGATTTTTTAGAGTTTCAAAACGCTCAGCAGCAAGTTTTTTCAATTCGTTAATTTGTTGTCCGTATGCTTTTTTCTGATCTACCGGAACATCCCTAAAGGCTTTAAACAAAGCCGGGATTTCTCCTTTTTTTGACAATATTTTTAAACGAAACGCTTCTAATTCCGCTTCATTTTTTGGACTAAAATCTAATACTTCTTGCTTAAGTGCCTCAACTTTTTCTAACATATGCGCAATAATTTTTCAGGGCAAAATTAAAAATATTAAGCGAATTATTCGCCTAGCTGCTTTTTCATTGCATTAAATTCTTTTTCTGAGAGTTTTTTCGTGGATAAAATCATCACATCTTCAAGTGGCCGATTACGAATATCTGTTTTCACATCAGAAATTGACTCAACAACAGGCATCCCGAGAACAACTTCACCAAAAACTGTATATTCTCCATCTAAATGTGGACTCCCACCAACAGTTTTATATACATTTCGCTGCACCTCGCTTAAATCAAACATATCAACACTATCAGCTTTTATCTGTGGCATAACTTGTTCTGTTAATTGAAGATAGAGCGTATTAAATTCATCCCGATGCTGATTTCTGCGTAAAGAATCGACATGTGCAGCAAGAGTTTCATTTTCTGGTTTTTTCAATATACGATTAATGTAGTCGCTAATCACATAAGAGTTCCGACGTTTTATTAACAAATCCAACTGCGAATCAATCCAAACATCTCCCTCAACAATATAAAACTGAGAACCTGAGGAACGTTTTTCCGGATTCACATCATCAGCTTGTCTAGCAGCAGCTAATGCGCCACGTTTATGAAGTTTTCCCTGAACAATTTCAGCTTCAACCGTATATCCGGGTCCTCCATTTCCTAATCTCGCATTTTTTTCTGCGTTTTTTGACTCCGGATCTCCTGCTTGAATCATAAAATTATCAATCACGCGATGCAATAATAAACTATCATAATATGCAGTATCGGTCAATTTTAGAAAATTATCTCGGTGTTTTGGCGTTTCATTGTAAAGTTTTACAACAATTCCTCCATAATTAGTTTCAATTAATACCTTTTGCTCAACAGTCCCCTTTGGCTTGAAGACAGCGCAAGAAACAACAAATAGGATAAGAGGCAAAATGACAATGTATTTTTTCATATTGTTTTTTTCTTGAAAAATTAAAAAACTTTTCTTAATATTGTAAGTCACAAAAGTAACCAAATTACTGTATCATGAAGAGAAAAACATTATCCATTTTATCGTTATTTATCTTTGCATTTATTATTGCATCAGTAAGCAGTTGTAAAGAACCCGAGCCACCAAAGGCTGTTATTTATGTTGAAACCCAGGAAGGCGAACCTGTAGATGAAGCAATGCTTATCATACGCGCAGCTGATTCAGACAGTACGCACACCATGGTATATCTGGCGTCGGGACCAAAAAAGATTTCTGACACATCCTACACGGATAAGGAAGGAAAAGTCAAAAAAGACTTTATGTATGAAGCAATTTACAGGGTAGAAGTCACCAAATGGGGAGACAATAATACTCCAACAAGAAAAGGAGTTGGCGTATTAATTCTCGAAAATGACAAAACCTACGAAGAGACAATAATTATTACACCACAAACCAGTTTCTAGAACCATGAAAAAACTTAGTTTAACCATCAGTATTCTGTGCATGTTTACAATATTTTCAAGTGCACAAGTAAATTTCAATGCAGAAAATTATCCCCAAATAGGAGATATGTTTCCCATGATTTCCTATTTTACAAATCCTGGCGATGATACTGTTTATGTTGATGATTTTGGTACAGATGCAATGACATTTAATGACATCAGCATGTTCAATGATTATATTATTGATACCATCTATTTTCATAATCCCGAAGATTATGATACAAATGGAGATTTCCCCAATGCAACCCACATGATGCTAGATGGAAATAAAAAAATATTCATTGCAAAAAACGACAATCATGCACAGGCAATTGGGTTCTCTGGGGATATGTTTGATATGGGAATGGAGTTTCCTATCCCTGTTGACAATCCATTAACATTAATGGAATTTCCAACAACTGACCACACAAGCTTTAATTCTGAAACCGATGGTGAATATGCAATGCCTACACAAGCATTGCAAACAGTTCTGCCTCCTGACACTTATGAAAGTTTTGCAGAAAACTTTGATTCAGTAAAAATTGTAATTAGTATTGAAGAAATACACAATGTTCTTGAAACACAGACTGTTAACGCCGACATTGGATCTGCAAACAATGAAAACTTAACTTGTTTAAAAGAATTTGTTGAAAATTACCAAATGATTGATATTGATGTACATGTTATCTCTCTAAACATATGGATGCCATTAGCTGATGTACCGGGTGTTGGTGATCAACTACCTATGGATCTTCCAATGTTAGACACAACATATACACTTAATTGGTGGACACCTGAATATAATACCCCATTAGTGCAAGCTGAAACCAATCAAAATCACACCATTATAACTAATCTGAAATTTCATTATAATGGTGAAAACTCTATAAAACCACTGGGTTTAGAGTCAATTGAAGTGTATCCAAATCCGGCAACAAATCTCGTAAAACTTAGTGATTTGCCGAATTCCGGAACATCGTTAATCATTATTAATACACAAGGAAAAATTGAGAAACGATTTTCTCTGAACGGAAATAATATTACTTTTGCATGCGATCAATTTGCACATGGCTGGTACATGTTGCAAATACTTGATCAAAATGAGAAACCCATTGCACAACAAAAATTAATTGTGCAATAAAAGGTTTTGAAATTTTTGGGGCATTAACTCAGTTGGCTAGAGTGTCACACTGGCAGTGTGGAAGTCATCGGTTCAAATCCGATATGCTCCACCACAATTTAACCGGGAGCTTTGTCTCCCTTTTTTATTAATCTTAGAAGCAATTATCATGGATACTAAAATAAAGGCTTCAGATGAAATAAGCATGTAATTAACCCCGTCCTTTAGGTCGGGGTGGAAAAGCATGCGAGACAAAATGAGCTTTAGCCCTACCTATTTTCGCTCAACAATAATAATTCAATCATTACCCACTAAACTTTTCAGAAAAATGCAATGCATGTTTCCTGTCAATGTCTGATAAAAATCTATATCTTTGCATATTAAAGCAAAGGCTATGTCAAAAACAAAAAAATTCATAAAATGGCTAAAATTCCGATTTCGTATCGTCGTATTATCTCGTCAAACCTTTGAAGAACGTCGTAAATGGGATTTTAATCGCTTTGGGTTTCTTTCAATCATATTAATTTGCACACTTATTATCATCACCATAACAAGCTCAATTATTGCATTCACCAATGTAAGGGGACTTATTCCCGGATATCCTGACAAGACCACCAAAGAAGCAATTATTAAAAATGCCATTCGCCTAGACAGTTTGGAAGATGAAATATTAATTCGAGATCAATATTTAACCAATCTTAAACAAGTATTGCTAGGTGAAAAACCATTCAATCCTGAATTAGAGGTGTCAGGAGAAATTCCCGATACGTCAAACACTCCTATTCAACTCCGTAAAAATGAAAACTCAGAGTTTGTCAATCAACTTTCTGAGACCACACGAAATAAAAAAAAAACATTCAAACCAGCCTTAACATCCATAATGTTTCCCCCTGTAAAAGGCGTTGTAACCAATTCGTTTGATCCTGCTCGTGGTCATTTTGGAACGGATATAGTAACCGCAGGAGACGAAATTGTTCGTGCAAGCTTAGATGGGACAATCATTCTTGCCAATTGGACGATTGAAACAGGATATACAATCCAAATTCAACACAAAGACAATTACATCACCGTATATCGACACCTAAAAAAACTCTTGCACAAAACTGGCGATAAAATAACTGCCGGTGAAAGTATCGGGGTTTATGGAAACACGGGTGAAATTAGTTTCGGTCCACATTTACATTTTGAAATTTGGCATGAAGGAGTTTCAATTGACCCTGAAAAACACATTACATTTTAAATGACTGACAAAAAACATATTGCCATACTTGGCTCAACCGGATCAATTGGCACACAATGTCTGGACGTGATACGACATCATAAAGATAAATTTGTTGCCGAAGTGTTAGTAGCCGGAAACAATGAACAACTTTTGATTGAACAAGCATTGGAATTTCAGCCAAATATTGTTGTCATTGCAAATGAAGACAAATATCAAGTAGTTGCCGACGCATTGCAATCCGAAGACATTAAAGTATTTGCAGGGGAATCGTCCATCGATCATGTGGTGCAAATTTCATCAGTAAATATGGTATTAACTGCTATGGTTGGATTTGCCGGACTAAAACCGACATTAAAAGCCATTGAAGCCGGAAAGCCGATTGCATTAGCAAATAAAGAAACACTGGTGGTTGCTGGCGATTTAATCATGAAAGCCGTCCAAAAATACAGAGTTCCTATTATTCCAGTTGATTCAGAACATTCGGCACTTTTTCAATGTCTTAACGGAGAACCCATGCAATCCATAAAGAAGTTGATTTTAACAGCTTCAGGTGGTCCGTTCAGAAATAAAACCGCTGAAGAACTCAAAAAAGTTAGCCTGAAACAAGCTTTAGATCATCCAAACTGGGACATGGGCCCCAAAGTTACTATCGACTCTGCAAGCTTAATGAATAAAGGATTTGAAATTATTGAAGCGTTTTGGCTTTTCGGCATTCCTGCAGATAAAATTGAGGTTGTCGTACATCCGCAATCCATTGTACACTCGATGGTGGAATTTGTTGATGGTAGCATAAAAGCACAACTCGGAAATACAGATATGCGCTTACCGATTCAATATGCTTTATCTTGGCCAAACCGTATTGAAACCCACGTAGAGCCAATCAGTTTAACTGAAATCGGCAAGTTGGAATTTGATGCACCCGATACAAGGCGTTTCCCAAATTTAAGATTGGCATTTGAAGCTTTAAAAAAAGGTGGGAATACAGCATGTGTGCTAAATGCAGCAAATGAAATTGCCGTTCAAGCTTTTCTTGATGAAAAAATCCGTTTTACAGATATTGCAACAATTAATGAGCAAGTTATGAATGCCGTTAAATTTCATAAATCTAGCACAATTGAGAATTATATCGAAAGTGATAAAACAGCACGTAAAAAAGCTGTTGAACAAATAAACAAATTGAAATTATGAGTGGATTAATTATGGCAGCTCAGCTATTGCTAGCGCTTTCTATTTTAGTATTTGTCCATGAGTTGGGACATTTTCTTGCTGCACGTGCATTTGGAATAAAGGTGGATAAATTCTTCATCTTTTTCGATTGGGGCGGAAAAATTTACAGCAAAAAAATTGGAAACACAGAGTATGGTATCGGAATTATTCCCTTAGGTGGATATGTAAAAATTGCAGGGATGATTGATGAATCCATGGATAAAGAACAAATGAAAAAACCTCCGCAACCATGGGAATTTCGCGCGAAACCGCCATGGCAACGCTTAATTGTGATGGTAGCAGGCGTTGTGATGAATGTGATTGTAGGAGTGCTCATTTTCACCTTATCTCATCTGAATTATAGTGAATCTTATGTGGATGTTTCTCAAATCGACGAAGGAATTTATGCCTACGAATATGCTAAACAAATTGGTTTTGAAACCGGCGACAAAATTATTGTAATTGATGGAAAAGATGTTGTTCGTTTAAACGATGTAATTTCAACCCGTTTATATTTCGGCTCGAATGTAACTGTAAACAGAAACGGTAACATTATCGGCATTAATTTGCCGGACACTTTATATTCACACATTGCTAAGCATGGCGGATTGCTTTTTGACTATACGAACATCCCGTTTAAAGTTGATTCCGTTTTTGCTGAATCTGCAAAAAAAGCCGGCTTACAAAAAGGAGATGAAATTATCCTACTTAATGAAACGGAAATCGCTTCCTTTGGAGACATTGTTTCTGCTTTAAGTGAATACAAGAACGATACCGTTGAGCTGGAAATCATGAGAAATCATGCAAGCAAAATACTAAATGTGCCTGTTGACAGCACAGGGAGAATCGGCTTCGCTCCCACTCAATACACGTATCCACAAGTCGATTATACATTTTTCTCAGCCATGAAATACGGCTGGAAAGATGCCTTTGAATCCATTCGTGCAAATGCAAAAGGGCTAGGAAAAGTTTTCAGCGGAAAAGAAAAAGCCAGAGACAGCCTGCAAGGACCTATTGGAATCGCTAAAATCTTTGGTGGCACATGGAATTGGGTACGTTTTTGGAGTATAACCGGACTTTTATCCATGGTGCTTGCCTTTGTCAATATCTTACCAATTCCGGCACTTGATGGTGGACATGTTTTGTTTACATTGATTGAAATGGTACTGGGCAGAAAACTTCCAGACAAATTTATGGAAACAGTGCAAATTATTGGTCTAATTATTGTTATGGGACTTATGGTATTTGTTATCGGAAACGATATTATCAATCTATTCTGATAATCTTACCATAATAAACAATACAGATTATGAAAAACGTTTTAAAAATACATTTGCTTTGCCTCTTTTTGTTAAGCATGTTTAACGGATATGCCCAATTTGATATTGACCTTACGCCCGAGCGCTCAAAACAGCGGATTCTAATTTTACCATTTGATCCCTCAATTTATGTAAATGACGCCAGTATGATGTGGGCACAAGCCAATAATATGTCGCATAAAGAAATCCGCGAAACATTACGTTTGGAATTGAACCGCCGACTTCATTTGGCAATGATAGACTCTTGTGAAAGCGTTGACATATTAACATCTTACACAAAAGAAGCCCGCAACGATTTGCTTGGATTATATACAACAGTAAGTTACGAAATGCGACGCAGCATGGCGGATAATCCTGAAGAGCCAGAAAAAGAGTCAGGGATATTATCCGGTTTTTTTCATAAAAAAGAAAAAAAATATACTGATACGGTTGTCAAAGCACAACGTGTTGACGGCGAAATTCAGGGTCGAAGATATTCCACCCATGACAAATATTTGCATGTCATTTATAATAATCCCAATTTTATTCCAGAACTCTGTAAACGGAGACACTTGGACAAAGTGCTTTTCGTAAATCAACTTGAAATTGTCGGAAACTATGGAGATCCGTACATGAGCGGCAATTCAAAATCATCCAGAATCATAAAAGTACACTATAGCCTTTACGATTATAACGGACGCTTATTGCACGGAGGACATGCCTCTACTAAAATTCCCTTTCATTTGAAAGATATTGAAGAGGTAATGAAAATATACTTCCCGCCAATCGTGCGACAAATCATTTTAAATATAGATTTCAGCCAATGATCGACATTATTTTTGCAAGTCATAATCAACACAAAGTTTCTGAAGTTCAAGACATTCTGGACAATTCATTTAATGTATTATCCTTAAATGACATCAATTATCATAACGAAATCATTGAAGATGCAGACAATCTGGAAGGAAATGCCCATATAAAAGCACAAACTATATGGAACTCGAGCGGAAAAGCCTGTTTTGCAGATGACACAGGACTTGAAGTTGAAGCATTAAACGGAGCGCCAGGCGTTCATTCTGCTCGTTATGCAGGTATAGCACATGATGATCAGGCAAATTTACAGAAATTATTGCAGGCACTTCAAAGAGAATCAAATCGTAAAGCTCGTTTTCGCACAGTTATTTGTTTAATTATTGATGGGGAAGAACATTTTTTTGAAGGCATAGTAAATGGTCACATCAGCGAAATGCCTTCCGGAAAAAAGGGCTTTGGTTACGACCCTGTTTTTATTCCTGATGGATACAGTATCAGCTTTGCTGAAATGAATGCATCAGATAAAAATGCGATTTCTCATCGCGGAAACGCAACTAAAAAACTCAGTGATTATTTGTTTTCACGCTTTTTTAAAAAAAATAAATAATATTTTAGCAAATAATCAGTTTTAATGTGAAACATATTAATATGAATTCAAGATATTTTTTACTGTCAAGCCTCATGTTGTTTGTCTTTTTTCAACTTGCTTTCGCACAGGTTGGAGTTGGTCAATGGCAGGATCATTTACCATATTCAAAAGCAAGCTATGTTACAGAAAGCCAAACGCACATTTACTGTGCAACACAAGAAGCCATGTTTTCTTATAATAAATCATCAGGCGAAACAGAGCGACTAAACAAAGTCACTGGTTTATCTGATGTTGGAGTCGCATCACTCGCCTATAACCAAGATTATGATGTGTTAATTATTGGTTATTCAAATGGGAACCTCGATTTACTCAAAGATCGGGAAATCATTAATATCTCCGATATTAAACGAAAAACTATTTCATCTGAAAAAAACATTAATCACATTTTATTAATTGATCAATTTGCATTGCTTTCAACTGGTTTTGGTATTGTTGTTTTAGATGTGGACAGACAAGAAATTCGCTCCACATGGTACATTGCTGATATGGGTGCATTTTTAAATGTTTACGAAGCAGATTTTGACGGAGAATATATTTATGCTGCCACTGAAAATGGAATATATAAAGGTGATTATCGAAATGACAATCTTGCGGATTTTAATCAGTGGGAAATTATCACAGACATTCCGTTCGGAACCCCTTTTAGTTGGCTTTCGGGTCGTCATTATAATACACTTGAATATTTTAATGACAAATTAATTGTTAATAAGCACGAACCAACTTCACAAAATAGCGACACGCTTTTTATCTATGAAAACGAAAGCTGGTCTGCCTTCCCCGACACATCAATACATGAATGTAACTATTTAACCGGAGATGAAAAAACATTGATTATAAACCGAAATTACAATCTATTTTTAATGGATACAACGCTGGATGATAAAAACAGTTTATACATATACAAATTCAATGCAACTGGGGAAACACAAAGCCCAAACCCCTCTATTGCATTTCCAGGAATTGATGATCAGCTAATCATTGCAGATAATACGTCTGGACTTATCCGACACAAAGGACCATGGAACGATCAGTCAATTTCACTAAATGGCCCCTTATCCTCATCTGTTTTTGATATTTCTAGCGGTGGAGGTAATATTTATATGGCAGCTGGTGGTTTAAATCTTTCATGGGGACCGACATTTAAAAGGGGAGAAATTAATTATCTCAAAGATAATACATGGGATTATTTAAACTACAAAAAAGACACTGCCTTTGACCAATTTACCGATATTGTTAATATCCTTGTCAATCCTAAAAATCCATCACAGGTATTTGCTGGTTCATGGATTCATGGTATTATTGAGCTAAATAATGATCAGGTTGTAAACAAATACAATGAATCTAACTCGACCTTGCAATCAGTAAGCTCTGCAGATTACGTGCGAATCGGAGGAATGGCATTTGATCAAGACCAAAATCTCTGGATTGTTAACTCAGGTAGCGATATCCCAATTCATATGCTAACACCCGATGGTAAATGGTATGGTTTAGATTATTCAACCGAAATTAATGCCTTTAATATTGGCGAAATTATAGTAACACAAAACAATCATAAATGGGTTGTTTTGCCACGTGGCGGAGGGCTTTTTGCCTTCGATGACAATGGCACTCCGGATGATACTAGCGATGACAGAACTAAAAAATTCGGCATACGCGATGAATATGGACAAACAATTTCCAATGAAGTCTTTTCAATTGCTGAAGATTTAAATGGCAGCATTTGGGTTGGAACAAACATTGGTGTTGTTGTATATTATAACCCTGAAGATATTTTTGATGAAAACCTTGTCGGAAATCGGGTGCTTATACCAAGAAACGACGGGACTAGCAATGCCGATATTTTACTCGGAGCTGAAATTGTTACAGATATCGCAATTGATGGAGCCAATAAAAAATGGTTTGCAACCGAAAGCGGTGGAGTGTTTAAAACATCAGAAGACGGCATAGAAGAAATTCATCACTTTAATCATGACAATAGCCCATTGTTCTCAAATAATGTGCTTTGCATGGATATTAATCAAGAAACCGGAAATGTTTTCTTTGGGACAAATAAAGGCGTATTATCTTATCGGGGTGAGGCCACAATGGGCGAAAATGATTATAGTGGCGTTTACACCTTTCCCAATCCTGTTGAACCGGATTATAATGGACCAATTACAGTGCATGGGCTCATTAGTGGATCAATTGTAAAAATTACCGACATTAGTGGAAATTTAGTGTTTGAAACCCGTTCTGAAGGAGGACAAGCATTATGGTACGGAAAAAATTTAAATGGCGAACGTGTTCACACAGGTGTTTATTTAGTGTTTTCTGCAAATGAGGATGGAACACAATCTAATGTAACCAAAATTCTATTTATTAATTAATCATGCTAATTCGCACAAAAGCGATTGTATTAAACCAATTTCGCTATTCTGATAGTAGCACCATTGCGCATGTACTTACACAATCTCACGGGAAACTTTCACTCTTTGTAAGAAGCAGTGCTAAGCGTAAAACGGATATCAAACAACGATATTTTCAACCACTGTTTCTGCTCGATGTAGATATCGACTATAAAGAAAAGCGTGAAATTCAAGCTGTCAAAGAAATCAAAACATTTGAACCTCTACACAGCATTTCATCCGATATCAGGAAACAAAGCATTGCCATATTTTTATCAGAGGTGCTCAGCAAATCAATCCGTGCAGAACAACCTGATGAGGCTCTATTTGACTTTGTTTTTCATAATGTGTTACTTTTTGAGCATTTATCGAAAGGAAGCAGCTTATTCCATCATTATTTTCTTGCGCAACTCCTGAAATATCTCGGCTTTGCACCGGGAAATACATTAACAGAGTCGAGACCCTTTCTCGACACAGAGTCTGGCTTATTTGTCCCGGCTTCGCAGTTAAGCTCAGCCTGTTTTAATGAATTGGAAAGCAAGCTTTTGGCAGCCTTTACGGATATCAATGCAAATATGCTTTCAAATTTAAGCATATCGAAAAACAACAAACAACTTGCCCTAGAGAGCATTTTGTTTTATTACTCAAAACATGTTCCTGGTTTCGACAAGCTAAAATCTTATGAAATACTGAAGGCAGTTTTTTCGTGAAAAATAAAAAAAGACCGACAAATTATGCCAATCTTTTCCTATTATACCACTTTAAAATCAAAAATTCCGGTATTATTTTATTTTCACTTACTAATTATAAATTCAATTTGAAAATAGAAGCCCCGTAAGGTTAAATTGCTTGCTATCAACAAATTATGCATTCAACCTTACAAATTTTCCACTTTCAACTCGTCTCATTTATCCGCATTTTGAATAGCCACAGTTAGTACAAATCACGCACCCATCTTGATATACAAGGCTGTCAGTAGCAGAGCACTCAGGGCATTTCGTTCCTTTTTTGGAGACTTGTGTTCCATTTGGGATATAACGTTTTAAGGCACGCTCAATACCATTTTTCCAAGTGTTAATGCTCTCGCTATCAAGCTTCAAAGACGAAACTAGCTCGGTCGTTTTATCAATTGGCATACCGTGTCTTAATACTGAAGAAATAAGTTTTGCATAATTCCAGTATTCGGCATTAAATTGATGTGATAAGCCTTCAAAAGTAGTACTGTATCCGTATTTGTTTTTATATTGGAAATCATATCGACTATTTCCTTCTTCATCACGTTTTTTAATGATTTTTCCTTTTTCAACGGTAGAAGGAATCATCAACACATCATCTTCCTGACGGCCGGTAAATATCTCATAAGGTCTGTCATCCATTAATCCGACAAATGCAATCCATTTTTCTTTATTATTTTGGAAACGTACAATGTCAGCGTCCAAAACTTTTGGACGTTTATGTGCAACAAGCGGTTCATCTTTTTTCTTGCTGTTAGAAATAAGCACTCCTGCACGTGAGCCATCGCGATAAACAGTAACGCCTTTACATCCAACTTTCCAAGCTTCTCTGTATAATTCGTCAACCAATGCTTCCTCTGTGTCTTCAGGAAGGTTAATTGTAACAGAGATTGAGTGGTCAACCCATTTTTGGATTCTTCCTTGCATGCGCACTTTATTCAACCAATCAACATCATTTGATGAAGCTTTATGATAAGGTGATTTCACAACAATTTTATTCAATTCTGCTTCTTCCATTTCTCGAACTTCATCCGGATTGTAGCCATTCACTTTCAACCAGATTGAGAATTTCGGATGGAACACAACGTACTCTTCCCATTTGTCACCAATCTCATCCACAAAATCCACTTTAACATTCGGATCATTCGGATTTACTTTTCTACGGCGCCGATATACAGGCATAAATACTGGTTCAATTCCGGAGGTTGTTTGTGTCATCAAACTGGTTGTACCAGTTGGAGCGATTGTCAACAAACTAATATTTCTTCTCCCCCATTTTTCCATGTCTTCAATCATTTCAGGATCTTGTTCTCTGAGACGATTAATAAATGGGTTCTCTTTTTCGCGTATTGGATCGTAAATTTGGAAAGCACCACGTTCTTTTGCCATTTTAACAGATGAACGATAGGCTTCAATTGCAATGTTTCTGTGAATTTCCTCAGCGAAGCTTGTTGCATCTTCACTTCCATAACGCAATCCCATTGCGGCTAGCATATCACCTTCAGCGGTAATACCAACACCAGTACGACGTCCCTGTATCGCTTTCTTTTTAATTTTTTCCCAAAGGTTTTTTTCGACACGTTTTACTTCATAATCCTCAGGATCACTTGCAATTTTCGCAAGGATTCCATCAATTTTCTCAATTTCTAAATCAATAATATCATCCATTATACGCTGAGCTGCTTGAACATGGTCTTTGAATTTCTCCATATTAAAGCTAGCTTTTTCAGAAAATGGATTCTCGACATAAGAATAAAGATTTACGGCAAGCAAACGACATGAATCATATGGGCACAGTGGAATTTCACCACACGGATTTGTTGAAACCGTTTCAAAACCAAGATCTGCATAACAATCTGGCACAGATTCATTTATAATTGTATCCCAAAACAAGACTCCTGGCTCTGCAAACTTCCAAGCATTATGAACAACTTTTTTCCAAAGGTCATTAGGATCTATTTCCTTTTGATATCTTGGTTCTTTTGCATCAATGGGAAAACGCTGCACATAAGTTTTATTGTTATTTAATGCAGTCATAAAATCATCATGAATTTTAACGGACACATTAGCTCCTGTTACTTTTCCTGATTCCATTTTTGCATCAATAAAATCTGCTGCATCAGGATGTTTCACAGAAACACTTAACATTAAAGCCCCTCTACGTCCATCTTGAGCCACCTCACGTGTCGTGTTAGAATAGCGCTCCATAAAGGGGACAATTCCGGTGGAGGTTAATGCTGAATTCTTTACAGGGCTTCCTTGTGGGCGCAGGTGAGATAAATCATGACCAACACCACCACGTCTTTTCATAAGCTGTACTTGTTCTTGGTCAACTTTTAGAATACCTCCATAGGAATCGCTATGATCCTCATTTCCAATAACAAAGCAATTTGACAAAGAAACAATTTGTCTATCATTCCCGATACCTGACATTGGACCACCCTGAGGAACAATGTATTTAAAATCTTTTAGGAGCTGATAAATATGCTCCTCTTCCATGGGGTTGCCATATTTATTTTCTATTCTAAAAATTTCTTTTGCCAAACGACGATGCATATCGTCTGGTGTAAGTTCATATAATTTCCCATCAGAATCCTTCAGAGCATATTTATTAATCCAAACACGAGCAGCCAAGCTATCGCCTTTGAAATACTCTAAACTGGCATTTAATGCTTCTTCATCAGTGTAACTCTTTATTTTCGAGTTCTGCATGGCAGTTTCTTTCAATATTTTTTCATCAATTAACATAGGCAATGGATTTTGGTACTAATTAAAATAGAATCTCAATTAAAAATTCTTTTATAAAGATAATACGGAAAAAGAACTTATCAATCTACATTTATCAACAAGCTTATCAACACCAGCTTAAAAGCCTAAGCTTAAGCATTATAAGAAAAGATTATTAAAATGTAATTATATTAAATCAACAGGGCTTCTGTACTGAAAATCGAATATTTAGGATGCAAATTATTTTTATCCACAATAAATTGTTGAAATATTTAGTAGGATTTTAATAATCTTTACAAATAATTGTTAATCAGGCGATAAGTATTTATGTTTAACCAAGCAAAACTCGTTAAGAATATAAAGAAAATGCAGGTTTTGCTGTTATTCTTTTTGAAAAACGTCATTTTTCTTCAAATGATTAAGAATTATTTGTGTTGCTCCTCGCTTTTGTAAAATATAATTCTCAGATATCTCACCTGTTGTTTTCCGAATCAATTCTGTTTGTAAATTTTGAACCATCTGAATCAATTCCTCTTCAGTATTTACGGAAAATCCAGCCCCTATCTCAACCAATTCACAAGCCTCTTTAAAGCGCATATAGTTTGGGCCGAAAACAACTGGTAAGCCATAGCAAGCCGCTTCAAGGGTATTATGGATACCTTTACCAAATCCACCTCCGATATAGGCGATTTTCCCGTATCGATATAGTTTTGACAAAAGACCGACGGAATCAACAATCAAAAGTCTAGCATTACTAATTTCTGGTGTTTTTACAGATGATAATTTTATCAATGGAATTTCTTGAAACACAGCTTCAATTTGTTGAATATGAGAGATATTAACTTCGTGAGGTGCTAGAATCATCTTTATTTTCGGAAAATTTCTCATAATCGCTTTTAAAAGAACTTCATCCTGCGGCCAGGTGCTCCCAGCAACGATACAAAACTCATTTTCAACAAAATGGTCTAAAGCTTCAAGTTTACAATCTTCTTGTGTAATTTCCCAGACCCGATCAAATCGTGTATCGCCAGCCACACTGACATTTAAAACATTTATACGTTTTAAACGTAACAAGGAGTCGTCATCTTGGACAAAAAGATGTGTGTACATTTGCAGCATATTCCGAAAAAAGCCAGCCCACGGTTTAAAAAAGATTTGATTTTCCCTAAAAATACCGGAAATCAAAAATGTGGGAATATCTTGTTTTTTTAATTGATTCAGATAATGAAACCAAAACTCATATTTCACAAAAAAACTCATTTCAGGCTTTAAAATATCCAAAAAAGTCTTAGCATTACTTGCAGAATCTTTGGGTAAATAAAACACAATATCTGCTAGGTCATAATTTTTTCGAATTTCATATCCTGAAGGAGAGAAGAAAGTAAGACAAATGCTGTATTGCGGAAATTGTATTTTGATTGCTTCAATAAAAAGACGCCCTTGCTCAAATTCACCAAGTGATGCGCAATGAATCCAAATGTATTTTTCATCTGCTTTCCTTATCGCTTGCAATGATGTTTTCCAGTTTTTTCGTCCTTTAATAAAACATTTTGCCTTATCATTAAACAACGCGAAACATCGAATAATAAACCAGTAAATATTAATGCCAAACTGATAAAAAATGCGCATAGCTTAGTAATAATAAAATTCATTAGGTGCTTTTCGGTAAATTGGAATTATCCATCCCACATTAAATCCCCATAAGAAATCGTTTTTTTGTGCGGTATCAGCAAGCCCAGTGTCATAATTAATACTGCGCCGATTATATGTCCAAGCTTGATAAAACTCAAAGCCAGCAAAAAAATTGTAATACCCATTTGGATCAAAATATTGATATCCTATAAATTGTCGCATTGACAAACCATAGGTAAGGCGATCGTATCCGTCGCGATAATCACCAAGCACGGCCGGAATATTATTGTCTTTATTTTCAATATGAATATGATGCTGTAAAATACCAGCCCCTATGTCAATTTTTATTCCAGAATTAGGATTTGGAGATAAGACAGGAAATAATTTTCCAATGCTTGCGCCACCATAAAATCCGCGCTGCGTTAAAAGAATTGTGCCATACTCACCATATTCATTAATAATCCCCTCTTGTCTGTCTTTTAGATGATCCAAAATCGTACTGTCTTTAACAAATCCTCCAAACATATAACTTCCTTGTAAACCAAGTGACCAGTTGTTTTTAAACTTATAATCAAGCGACATGCCAATCATATGACTGGGGCCAAAACGATTTTCAATATCTCCTGTTGGGATATGGAATGAGTAATTTACTCGTATCTGAAATATATTAATTGCACTATCTTTAATTTGCCCGTTTAGATTCAAACTAAAAAGCGTGAGCAATAATATTTGGACTATTTTTCTACCTATTGCCATAACTGCAAAAGTAAGATTATTTTTAAACAACGCCTAAGGATGTAATAAGTTCAGAACCTGAGAAATTTTAAAGTTGAAAGCTCACAAAGTTAAATTACTTATTTTCACCAGCTTACACTTTTAATATCGAACCGTTTTTGCATAAATAAAGCGGATTAATACCGATTGTGATTCAAAACTACCGATATGCTACGCCTATCGGTGTTGAATCTACATCGGCATTATACTTGCAATTTTGATTAATAAATGGTATAATATGTTTGATAGCTGTTTAATATAACTTTACAAACGTTATACTTTTTATACTTGTCTCATGTGATATGTTTTAAGTATTGATTTTCCTTTTTACGCATTTCATGTTGCTCCGTCTCCGTTTTGTCCTCATACCCGCAAAGATGCAAAACCCCATGAATAACAACACGATACAACTCCTGAGTTGATGCCACATCATATATTTGGGCATTCTCTTTTATCCGATCAACGGAAATAAATAAATCACCGGAAATAATATTATCTTCAACATAATCAAAGGTAATAATATCGGTAAAATAGTCGTGATTCAGATATGTTTTATTCATTTTCAACAAATAACTGTCAGAACAAAAAATAACATTTATATCCCCGGATTGACCATTTTCATTTTGAACAAGAAAAGTTAAAACCTCCTCAATGTTTCTGTGGTTAAAATCGGGCATTTCCAGATCTTCTGCAAAAAACTCAAGTGCCATTATTCACTAATTTTAATTAAATATTCCTGATATTTTTCTTTGTAATAACGATGCATTTTAAGATTAGAAAACTCCAATAATTCATTAAACCGTGCTTGTTTTTTTGTTTTCTCAAATGCTTTTTCAGGATTTGAAACCTTATACTCCCGTGCTTCCTGTGATTTTCTTTTTTTATCAATTTCCCGTTCAAATTCAGATTGTTCCGCTTCTAACATGCGGGTAACAATTTGTTCTTGCCGCTTAAGCATGTTTGGTGTGATGTTTCGGTTAATCAGATCATTTTTATTTTCCTCCATCATCCGATTAATTTCTCGCAGCATTTTCGCTGCGTCCGGGCTAATTGTTTGATTAGACATCATTTCATTTAGCATTTGTTGCATAATTTCTTGTTCGGCCAGCATTTTTGCAATTTGCTTACTCATTTGTTGTTGTTGACCTTGCTGTCCGCCGGGTTTTTTCCCGTTTTTCATCATTTCAAGCATTTGCTGCAACTGCTGCTTCATGGATTGTTGTCGTTTACGCATTTCACCCATTTTAGGCTTACCTTGCCCTGGTTTTTGGCATTGTCCATCAGAATTTGACATGGAATTCATTTGCTGCTGCATTTGATCAAGTGCTTCAGACAAAAGCAAGGCAAGATTATTGGTGTGTGTCATTACCAGTTGCTGACCTGTGCGCACTTTATGAATGCGATTATCATTAATATCATCCAAAACATTGCCCAACTGATTTCGGATGCTTTTTTGCTCTTTTCGAATTAACCCACCAACCATTGGAACACGAGCACCAAGCGCTGTTAATGAATCATCTATCATCTGAAAATGCTCTTCAATTTTTGTTTGCTGATTGACAATTTCACGAAAACGAGGATCTCTAGAGTTGATAACATTAAAATCTGTCAGCAACTCTTCTTGATCAAAAGAAAACCGCATTAGATTTTCCAGTAACTGACGCATATCATCCATATTTTCTTGAGCAGATTCTTGCATGTTTTGATCCATCATACTTTGCATAGATTCACTAAGCTCCTGCATTTTCTGTGAGCTGTTTTTTTGATTTTCAGAGGCTTTATTTTTCTTTCCTTTTTCAAGATTTTCTTGTCCTTTTTGCATTTCCTGTTGAATTTCCTCAAAACTTTCCTTGAAATCCTGCATATCCATGGGATCAGATAATTTTTCATTTTTCTCCATGGTTTTTTCATATTCCTCCTGTATATCATCCAGTGCCTTTTGATGTTCGGCTTGTTTCTCTTTTAATTCATCAGTTGGCTTATCCTTATTTTCAGTTTCTTCACTCAATTTCTCATGCTTTTCACTAAGTTCCTTCAACTGATCAATTTGATTTTGCAATCGCTCCTCAACCTCCATGCGTTTGAGCATTTCCAGATTGTTGTCTAATTGTTTTTCCAAATCGTCATACGAGAACTCCATATCTTTCATAAGCTCCTGCATGTCATCGGTTTTATTCTGTTTCATGAGTTCATTGAGCTCCTCAATCATTTTTTTCAACTCATCATCCATGAGGTTTTCCATCATTTCCTCAACTTGTTTTTGTTTTTCCATGATATCCTCTCGGCGATCTCCATAGGAATCCATAAACTCATTTCGTTGCTGATTTTGTTTAGCAATCTGCTGGGTTAAATCTTCCAATGCATTTTGCTTTTCCATAATTTGCTGCATGGTTTGCTGACGCTCCCATTGACTCATGTTCTTATCAATGAGTTTTCGCTGCAAATCCTCCATATTTTTCCGCAGCTTTCTACTTAAATCTTTTGCTTCATTAATTTTGTCCTCCAATTCTGAATTTGTTTGATCGTTCATTTGATTTAATTCCTCTTTTGAAGGGAAACGGAATTCACGGGCATTACTTTTTGTTTTTTTACTGCCTTGAATTGCATCATTATCACCGACTTCAAAATAATATCGAATTGCAGAAATTTCATCAGATTCAAATTGAGAAAAATCAAATGCAAAATAAAATTCCTGAGGACTTTGGTTTGCATTAAATGGAACATTAATAAACTGTGATTCGCTATTTTTAACATCCGCACTTTGATAATAAAACCGCAGACTTTTAAATCCGTAATCATCGCGAATCATTCCATTAAAGTAAAAAATATTCATATCGGTACTATCGCGCATTTCCTGAATCTGAATTTCAGGGAATAAATCGGGAACCACATGAATACGGTATTGAATTGGATTTTCAGATGCGAAATTTTCATTTGCCAATAAAATTTGATAATTCACAGAGCGTGAAAGCATAGTATCTGCATGATAAAACTGACCTGACTCCCTCGCCATAAGCAGTGTAGAGTCAGAAAAAAGCAAACTTACCACATTGGTTTCTCGGGTATTAAACGACCAACTAATTGCAGTACCAGCAGGAATATTAATGTCCCCCTGATTATTTATTTTACTCGGCTTTTCGCCAGTATATGCAGGAGGTGTTAAAGAAATTTGATAGTTAACAAGTGTTGGAGATGGCAATACCTCAATGCGATATTTCCGAGATTGTACTTCACCAGATTTAAAATATATTTCAATGGAATTATTGATATTTTTAAACTGATATACAAACTGATTTGGTTCGTTTTGCTCCATCAGCAAACGATTTCCGCTAAAATGCACCCAGACTTTACCTGGAATATTATCTCCCGTTGTGCTTAATTTCAATGTTAAGTCTGCACCTTTACGCACTGCCAAATCGGCGGTTTCAAGTTGAAATTCAAATGGTGGCGGAGGAATAAAATCTTGCCTGTGTTTCACAATACGTTCAGTTCCCTCCGAAATGGCAGCAGGCCAAAAAGAAAGCACTAAAACAATGATGAGTACGGGAGGCACAATGTATATTGCATATTTCAAGCTTGCCTTTAGTGGCAGTGCACTTAAAAATGGAATGGGTTTTATATCTTCAGTTTTTTGCTCAATAGCGGCATGAATTAGCTCGGTTGCTTGCGGATTTTTTCGACTCATATCAGCCAACTCAAGTGTATTTTCAAGTTTATCCTGCATATCAGGAAAATAATTTCTTAAAATATGGGCTGCCTGTTTATGAGAGATTAGTTTTCCTATTCGAAGATATCCCAGTAATGGCCTGATAAAAAACCAAACACTTACGCCAAGGATGATAAAAAGCAATGAATAAAACATAAATGTCCGTACATCAGAATTAAAATTTCCGATATACTCCAAAATGCTAACAACAACAAAATAGGACAGTCCAATGGCAAGGGTAAGCATCATGCCACGAATAATCTGATTCAGATAATACCTTCGGATAAACTGATCGAGTCGTTGTAATAATATATTAAATTCGGACTTGTCCATAAAGAAAATAACGAATTATTTTGCTAACCATTGTTCAGGATTGAGAACTTTTTGTCCATACCAAACTTCCATATGAACAACCGTTTCGCCGGAATTAACATCCGTATGAACAGAGCCTATACTTTGCTTTGCACTAACATTGTCACCTACAGCAACATAAACAGATTCGAGATGAGTATATGTGCTAAGATAATTTCCATGTCGGATAATAACCGCATTTTGATATCCAGGAACTTTAAACACTTTTCGTACCTCTCCACTAAAAATGGAACGAACAATGCTGCCCTTTGAAGTTGAAATATCTACCCCATTATTGTTTATGTAAACCCCTTTAAGCACAGGATGCGCTTGCTTTCCAAATTTACCTGTAATTACTCCTGAAGCAACCGGCCAAGGTAATCGTCCTTTATTATTACCAAATTCTTTAGAAATTAATTTTTCTTCAGGAGTCATACTATATCCAGAAGCGCTTGATTTTTTTGCTTCTTCAGCAATTAAGCGTTCAATTTCTCGCTGCAATTTATCAGCACGTTGTTTTTGAGCTTGCAACCGACTTCGTAATTCTTGCTCTTTAGATTTAAAGTTTTCAATGATATTATTTTTTTCTTTTACTTCGGAATTCAATTTTTTGGCTTCGCGCTCTTGATCAGTCAATAAATTCAACTTATTTTGTTTCGTACTGTCTAGTTTTAAATTCTGAGATTGAATTTCTTCTTTAGTTTTTAAAATTGCATCTGCTTGTAAACGTCTGAATTTAGCAAGCTCACGAAAATAGGCCAAGCGTTTATAAGCTTGATTAAAATCATCGGATGAAAGCACAAAAATCACCCTGTCTTGAGAGTTTTTAATGCGATATGCATGTTTAATCATACGGGCATAAGCTGCTTTCAATTCATCAAGATCAGATTGTAAAGATGTAATTGTTTCTTGATTTTCAGTTATTCTATCATCTAGCAAATTAACTTCTTCATTAATTTTTTGTATTAATGATTTACGCGAACTGATTTGTTCATTAAGTAAAAGCAGGTTATTGTATGTTTTCTTTCTGCCCTGTTTGGTTTCATCAAGTAGTTTTGATGTTTTCTGAATTTGTTCTTGGGTTTTGCGCTTTTGTGCCTTCAAGTCATCTTGAGACTGGGAAAAACCCTGAGATACGAAAAGAAAAACAAAAACTGTGAGTGACAGCCCAATTATTATGTTTGTTCGTTTTTGCATAGTTTCCAAAGTATTTTACGAAAATACAAATTAAAACCTGATTGCTTGATATTTATCCGGGATTTTAAACGGCGTTTTAAAACTGCTCCCAAATGAAATATTTTTTGTCTCCAGATTGATTTCGCTCTTTTGATATCCTGAAATAATAAACTGAAGCCTCGTAGGATATAGCCATTCTTTAAATTTCTCTCGCATACCGTAATTCACAGAAATTGTTTCTTTACTAATTATACTTTTGAAAAGTTGTCCTACAAGAAAAAAACTTTCAGGGTAAAACAAATATTTTCGATTTATATAATTCTTATCAAACGCTCTAATAATAGTATCGTATTGAATTTCAGTATTTGATTCAAGTTTTAAACAATAATAGAGCGAGTCGTTACATGGCTTAAGTTTATTAAATTCATTCGCTTCGTAATTTATCATTTTCCCTAACAACAGGCTTTGTACATCATTAAAATCCAGCAACAATGGATACATTTGTGCAACAAAACGATAATCTCCGATATAATATTTATTATTGAGTCTATCGATATATTTAACAGAATCTGGTGTTATAACTGCCCGCATTCCCTCAAGACTCATCGATCGAACCGAAATCCAAATTAAACTATCCTGATACATTCTAATGTAACAATTTGCAGATTGTGAGCCTGCATCTGTAATAATTTCAGCATTAAAACGAAAGGAGGCAACCGATGGGAAACTGTCCGTTCGTTGATAACTTTCAATAATTTGTTCGGGTTTTAATGCTCTATGTTTTCCGGTAAGTATCCGACTATTATGACAAGCATTTAATCCAAATATCATAATAAGGATAATTGCGAGCCACAAAAGCTTTTTACTATATTGAACAATATACATTTATAATTCTCCGGTTGAGATTTTTCGTTTTAGGTCTTTGTTTTCCTCATCATAAGTTAATGCTTTTTGCCAATAGGTTTTGGCTTCCTCTTTTCGGTTAAGTTGATAAATAACATCGCCGTAGTGTTCCAAAACCGCTGGCCTGTCACTACCCCCATCGTCTAAGGCTTGTTTAATCTTCTTCTCAGCACCTTCGTAATCTTCCATTTTATAGAGTACCCATCCGTATGTGTCTAAATAACTTGGATTATTTGGAACTAGATTAATAAGCGTTTTTGACAATTGCTTTGCTTTCTCAAGCTTTTCCCCTCTAAGCGATAAATAATACGCAAAGTTATTGAGTACAAATACATTGTTAGGATCAATATCTAATATTTCTGTAAAAACAGAATCGGATTTTTCATGTTGTTTTTTTCGGTAATATGATTCTCCCATAAAAATTAAAAACTCTACCTTTATTTGAGGTTCATTTTGAGCATAAAGCAGCCCTGTTTCAGCACTGCTAATCGCCTTGTCGTTTTTTTCTAACTGATAAGCAGCCAAACTATTAAATAAATACGGCAGTGGTTGTGCTGGAAAAAGTTGGATAATGGTATCGCTATCATACATTAAGGCTTCAAAATCTTCTAAATGATTATTAACGTAAAGTAGCTGTTCCCAAATGATATATTTATCTCGAACTGTGCTTAATACCTGGCGGATATTTTCTCTTGCGGTTGCGTAATCTCCTTTCTTTACAAGAAAATCAGCATAAACTGTTAAAGCTTTCGGCTCCGCAGGATGTGTTTGTATCAGTACATCAAAGATTTCTTGTTGTGTATCCATTCCAACCTGACTGTATCCACTTGAAGTAATCATCCCCACAAGCATTTCTACTTTAATATCTATATCGAGCTTTTCATCTGCAAATGCAGCTTTCAGATAGGTAAATGCTTTATCATAATCCATTTGGCTGCGATAAAACTCAGACATTGTAAGTAAAATGCGTCCATCTTCAATTTCTTCATCAATAAGTTTATCATAAATGGCTTTTGCTTCATCATATTCATTTATAGTAATGTATAATTCAGCCAGCAATACTTGATATCGTAGCACATCAGGATATTCTTTGATGAGTTTTTTCACTTCTTTAGCCGCTTTGTCTTCCTTTCCAGCATTTAGATAAATACTTTCTTTCTCAACAATAATCATATCAATCACACCAAACTCTTTTTCTGCCTTATCAAGAATGTTAATTGCAGATTTTGAATCTCCTATTGAAATATACAAGTTCGAAAGCATGAAATAAAACTCCAGTTTTCTTGGGTCAAGCCGGATAATTTCCTCCATTTCACCGGTAGCTTTTGCAAAAAGCCCTGCATTTTGATAAAGCTGTACAAGCAACACATGATACCATACATTTCCTGCATCAATCCCAACTGCATTTTCTGCATAATGAATTGCTGCTCTGTAATTTCCCAGCTGGGTGTTTATTTCAGCAAGTTGATAATGAAAAACCGCATTTCCAGGCTCAGTTTCACGGGCTTTTTCAAGATTTCCAAGTGCTGCCTCTAGGTTGCCGATTGTTTTCAGCCTTAAGCCTTCCAGAAAATATGCATCAGCAACGAACTCTTCATCTGACAAAGAATTATTTTGCTCCGTTTCTAAGTTTTGAGTGCTTTTACAACCCGTAAACAACAGTAGTAATAAAAGGAAATAGCTTAATCTTTTATAATATTTCATAAATTATCTTATTTTTGTGTAATCGCTAAGGCTATAATCCTCAGCAGTTCCATTAATTTCTGCAAAATGTCCAATCATGGAATTATCAATAATTTTTTGTGTAACCTTCACCTCTTTTTGCAAAACACTATTGGTAATAACTGAATTTTTGATTTGTGAATTGTCTCCAATGGAAACAAATGGTCCAACAACTGCATTTTCAATTTTCACATTTTTCCCAATATAACAAGGGGGAACAATTACTGAATTTTTTGTCTGCACTGTTTCAGAAACAAGAAACTCATCTTTTAAGAAATAAAGCATCCGCTGATTGGTATGTACTGTAGCATTTTTATTTCCGCAATCTAACCATTCGTCAACTTGTCCAGGGATAAACGTAAGCCCGTCATTTTTCATATTTTCGAGTGCATCAGTAATTTGATACTCTCCGTTTTCGGTAATTTTATTATCAAGCAAATATTGTATTGCATTTTGCAATTTTTCTCCTTCCTTAAAATAGTAAATTCCGATAATCGCCAAATCAGAAACTGGATCTCTCGGTTTTTCAATAAAATCAGAGATTAAGCCATCTTTATTGAGTTTTACAACGCCAAAAGACTGTGGATTATCCACTTTTTGAACCCAAATTGTTGCATCATGCGATTGATCCAGTTTAAAGTCTGCTTTAAAAAGCGTGTCCGCAAATGCGACAACAACTCTCCCACTTAAAGAAGCTTTTGCACATTGAATGGCATGTGCCGTTCCAAGCGGCTCTGTTTGATAATATATTTTACATGCTGCATTAAGTTTTCCAGCAATTGCTTTAAGCTGATTTTCAGCCTCAACACCGAAATCGCCGATAATGTACGCGATTTCTTCGATTGCTTCATCAGATACTTTTGCAATATTTTCAACCAAATGCTGTACAATCGGTTTTCCTGCAACGGGAATTAACGGTTTTGGTATTGTAAGCGTATGAGGCCGCATTCTCTTCCCCATTCCTGCCATTGGTACAATAATTTTCATAATATCTGCATTTTATTTTGTTCCTGTGTGTCCAAATCCTCCGGCACCTCGTACTGTTTGTTCTAGCACATCAACCTGCTCCCATTGAACAGATTCGTATTTCGCAATAACCATTTGACAAATACGTTCACCCGATTGAATGGTGTAATTTTCGTTTGAAAGGTTAACAAGAATAACGCCAATTTCACCGCGATAATCTGCGTCAATGGTTCCCGGAGTATTAAGTACAGATATTCCGTGTTTTAACGCTAAGCCACTTCGAGGTCTGATTTGTGCCTCATATGCTTTGGGAAGTTCAATAAATAGCCCAGTCGGAATTAATTTTCGTTCTAAAGGCTTCAGCAAGATTTCAGTTTCAATATTAGCCCGCAAGTCCATTCCAGCAGACATTTCTGTCTTATAATCAGGCAGTTGATTTATTGATTTATTGACAATTTTAACTTTCATAATATGTAATTAATTAATTGAACACAAAATACATAAATGCTCGGTGAATATAAAATCATTGGCGTCCCTTTTCACGAATTTGTATTAATAGCCTTTCTTTCCAAATCGCAACGCCTGTAAATGCAGCAATAAGCACAGTATTTAAAAGCAGCTCTAAGCTTTGACTCAAGCTATCAGTAAATTGGAAAAGCGCAAAAATTCCGCCTGCAAAAATAAAATACACAGCGATTTTTTTCAATTGATATGGTATCGGATGATGTTTTTTCCCGATAAAATACGAAATAAGCATCATAGAAAAATAACAAACCAGTGTTGCAATCGCTGATCCTGTATATCCTATAAGGGGAATTAAAACTACATTTAAAATGATTGTAATTATTGCTCCCGTGATTGCAAAATATGCACCAAATCTGGTTTTATCATTTAACTTATACCATACAGATAGGTTGAAATAAATTCCGAGGAATAAATTCGCGAGCAGCAAAATCGGGACAATATTTAATCCATTATGGTAATTTTCGCCAATAAAAAATTTCACAATGTCAAGATATCCTGTAATTCCGAGAAAAATCAGTAATCCAAAAATAATAAACCAAGTCATGACATTTGCAAAAAGTTTATTTGAATGCTTATCCTTGGCAGAGGAAAAGAAAAATGGTTCTGCTGCATACCGAAACATCTGAATAAACAAGGTCATTAAAATTGCAAGTTTATAATTTGCGCCATATATACCGACTTGCGCCATTACAAAATCATCACTTCCGGGGAGTAAATATTTCAACAAAATCCGGTCAATAGTTTCATTCACCATACCGGCTAAACCTCCAATTAACAATGGAAGTGAATACCACAACATTTTTCTCAAAAGCGCTTTACTGATTTTTAATTCCGCCTCAAAAATATCTGGGAGTAAGAGTAGTAAAGTAAAACTGCTAGATATTAAATTTGAAATAAAAATGTATCCGATACCGATATGCCAACTGTAAAATATAAGCAGTGGAGAGTCGGGGTTTACTTGTGCAATTTTGGGGCAAATAACAATGAAAAAGACATTTAGCACAACATTCAGAACAATTCCGGCAAGTTTAACGGCTGCAAATCGCTTGGCTTTATTTTGCATCCGTAGTTTTGCAAAAGGAATGGCCGAAAATGCATCAAAAGCTAGAATTAAAGCAAACCAACGCACCCATTCAGGATGTAATGTGTAATTAATGGTATTGGCAATTGGTTGTGCAAATAAATTTACGAGCAATAGAAAAATCGCGGAAGTAATAAAAAGCGAGCCGAGCGCTGTTGAATAGGTTTTTTTGTAACCGTATTCACTTTGTGAAAAACGAAAAAATCCGGTTTCCATCCCATAGGTTAAGACAATAATCAGGAAAGTAACATACGCATAGAATTCCGTAACAATTCCGTATTCTTTCGGCAAAAATACATTGGTGTATAAGGGCACAAGGAAATAGTTCAACAGGCGCCCAAACATACTGCTCAGACCGTAAATTGCCGTTTGTCCTACGAGTTTTTTTACCGTATTAGCCATTGTCTTCCCTATAAATCATTTTAATATGTTGTATTCCGGCATCCTGAAAAGGATTTCCAACTGCAGAAAATCCCATTTTCTCATAAAATCCAGTTTGTATTGTTTGGGCAAAAAGGTATCGAGTTTTTTGGTAGCCCTGCGTTTCATTTAAGGCAATTTTCAACAAAGTTTTCCCAAATCCACTATTTCGCTTTCTTTTTTTAACTGCAATTCGCTCTAGTTTAACTCCGTCATCAGTAGTCCTGTATCGACAAGTTGCTACTGGTTTATTATCATGATACAAAAGCATATGAATTGCTAATGCATCATCTCCGTCGTATTCCAGCTTTTTGGGAACAGATTGTTCCTTGACAAATACTTTCATACGCAGTTTCATGGCAATATCAAAATATTGTTTTTCAGAGAAATCAAATACGATATGTTTATAATCAGAATATTGTTTCATTATCATCTATTTGGCTTTGTTCATAGGCTTGATCAATTAAAAGACTGCCGTTTTTATATGCCTGCACAGCTAAAAAATCTGCACGTTCATTCCCCAGAATATTTGCATGTCCTTTGACCCATTTAAACACAACATCATGCTTTCGATATACCTGCAGAAATCGCATCCAAAGGTCAGGGTTTTTTTTCTTTTTAAACTTTTTTCTTTCCCACTGGAAAACCCATCCTTTTATAACTGAATCTGCAACATATTTGCTGTCTGTATAAATAATTACTCGACATGGCTTGTTTAAAGCTTCTAAGGCAACTATTACAGCCATCAATTCCATTCGATTATTTGTTGTTTTTCTATAGCCATCAGACATTTCCTTTTTGTGTTTTCCACTCATAAGAATAAGCCCGTATCCTCCCGGACCGGGGTTTCCACTGGCACCTCCATCGGTGTAAACAATAACCTCTGGCTTTTTTTGCATAGTACTTTTTTTTCGACTGCGAAAGATAATAATAATTATGCTGTCAATAAAAGCAGAATCAAAATTCTCGTTTAATTCATTGATTTAATTATTTTTGTAAAAATTCAAAAATTACTGTGATATGATTTCAACATCAGATTTTAAAAATGGTTTGTGCATAGAATTCAAAAGTGGAATTTACCAAATTGTAGATTTTCAGCATGTTAAACCCGGAAAAGGCTCTGCATTTGTGCGGACAAAATTGAAAAACCTAGAAACCGGACGTGTTATTGACAACACATTTAATTCAGGTGTCAAGATGAAAAGTGTGCGAATTGAATATCGTCCCTATCAATTTCTTTATAAAGACGACATGGGTTTTAACCTGATGCATACAGAAACCTTTGAACAAATTAACCTTGGCGAAGAAATGATCGAGAATAATGACCTAATGAAAGAAAGTCAGGAAGTTCAGGTTATGTTTCATGCCGAGCAAGAAATGCCAATGGAGTGTATCCTACCGCCTTTCGTCACACTTGAAATCACTTATACCGAACCCGGTGTAAAAGGCGATACTGCAACAAATACATTGAAACCAGCAACTTTAGAAACTGGGGCAGAAATTATGGTACCTCTTTTTATAAATATTGGAGATAAAATTAAGATTGATACTCGTACTCGTGAATATAATGAAAGAATGAAATAATTATTTAAAATTTACCTGTTGAGCTTAGGCTGTTTCATTTTTGATGTAGCTTTTTTTCGTCTTCAATATCTTTTTCGTGATTTGAATGGAATAAATCGACAGCGACAATGATTGCAATAAATCCCCAGTAAGGAACAGACGCTTTATCTGTATCAAGGAAATTATTTAAAAACCCATGAATAAAATAAGTGACCAGTCCTGTTAATGCCATCAACAATAGCGTTCTAGTTTGTTTATCTTTAGTCAATTTATAACGTCTAAGTGCGACAATTACGACAGTAATTATAACCCCGAGCAAACTCAACATTCCGAGCAAGCCCGACTCGGAAAGCGGCCCAAGATATTCACTATGGGCATTTCCCATATCACCAGCATTTGTACTGATGATTGTTTTTTCATACGATTTTTGAAACGGAGCGTATTGAAATTGGTAGGTTCCTGGTCCCCAACCTAACACTGGCTTTTCTTTAAACATACGAAGCGCACAATTCCAACGATTGATTCTCTCTTTATTTGACGCATCAGTTGCGACATT
>JAYEFQ010000101.1:0-12989 GCA_034658655.1 Bacteroidota bacterium
AAATAAATGTCCCAGGGAAGGGTGATAAAAAGGCTTTCTGGCTTTTTAATAGCCTTCCACTGCATAAAGCCATGCACTATCGAAAAATTGTTAAAGTTGGTAATAATTATGTTTTTCTTTCAGGAATAAAAACACTGGGTAGGGATAATAAAATTGAATTTGTAATTATAGCAACCTACAAATATAACCCTGATACCCTATTAATATATAAGGACAGATGGCAAATTGAAACAATGTTCAAAGCCTTAAAATCAAGTGGTTTCAATTTTGAAGTTACCCACCTTTCAGATTTAGAACGAATATCAAAACTCCTTTCGTTAGTGTGTATTGCATTTATCTGGGCTTATCGAGTGGGAATTTACAAAGATTAAAACATTGCTCATGCACTTTTATGCAATGTTGAGCCTAACATTCAAATAATTACAAAAATTTTGTCATGTACTTAGGGAAAATTCATTAATCAATATTTCTATAAAAATCCAGCTCCGACTGAAATCCATCATTATAAAATTGGGTAACTCTTAAGTAATCTCCTTCTAATTCGTGAACCTGAAATAAGGAACGGCTGTTGTATTTATCGTATCCGATAATGTAATTAGGGGCTTCATCATAATAAACGTTAAGCTGACCACGCTTTATTTCCCAATTCATATTATTAGTTGATCCATAAAGCATTGTAAACCCTTCATTATTTTCATTGAAGGAATACTCCGGAATATTTACTTCTAAATCTCCATTTGAATCTAAAGCATACCAATATCCGATTATCTCATCTTCCATTCGAATGTCTTCATCCGTTTTACCACAACTTGCCAAGAATAGGATTCCTGTTAGAAATATAAATAAGTAAACGATTCTATTTTTCATAAAAATGCATCTCTTTAATATATTGATAAACCGCATCGGGTATAAAATAACGAATATTTTTTTGATTTTGTATCGATTTGCGGATAAATGATGCAGAAATATCCAATTGTGGTGCATCAAAAACTTGAATAATACCTTTTCCAATGCTGTTTTCCCAACGATCAGGAATATCAGCTCCTGGCCTGCGATAAACATATACCTTATGAGTAGAAAGAATTTGCTCAACATTATACCATTTGTGTAAATGGGTTAAATTATCTCCTCCCATTATTAAAACAAATTCTCGTTCAGGATATTTTTCACGTAAATGCGTAAGGGTATGTACTGTGTAATTTGGTTTTGGTAAATTAAATTCAATATCTGAGGCTTTAAAATCATACTGGTCTTTAATCGCAAGGCTTACCAAGTGTTGTCTGTCACGATTATCAAGCAGGTTTTCCCGCTTTTTAAACGGACTTTGTGGGGTAATTACAAACCAGACATCATCTAAATCTGTAAATTGATGCATAAAGTTAGCCACCATCAAGTGTCCGTGATGGATAGGATTAAACGTGCCAAAAAACAAGCCTGTTTTCATACTGTTTTGTTTGTTGCAAAAGTACATATTTTATCTAATTATCCGGTAATTGTTTTTGAATTACCTAACCTGCATTATTCATAAAAAGCACACAAATACACTTATGGGTTTGATTTTCAACAATAAATACAAAAATGCTAATAGGGATGTTTTTGTTCGCATTTTTCGAGTGCTTTTATTTCAGGCTATACTTTAGCGCTCACAGCTTAGCACAAGTCTGTTTCGTTGCAAAAGTCTTGAAATAGAGTACTATATCGGCGACTTTCGGCGGCTCATCTCTTATACTGCTATTAATCATTTTAATTAAAATCATAGTATAATGCCGAATTGATTAGTTCCGAATTGATTTCTGGGATAACGATTCGATACTTAAAGTGTAAACCATTGATAGTAAGCAATTTAACATAACTATAGACGTTGGAGTAAGTTGTTGATATTTAGCGATATAGCTTTATGAACTTTTAACTTTAAAACTTTGTAACTAATCAGTATCAGCAAAAGTAGCTCTTCACCGCAAATCTGAGAAAAAACATTGGAATCAACAAGAGGTTGCAACCTCTTGTTGATACTAAATCGCCATCAAGATGCTGAAAACAAAAATAATCTATTTTCTTAATCAGCATCTTAATACGAGGCAGGCAACCTCTTGTTTGATATCCGGGATCTCATATTTTCTTTTTTTGCATCCGTCATGTGGCGGATTATCGTGCTATCGTTTCAAATGCGTCTGAATAGTTATACCATTTATTAATAAAAATTGCAAGTATAATGTCGATGTAGATTCAACACCGATAGGCGTAGCATATCGGTAGTTTTGAATCACAATCGGTGTTAATGTTTTTAATTTTAGCATTGAGTAGTTACAAATTTTTGTAAACTGAACTCATATATCTCATAAAATAATCTTAAAATTCATAATTTTACTTTGTTTCATTTTTCATTTTGCTAATTTTGTTTGAATAAAAATTTTATCTTATGAAACGATTTGCATTTGTACTTACCAGTCTTTTTCTAATTATCTCAAATTTAGGTTTCTCTGCCGATGATATCACCCTTGAGGATATCTGGTCAAAAGCAACATTCAGACAAAATACAGTAACAGGCATTCGCTCAATGAACGATGGAGCGCATTATACAAAACTAAGTATGAGGAGAAATGCGGTGATTAAAGTTGATTATGAAACGGGTGAAAATGAAGTAAAGCTTTTTAATTTATCAGAATTTCCTGAAATTTTTGAGCAAGATTGGATTATGGAGTATTCATTTAACTCTGACGAGACACATCTCTTAATTTCAACTGATTACGAATCGATTTACAGACATTCATTCAGGGCAAATTATTATATTTATGATATTGAAAGTAAGAAAATAATTCCGTTATATGAGGATGCTAAAGTACAATTGGCTGAATTTTCGCCGGATAGCAAAAACGTGGCTTATGTTTTTGAAAATAATATCTATGTGTATAAACTTCGCGATGGCGATTTAACGCAAGTTACTAAAGATGGAAAGAAAAATCATATTATCAATGGTGCACCCGATTGGGTTTATGAAGAAGAATTTGGGTTTTCTAAGGCTTATCAATGGTCAGAAGACAGTAGATATATTGCATTTCTCAAAACAGATGAGTCGGGTGTGAAAGAGTTTAATATGCCGAAATACGGAGAATTATATCCTAATGAATATCGCTACAAATATCCGAAAGCAGGAGAGAAGAACTCTCAAGTTTCTGCACATATTTTTGATCTCGGTACACTTAAAACTAAAACGCTTGAGTTTGAAGGGAAAGGTGAACTGTATATTCCTCGCTTAAAATGGACCAAACGTCCCGGTGTATTATCTGTGATTACTTTAAATCGACTTCAAAATAATTTGACATTACATAAAGTAAATGCGGAAACCGGTGTTTCTAATATATTACTCAATCTTAGAACTGAAAAATATCATGAATTACATGATGATTTAACCTTTTTACCTAATGGTGAACTTTTCGTTATGTCTCATGAAAATGATGGTTTTAGACATTTGTATTGTTACGATATGGAGGGCATTTTAAAAGGTCAGATTACGTCTGGAGAGTGGGAAGTTACAGATTTCTATGGATATGATGAGAAAAATGAACGCTTTTATTATCAATCAGCAGAACGCTCCCCATTGCAGCGAGATGTATATTATGTAAGTATTGATGGTAATGAAAGTGAGCGAATTAATCCTGAATTGGGAACCACAAAAGTGCATTTTAGCAAAACCTTTGATTATTATATTCAAGAGCATACTACCGCAAATAAACCGGTTAAAGTAACCTTGCATCATTCCAATGGAGAATTAGTTCGTGTGTTGGAAGATAATAAAAGATTGAAAAATAAAATGGGTGAATATGGATGGGTGCAAAAAGAATTCATAACCATTGAAGGTGATGATGGTACCGAGTTAAACGCATGGATTATCAAGCCACCTAAATTTAAAAAATGGAAAAAATACCCTGTGTTAATGTACACATACGGTGGACCTGGCTCACAAACTGTTACCGACGATTGGGATCATAATATGGCTTGGTGGCAAATGTTGGCTCAGCAAGGATATATCGTAGTTTCGGTTGATAATCGAGGAACCGGCGCTAGAGGTCGTGATTTTAGACAAGTAACTTATGGAGAACTTGGTAAATACGAAACCTTAGATCAAATTGCAGCGGCTCGTCAGTTAGCAGAATTGAAATATGTTGATGAGGATAGAATTGGCATGTTTGGGTGGAGTTACGGCGGTTATATGACTAATCTTTGCTTGTCGCTTGGCGCGGATGTGTTTACTGCAGGAATTGCAGTGGCTCCGGTTACAAATTGGAGATATTATGACACCATTTACACCGAGCGTTACAACGGATTGCCACAAGAAAATGAAGCCGGTTACGACCAAAATTCACCCATAAATCATGCTAATAAAATGGATGGAAACTTATTACTTGTCCATGGTAGCGCTGATGATAATGTGCATTACCAAAATACAATGGATTATGTGAGTAAGTTGGTGGCTGCAAATAAACAGTTTGAAATGATGGTCTATCCAAATAAAGATCACGGAATTTATGGCGGAAATACCCGACTACATCTTTACACAAAAATGACTGAATTTTTGAAAGAGAATTTGTAGTCGCTTTTTCTTTAAAAAACAATAAAAGCCCGACAGATTCTGCCGGGCTTCTATTATTTTACAAAATTCTACAAATCGTTATGCATCCTTAGGATCAAGTAGAATAAATTCCTGCACTTTAACTTCCGTAATATAGCGCTTCACATTATCCTGTTCATAGCTATGTGTTTGCATTTTTCCTTCAATTGCAAGTTTTGACCCCGATTTGCAACGCTCCGCAATAATTTCCGCTTGTTTTCCGAAAATTACCAAGCGATGCCAATCAGTTTTTGTTTGACGCTCACCTTTTGAATCTTTATACGACTCATTGGTTGCTATACTCACGTTCAATACTTTTGTTCCGTTTTCAAACGATTTCAATTCTGGGTCACTACCCAAGTTTCCAATTAATAATACATGATTGTTTAAATTCATAATAGTAAATTTTAAAATTAATATTCATTTTCGTTGAGCCTTGTTTTGATTGCTCGGTGCAAACATACGGCGTCCAGAAACCTATAGTCGGTTATTAAACATTTGCTTTCGTTTGATATTCGTTTGTAAATGAGTAAAAATGATTATCTATTTAAATAATAGCGCTTTATGTGTGGTGGAAAAATCTGAATTTGTCAATTATAATTAAAGCGAAGTTTTATTAATTTTGCATAAAATTAATTGGCATGTGGACATTTTTAATTTCAATTACTGCTTTAATTGCTGGATATTTTATCTATGGTCGATTTATTGATCGATTTTTTGGCACGAATTCAACTCGTAAGACTCCTGCATACTCAAAACAAGATGGTGTGGATTTTATCCCTATGCGCCCATGGAAGGTCTTCATGATTCAATTTTTGAATATTGCAGGGCTTGGTCCGATTTTCGGTGCAATACTGGGTGCAGCTTATGGTCCATGGGCGTACGTATGGATTGTAATTGGCTGTATTTTCATGGGTTCTGTACACGATTATTTTTCCGGAATGTTGAGCATTCGAAATGGTGGCGCAAGTTTGCCTGAACTTGTGGGTAAGTATCTCGGATTCAGTGTTCAGCAAATATTGCGTGTATTTACTATTTTGTTGCTCGTTTTTGTTGGTGTTGCCTTTGTAACTGGTCCTGCCGGCTTATTGGCATCATTGACAGCAGGAGGGAAACTCATTTGGCTTTATGCAATTTTTGCATATTATTTGATTGCAACTTTATTGCCAATAAATAAAATCATTGGTAAAATATATCCAATTTTTGGAATCGCATTATTGTTTATGGCGGTTAGTATTGCCATGATGATTGTAGTAAAAGGATTTAGTGGAGAATTAGATTTGATAGAAATTAGCGGATCAACACTTAAAAATTGGCATTCTAACCCGGATAAAAATTTGCTGTATCCCATGATGTTTATTGTGATTTCCTGTGGTGCAATTTCAGGCTTTCATGCAACACAATCTCCTATGATGGCACGATGTCTTAAAAATGAAAATCAAGGACGTAAGATTTTTTATGGTGCCATGATTGCCGAAGGTATTGTTGCTCTTATCTGGGCTACGGCAGCCATGAATTATTTCGGTGGGGTAGATGCATTGAATGAAACGTTGGTCGAACACGGAAATAATGCAGCTTGGGTGGTTGATGAAATTAGTCGGTCATGGCTTGGAAAAATCGGAGCAATTTTCGCCATTGTTGGTGTAATTGCTTTGCCTATCAGTACTGGCGATACAGCTTTTCGTTCAGCACGTTTAACCGTTGCAGATATGTTTAAATTTAAGCAGAAATCTATTTCCAGCCGTTTGTTAATCAGCATTCCGCTTTTTGTTGTCGGTTTCATTTTATCTCAACTCGATTTTGCAACTGTATGGAAATTTCTTGGCTTGTCAAATCAAGTGCTTGCAAGCTTTGTTCTTTGGACAGGAGCTATGTATTTAAAACGTGAAAATAAGTTTCATTGGCTTTTATCTGTTCCGGCGTTTATTATGACAAGTATTTGCGCTACTTATTTTTTGGTTGCTCCAAATTTAAGCGGTGGCTTGAGTTTAGATCCGAAGCTTGGTTATCCGCTTGGTTTAATTGTAGGGGTATTAATTTTCGGCTTGTGGGGCTTTGCTGCTTATGGTAAACTGCGAAAAAAATAATAACGAAGTAAGGGTTTATTGTCTCGCATCTCAATCCAAACGAAAAAAGATTGTTTTTTAGTTATTTCAATTAATTTTTTGTATTTTTATAATATGAAACAAGAAGAAATAAAAATACAGTATAAAAAATATCGCAGAGACGAACTTGATAATGACGTACTCGAGTTATTGCAGCATGCTGAAAAGTCAATGAAAAATGCATATGCACCATACAGTAAATTTCATGTTGGGGCCGCTGTAAAGCTTGCAAATGGTAAAATTATCACAGGAAATAATCAAGAAAATGCGGCTTATCCGTCCGGCTTATGTGCTGAACGAGTGGCTTTGTTTTATGCCAATGCAGAATATCCTAATATCCCGGTAACGGATTTAATCGTTGTTGCTGAATCAGGAAGCCAGGGAATTACTGAAGTCCCAGTTTCTCCTTGTGGCTCATGCAGGCAGGTAATGCAAGAAACTGAAAGTAGATATCACAAGCACATGAGGGTTATGCTTGCCGGAAAAGAAGAATTATGGGTGTTTGATAATGTCTCCCAACTCTTGCCATTAAACTTTACTGATGATTTTTTTGCTGAGTAATACCAAATTAACTTGGCATTGCCCGCGAATATGATTTGCAGACTTGGTATTAGGAAGAGATTCAACAAAAAGAATAATATTTATTCCGAAATCTATTAATCGATTCTGTAAATCATATTTAACTCAAAATCCGCAAGAAAATTTATTTTATACCGATAGTGAATCCGACACATGGAGGATATAAGATTTAACTTTATCATTTATCATTTATCATTTATCATTTGATATTCGATATCTTAAATTTATTAAACCTAAATACTTATAATACCATTTATTAATCAAAATTGTAAGTATTATGCCGATGTAGATTCAACACCGATAGGCGAAGTAAAGCGTAGCATATCGGTAGTTTTGAATCAACAATGTTGTTTAATAGAGACGAAAGGGAAACATACGATACTGGACTCAACCATTCAAATCATACTCAATTTCTCATAAAATAATTGAGTCTGTATTTAATTTTATGCAGTTGTTAATATTTTGCATTGCATTAATTAAATAAATAGAATCATAATCTGTAATTCGATTTTTATGTATAGCTTTAGGAATAATGCAACGATGATCTAATAAAAATTGTCTTTGTACACCATTTAATAATGGAGTTACTGGGGTATATCGCTTGCCCTCTTTTTCTAAAACCAGATTTGAATAACTACTGTCCGTAATCAATCCATTTTGTGTAATAATAAGCTCTGTGTCTTTGCTATAGTTCGCTTTTAAATTATCAAAAGCGTTTCTGTTAGCATATTTCCATTGGTAGTTTATTGATTTATCTTCAATTACAACTAAAGATGTGATTTTTTTCTGATGATAGGGAATGAATTCAAACCCATCAATTTTATTTGAATACACAATGCGCAATTTATACACCTGATTATCGATAGGTGCGTTAGCTAAGAGCGTTTTTAGCTCAATGTGTTTTGCATTCGGGAAGTGAGCATGTAAACATGCCTGATAACGTGCTTGATGGTACGAAATCAAAGGAGCAAGTCCGTTCTTAATATATATGCTTTCAATAAACTGGAACATAAATTTTCTGTAGAATTTCTTGATATTCTTTTTCCGCATCACTAAAACTTGTAATGCCGCCACCACTTTTGTAAGTGTATTGTCCGTTTTGCTTGGTAATCATTCGTATTAGCACAAAACTGTCTAATGTTTTACCATCAAATAAACAGCACACTCCGGTGTAAAACCCCCGATTATGCGTTTCTGATTCAGCAATAACTTCCATTGTTTTCTTTTTGGGAGCACCTGTAATTGAGCCTGCCGGTAGTAAACGATTCATAATATTACCTATTTCTGATTGCCAATTTGTTTTGCAAATGCCACTTATTTCTGAGCTGCTTTGCAATAAATTCGATTGTGCGCTAGAAATTTTGTCAATGTATCTGAATTTTGTCACGTTTACATCCTTAGCAATTCGACTTAAATCATTTCGCAATAAGTCAGTAATAGTATAGTGTTCCGCTTTTTCTTTTGGGTCAGAAAGTAATTGGTCTTCAGCATCCGGTAAATTTGCATCTATCGTTCCTTTCATGGGATACGTTTTAATCTCTTGGTTTGCGATACGAACAAATATTTCCGGCGAAAAACAGAGAAAATCTTCGCGAAAACGAATCTTATATTTAGCGACACTATTACGAAATATTTCATTCAAATCGGGGTCTTCTTGTAAAGGGATTTCAAAACTCAAATTACATAAGTAAGTGTCTCCTTGTTGGATATGGCGCATCACAATGTCGAAAGCTTTATTAAACTTAGATTTTGATAGAGGTGTGTATTTTAATTTTGGTGCTGTCTCATTGGTTAATGTATAGTGTGAGTTTGATAATGCCGGAAATGTATATTCACACATTTTTGTGTCAATGTTTTCTAAGGGAGATATTAAAATTTTTGATTTATCATACGATATTATAGCAAGAAAGGGGCGTTTGGCTTTGCCTAATTGATTCATTTCTTGAAATCCTGCGTTCCCGGTCATTGCTTTCATAAAAAATCGTAGTTTTGTAAAAATGCATTGTAAAGATAAGTAAAGATAAATGAAAAATTTGTTACTCATAGATTGTTATGATTCTTTTACTGATATCCTGGCGCAAACTATTGAAAATAGCGGGTTGTGTAATGTGGAGATTTGTCCTTATGATGCCATTAGTCCTAAGCATTTTCTGTTTTACGATGGATTTGTGCTTTCTCCCGGACCAGGTTTGCCATATGAGTACTCTCAGATTTTTTTGGCTTTGCAGCGTTTAAAGCATAAGCCTGTGCTCGGAATTTGTATGGGACATCAAATTATTGGATTGGCTTCTGGGGCACGCTTAAGGCATTTAGGAAATGTGGTTCACGGACAAATGACCAACTTGCAATTTCCTGTTGAAGACACTATCTTTAGTGGGATAAAGCATAATGAAGCAGTTGGCTTATATCATTCCTGGGTGTTGGATAAATTACCGTCACAGTTGTTGCCGATTGCCCTCTCATCTGATGCTAAAATTATGGCAATTCGACATAAGGTTTACCCTTGGATAGGGCTTCAATTTCATCCAGAATCTTATATGACATCAGGTGGAAAAACAATTATAAATAATTGGCTCAAAAATTTTTAGGTAATTATGTTTTGCCGTTTTCTTGTCGTGAAACAATTCTTTCTCCAACAATTATTATTTCCTTCAAATAGTCATAGCAGAAGGGATCCCATGCTTCCTACTCCCCAATAATCTTTACCAACACGCGTTTCCGGTGTTTTCCATCAAATTCCTCATAAAAAATTTGCTCCCAAGGCCCAAAATCTAATTTCCCATTTGTAATTGCAACTACAACTTCACGTCCCATGATGCTACGTTTGAGGTGAGCGTCGCCATTGTCTTCGTATGTGTTGTGGCGATATTGGCTGTGTGGTTTCATTCGTCTATTTTTAATGCATGAATTAAATGCTCAATTCGTTTCTCTAAAAGTTTGCGTTTTTCAGGATAATTTGCAGGACTGTCCATTTTTGTGCGAACAGAAAAGTAAAATTTTATTTTTGGTTCGGTTCCGCTGGGGCGGATAGATATTATGCTCCCATCTTCTAAAATAAATTGTAAAACATTCGATTTCGGAAGGGTTAAACTGTATCGCAAATCGCTGATTTTGTCAATGGCTTGTTGTTTTTCAAAATCATGAATCATTAATATTTGTTGTCCATTAAAACTTTCAGGCGTATTGAACCGGAACTCTTCCATCATTTTAGAAATAGCTTCAGCACCGGCTTTTCCTTCTTTTTTTATTGAGATTAAATGCTCGTGAAAACAAGAATATTTGCTATAAATATCCATTAAAATATCCCAAAGTGTTTTGTTGGCTTCTTTTGCCCAGGCAGCAGCTTCTGCAATGAGTGCGCATGAAATAATCGCATCTTTATCACGCACAAAATCGCCGACAAGATATCCATACGATTCCTCTCCGCCACCGATGAATTGTTTTTCACCTTCAAGTTCGCGTATTTTCGCTGCGATGTACTTAAATCCTGTTAAGGTATCAAAACTTTCAACCCCAAAATCGTCAGCTATTTCGCCAAGTAATTCAGTGGTTACAATGGTTTTAACAATATATTCTTTCCCTTTGATTTTTCCATTTTCTTTCCATTTAGTGAGTAAATAATAGATGAGAATTGCTGCGGTTTGATTTCCGTTTAGTAATTGATATGTTCCGTCTTTCTTTCTGACAATAATCCCTACACGATCTCCATCCGGATCGGTACCCATAACCAACTCAGCATTAGTTTCTTTCGCTTTTTTTAATGCCAAAGTAAATGCTTCGGGTTCTTCCGGGTTTGGAGATTTAACCGTCGGGAAATTACCGTCGGGAATATCTTGCTCAGGAATGTTGATAATGTTTGTAAATCCGAATGCACGAAGTGTTTCTGGTCCGAGTTTTACGCTTGTACCATGAATCGGAGTGAAAACGATGGGCATGTCAGCATGTTTACGGATAAGATCGGGCGATAAACTCAAGGTTTTAATTTTTGCAATGTATTTTTTGTCAATTTTTTTGCCTATTTCATAAATTCGCTTCGGTTTTGCTTCAAGTGAAACATCAATAGGCGAAGTAATGGCGCGAACCTCATCAATAATGCCTTTGTCGTGAGGTGAAATGATTTGTCCGCCATCTTCCCAATAGACTTTGTAGCCATTATATTCTTTAGGATTGTGCGATGCTGTGATAACAATACCTGTGTCACATTTTAATTCGCGAATTGCATATGAAAGCTCAGGAGTAGGGCGTAGGGCATCAAAAAGATACACATCAATATCATTAGCACTCAGGATTTCTGCGGCAGTGCGTGCAAAAAATGCTGAGTTGTTTCGACAATCGTAGGCTATTGCAGCTTTTTTCTTTGCAAAAGGTTTTATTTTGTTCAGATAATTTGCTAAGCCTTGTGTCGCCATGGCAACCGTGTATTTATTCATGCGATTTGGACCAACTCCCATGATACCGCGCATTCCACCGGTGCCGAATTCTAATTCTTTATAAAAGGATTCGATGAGCGTCTCTTCATCGGTATCCATCATATGTTGAATTTCTGTTTTGCTGTCTTCATCAATGTCTGCATTAAGCCAAAGATTTACTTTTTGCATGACTTCTTGTCTCAGTGTATTATCCATGATTCGTTTTTTTATTTGAGATAAAGATAGAAAATCTGTGGCAAACAACGAATTTTGAATCGGCTTTTTTTTCTTGAGTGGCTGTGTTTATTGTTTCTTATACGACTGATATTATGATGTTTCTGTTAGAAATAAAAAGCCATGGAAATTTATTGGATTTATAAAATAGTTAGATATATTTGTATTAATCAAATAAAACTAAAATACAATCATATTTTTATATACCATTATATCAGCCTCTCACAAAAGGGGCAGCTATAGATATAATGTAAATAAACACAATAGAGTTGCGTTTATTTACAAGGTTATGTAGAATAAATGAAAAAAATAATGACTTTGAAATAATTTAAATTTAAAATATGAAAATAATTATAAATTTATTAATTGTAACGTCAATTGTATTGACATCTTGTTCAACTGTTGAGTTTAAAGAGATAGTGCCAAAGGAAGGAAATGAATTAACAAAATTTCCAAAAGAGTTGATTGGGAAATATATAGATATACAAAATAAAGATACTTTAATAATTAATCAAACTGATTTTAATTATGGAGAAAAAGAAACTTTATTTCATTTATCAGGAAATTTATCAGATGAGAATACTGTTTTGAAAAAATCAAACGATTTTTTCATTTTAAATGCTAAACCAAATAATGATAAAAATTGGGGAATAATACCTTTTAAATACAAAAATGATAAATTATTTGTGTATTATCTAATACTTGATACAGAAACAAAAGATAAAAAAGAGGCTCGAAAATACAGAAAAGAGAAACTTGAAAGGCTTAGCTTAATAACTAATGTAGAAGCAATAAAAGATACTACAAATCAATTAGATAATTATCTAATAAATCCAACGGATAAAGAAATGGAACAAATATTAAATGGTAGTTTCTTTGTAAAAATTATTGAATTTGAAAAATTGAAAAACTAAGATTACTTTACATAATCGAGTAGATGGCCGTGAGTCATAAGACTCACGGAGCACCTCTCACACCACCACGCGTCAGCCATTTGGCTGACACGGCGGTTCTTTAAAACATGGGGAAAAGCGAATTTTTGTAGTTATTTTT